>NZ_CP011388.1:2945000-3257500 GCF_001644605.1 Paenibacillus swuensis | reverse complement strand
TTCGGATCACTATATTTGTCAAAAGAGGTGCCGTCCGCGTAATGAATACGATACATCGGGTCGCAAGGGATTAATGGAATTCGGTCCCGCGAAATACCGGCTTCTTCCAGGATTTCAAGCAACATCTCCGGCAAAAGCACAATGGTTGGACCTTGGTCAATTCGATAGGTGCCGTTCGATTCATAAGCCAACCTTCCGCCCAGACGATTGCCGCGTTCATATATCGTAACCTCTTCACCACTGGCGGACAGAAGGAGCGCCGTTGTCAGTCCGCCAACGCCGCCTCCGATAATAGCCGTGCTCATCCTATGCGCCCTCCTTTAGCCATGCCCGGTACCGCCGTCGTCGCCCGGTATCCTGATTTAAGATCCCGTTCCATGAGCATACCGGAGCTGATTTTGGCGGATTCCAGAATCGTTGGCAAACCGCTGCCGGGATGCGTTCCTCCGCCGACCAGCCAGCAGCGGTCCACTTCCTCGAATCGGTTATGAGGCCGCAAATACATCATCTGATCCAGCGTGTGAGCAAGATTGAAGGTAGCCCCTTTATATACATGCACGTCGTCCTGCCATTGTTGGGGCGTAATGATCTTCTCCACTTCGATTCTCGAAGAAAGCCCCCGAAGCTCGGGTTCCTGTTCCAATCTTAGAAGAACCTGCTCTCTCAACTTATTCTTGACTTGATCCCATTCCACAGGCCCTGTCAAGTTTGGCGTAGGCAACAGCACATAGAGCGCTGTCTTGCCGGCCGGAGCTAACGTCGAATCAAGCCTGCCTGGATTATGCACATAAATCGATGGGTCTGTTGATAGAATCTTCGTCCTGGTTATATCTTCTACATTCGTTCTGTAATCGCCTGCAAAATAGATGTTATGATGCGGTAAATCAACCTCGCCGTCAATCCCCAAATACATCATAAATGTGGAGCATGACCACTTCTTCTTCGCAAGCGATTGGGTTCCGTATTTACGAATGACACCAGGGGCAAATAATTGCGTTACGGCTGTTCCGAAATCCGCATTGATTACAACATCATCCGCATCCACGGTCTTTCCGTTCTCAAGACGTATCCCCGTTGCTTTCCCGTTCCTGACGACAATTTCTTCAACGCCGGCATCCAGCATCACTTCGCCGCCGTATTCTTTAATAATCTCCGCCATAGCATGACAAATGCGGTTTACCCCGCCAATCGGATGAAATAATCCATAGGCGTGCTCCAGATAAGATAGAATCGTAAACGTACCGGGACAATCCCACGGCGACATGCCCAAGTATTTGGCTTGAAAAGAGAAAGCGGTTATTAAACGTTCATCGGTGAAATATTTGGACAACCGGCTGTGAACCGTATCCATCAGATGCAGCTTTGGCAAAGCGGCAAAAACATTGCCTTTCAGATAATCGCTGAGTCGGGTAAAGGGTTGTTGCAACAGCGGCATGACTTTATTAAATTTCAGTTCCTCTTCCCGAAGAAAACGTTCATACCCTGCGCCGTTTCCCGGAAACAATGCCTCGATCCGTTCTTTGGTTTCTTGACGATTCATCGTCGGGGTAAATTCCGTTTCTCCGAATTTAAGCCGATATAGCGGATCAACCGGCATCATCGTTATGTAATCGTCTAAATTTCGCCCTACGGACTGGAATAGCTCTCGCAACAGATCGGGCATCATCAGAAACGTAGGACCCATGTCAAACGAGTAATCTCCTAACGTCAACCGGGAACATCGACCGCCAACATGCGGTTGCTTCTCCGCGACCGTAACCTGATATCCCGCCGAAGCCAGCAACATTCCTGATGCCAAGCCTCCGGGTCCGGCTCCGACAATCGCTACACGCTTCCTCACCTGTGCCACCTCCTGAAGATTTACTGCCCGGACACCCTTATTCTTACAAGGTATGCCCCTAATATAACAAAATTATAGCATAGATTATACAAACATTCTACAAGTATTGTACAAAAGGAGGAAAGGGGTTAAAATAAAGAAGAAAATAGATAGAAGGCAGGTGGAATAAGATCCTTAAAAATTGGATGGTACGCGGTATCATTGCGGGTTTGACAGCAGGAGCAATCCTAGGAGCCTTGTTCAAAGGGGTAGAAGCTTGGACTAATCATCTTGTATACGTACTTTTGCTGAATGTGGACTACATTCCGGGCCTCCGAAGCTGGATCACGCAAGAATGGCAACAGTTCAGCATTCATATGATGTTATCGGTTAGCGTTGCTCTCAGCTTTGCTTACGGTTTTCACAAAAGGGGAATTACAGGGCGAGGTCGTATTCTATACGCTGTTCTTTTCAGCCTCAGCTTAGGTGCGCTTTTATATCCAACCACCCTGTTATCTGAAGTTACTCCGTCGTTTACGGATCTGGGGGCGTTCTTCTGGTGGATGACCGGTCATGCGTTATATGGATGGGTGGCGGGATGGATTCTGAGTATGCACAAATAAAGCGCGAGGATTTCCTCGCGCTTTGCTTGTATTATTTTTGGAGAGAAGATTCCCTTACTACAAGTCGATGGGGGATAATAACCCTTTTCTTGCCTTCCCCTTCATTTTGTATGGAAGCGAGCAGCGCGTGGGATGCCGTATAACCTAATTGATAAATACCTATGTCAATCGATGAGATGGGCGGAGTAGACATCTCAGCCAGGGCGATATTGTTGAAACTAACCAGTGCGATGTCCTCCGGCACCTTGTATCCCAATTCAATTAAACCGCGTAAAACACCGAAAGTGACGACATCATCCGTAACGACCAGAGCCGTCGGGCGCTCAGACAGATTCATCAAAAAGGACATGGCCCGATATCCGCTTTCCTGCAGAAACTCCCCCTCCACAATCCACTCAGGCTTACCTTCTAATCCTTGTTCTTGCAACGCCTTCCGGTAACCGGCCATCCGATCTTGAGAAACGGTAAGATTAGGCGGCCCGTTCACAAAGCCGATTCGTTCATGCCTCTGCATAACCAGATGCATAACCGCATCATAAGACGCTTGTACATTATCGGTGTCTACAGACAGGACCTCCTGGTCATCCGGGCTTCTGCCGATGAGTACAAAAGGAAAGTTTTCTTCACGAAGAAACGCGATCAACGGGTCGTTGTTGCGGGAATGCAGCAACAATACACCATCGATCCGACGCCCCCGGACAAGACGGGTAATCGCCTCCACTTCTTCCCTCTGGGAAGAACCTGAAGTCATCAACAAATCGTAACCGGCCTTCGAAGTTTGGGAAACAATGCCGCGAATCACTTCGGCGAAGAACAAATTTAGAAACAGCTCTTCAGCCGGACGCGGCAAAATGATGGCGATTGTATTCGTTGTCTTGGACACCAAGCTCTGCGCCATGATGTTGGGGTGATAATCCAGATCACTCATAATTTTTCTCACCTTGTCCGCTGTGGCCCGACTGATGCGGGGATGATTTGAAATTACTCTGGAAACGGTGGAAGGAGAAACGCCTGCGATTCGGGCAACATCTTTAATGGTTACGGACATCCTGCTTAACCTCCAAAACGACATGCGAACCTATGTATAAATTAATCTTGATGTTATCGTACATTGGCTTTCGTGTAAAATAACTTTTTATCAAAAAAAGTAAATGGAGACCGTTCCTTCAAGATTCGAAGGCCCGATCCCCACGGACGAACACTATTACCCTTTCGTTGCGCCTGCTGTCAGCCCGTCAACCAGGAAACGCTGCAAATAGATGAAGAGCGCTGCAACCGGAAGTGCTGCCAACACAGCTCCGGCGGCAAATAAAGTGAACTCTGTGCTGGAATAACTGTCGACCAGTTCGAATAAGCCAACTGCTAGAGTCCAGTTTTCCCGCGCGCGTAAAATCAATTTAGCAAAAATGAAATCGACCCATGCGCCGGAGAACGTAGTTAAAGCAATATAAGTGATGATCGGCTTAGACAAGGGGAGCACGATGCGCCAGAAAATCGTCGTATGACTGGCTCCGTCCATTCTTGCGGCTTCCTCCACACTCTTCGGGATGGTATCAAAAAATCCTTTGGCCACAAACATATGAAGGGCGGAACCGGCCGTATACACCAATATTAATGCGAAATGTGTATTTAACAAATTCAATTGCAGCAGCATGATGTATACCGCGATCATCGACATGAATCCCGGGAACATGCCCAGCACCAAGAGGGTGGACATCAATGTCTTGCGTCCGGCAAACCGGAATCGGGAGATCGCGTAAGCCGTCATAATTTGAAACAATGTGCCCAGCAGCATGCTCATCACAGCTACCTTCAACGTGTTCCAATACCAGGTGGCGTATGGAATTTGTTTGTCCGAGTGCACCAGGAACAGATCCCTGTAATGCTGAAGGGTTAACTCGGAAGGAATCAGGGTTTCACTGAACAGCGAGTCCCCCACTTTGAAGGAAGACATGATGATCCATAGTGCTGGATAGAGACACGCGACAGCTATTAACGTGAGGAGAATATAGCTTAGTGTCAGCTTCATAACTTTGCCGGCAGATGTCATTGGACCATATCCTCCTCTTTAAACGAACGGGATCTGCGATAGTTCCACAGAGAGAACGCCGCAATAATGATAAAGATGATGATGCCGATGGCCGAAGCGAAATTATAGCGTTGATTATCCAACGTCAGCTTATATAGCCAGGTGACTAACAAATCGGTGCTGCCCGCAAAGGCATAATCGCCGTTAGCCGGCAAGCCCTTGGTCAACAGGTAGATAACATTAAAGTTGTTGATATTGCCCGCGAATTGCATGATCAGAATCGGAGCTGTCGAGAACAGGATGAACGGAAACGTGATGTTTCGGAATTTTTGAAGATTCGAGGCGCCGTCCATCTCTGCGGCTTCATATAAATCTTTTGGAATCGTCGTCAAAATGCCTAACACCAACACCATGGATACCGGAATTCCCACCCACATGTTCACCAGGATTACAGTCACTTTGGCCCAAAAAGGATCGTTAAGCCACGGCAGTCCTTCCAACCCGAAGTACCTGAAATATTGATTCACAGGGCCGAATTGATAATTCAACAGATTCCGCATGATCAGGAACGAGATAAATTGAGGAATGGCGTAAGGAATAATGAACAGGCTCCGCCATAGCGATTTCATCTTAATCCCTTTCTGTTGAATAAGCAGGGCAACGAAAATTCCGCCGAAGTAACAGGTTAAGGTTGCGGTAACGGCCCAGATAATGGTCCATGTCAACACTCCGTAAAAAGTGGAAGCCCATTGTTTTAAATAAAACAAATTATGGAACGTTTCAAAGCCTACCCAGTCGACCAGGTTTTTGGCCGGAATATGATCCGGAGCCGAATAGTTGGTAAACGCCATCAACACCATAAACAATATCGGCAGTACCGTAAAGAACATGACACCAAGCATCGGTAAAGACAATAAAATCACAGGGAAACTGTTCTGTGTCACATGGGAATAGGACTCAAGAAACGATCTTGTCCGCTTCCCTTGTTCCCGGACTAATCCGTTGCGGTAAGCATCCCTTACGTTATACACATATAGCGAAATTAATATCACAATAAATAAGAGCGCGACTAAACCGTAAATCATCATGAAGATGGAATGGTCTCCGGCCACGTTCTTATAAAGCTTACCGACCTTCTTGAGCTTGGTAGGCGTATCTCCTAAAGTAACCAACCCAACCAGGTTGCCTGCGAGCGAGGTGACAATGTAGTAGATGTATATACATTGCACAGTCAAAAACAGGATCCCTTTCGCGTATTGACGGTTATAGATTTGACCCAAACCCATACTCAGCACAGATAAAAGTGCAGCAGTCTTTGCTTTACCGGCTAAGGGCACTCCGGCGTTTACTGTTTGTTTCTGCAGATCCATACCTCTCCACAGCTCCTTTCCGATCGCGCAAGTCACCCGCCTAACCTCAGACGGGTGACTATGACAACGATATGACTATTTTATTGACCTGTAGAGATATTATCTTTCATCTGTTGCACCGCGTTGTCCATCGCTTTCTTCGGATCCGTTTTGTCATTCCACAAGGAAGCTAAAGCGGCATCCATCGGCGCCCAGTATTGAGCCATTTCCGGGATGGAAGGCATCGGTACCGAGTTGGCGAATTGAGCCAGGAAGCCGGAAGCAATCGGATCATTCTTAATATCCGCATCTTCGGCAAGACTCTTGTTGGATGGCAATAATCCAGTCAATACGTAATTGCGCTTCTGGTATTCTGCGGAAGAAGCGAAGCTGGCAAACATTTTCGCAGCGTTCGGGTATTTGGTATAGGCGTTGACAAAGTACGCCTTAACGCCTGAGAACGGTTTCATTTGTTCCCCGTTCGGAAGTTTAGGATAAGGCGCGACACCCAAATTCTTCACACCTTCCTTAAATGAAGTGGAATCCCATGGTCCGCTTACATTCATAGCCAGTTTATTGCTTGTGAACAAAGATTTACGAATGTCACCGTTAATATCCGCGGATTTCAAAGGAATAATGGAAGTCAGGCTTTGAATGAACTTTGCAGCTTCAATCCCTGCTTCATTATTCAAACCGATGTCTGTCGGGTCCGTTCCCTCTTTACCGAATACATAGGAACCGTACCCGCCGAAGAAACCGTAACCCCAGTAAGAGCTTCCTGTATCCCACATGTAGGCAAACTTATTCGCTTTGGTATCATTGAACGTTCCCGCGAATTTAACCACTTCGTCCCATGTTGCAGGTACGTTAGGGATTAAATCTTTGTTAAAGAAGACAGCCGTGGTTTCAACGGATTTAGGATAACCATACAGGATTCCGTCATTGGAAACGGCTTGAATCGCTGTTTCGAATGCCGCGGCTTTCGTCTCTTCTTCGAATTGGTCGTTCGGAAGAACTACCCCTGACGATACGGCTGAACCCGTTCTGTCATGAACCGCCACGAAAACGTCCGCCCCTACGCCCGCAGGACCGTCTGTAATGATGCGCTCCACGGATTTATCCGCGCCCACTTCGGTAAATGTTACTTCTACGCCGTATTTCTCCTGAAACGCCTTTCCTACTTCCTCAATGAAAGGTTTCTGTTCGCCGCCGTCCCAAACGACCAGCTTAGCGCCTTCTTCCGGTTTAAATTCTTCTTCCGTCGCCGCTTCATTCCCGGCGTTTGTTCCCTCAGCTCCGTTAGCGGGAGCATTATTGGTGTTAGCGGCGTTGTTAGCCCCCCCGCCGCAAGCGGCTAAGGTGAACACCATAATGACTGCCATCAACAAGACCAAACTCTTTCTAAATTTCATATCCGTACCACCCTTCAAATTGTGTGCTTCATTGCTTCTCTGAACATGGTGAGAATAAAGGGATGTTTTAATTGCTCATCATCGTAATTTGTGCAAACGTTTGTACAAATTCTTAAAAAAAATACAAACCGATGCAATTTTCATTCTGAAGCAATAAAGTATCCGCTTTCATTCTCCAAATGTTTAAAAGAAAGCGTTTTAATTTCTTAAAATAATAGTACAACAGGATTCCGTTTGTTAAAACGTTTGCACAGATCCGTTTTGCGATGTAAATCCTTAATTTTCTCTAATATTCTTTTGTTCTCTCTTTCTCTCACTGTTTTTCATAATTCCAGGAGACGGAGCTCCTCATCATACATTACCCCATGATATTGCAATGCTTTGGCGTGAATTCCGTAGGGCGTAAATCCAAGTCGGTCATATAACCTCTGAGCGGCTGGATTCGGCAGAATGACGGAAAGCTGCATTTGAGTTACGCCTTCCCATAAGCGTACTTGACGGATTGCTTCACTCAACAGCCTGAAGCCGATCCCGCCGGATTGCGCCTCCGAACTTACATACATTCCCCAGATTACCGCTCGATGATTGATTTTGGGACGAGGTTCGCGAATACATCCTACGATGCCGACAAGATCACCTGCAGTATCCAAAGTTCCAATGACCACATTGGAATCCGTCTGCTCCAAACGTTGCGCCATGTCCTCCGGTCTGATATCTTTGTTCTCCTCATAAGACGTGAGAAATGCTGTCGGATGTTCTTTGAGCGCGCGAAGACGCAGAGGCCAGAAGGCCTCTGCATCCGCTGGAGTCAATATCCTGATTTCCACAGAAATTCCTCCCTTCATGATCGTTATATTTATGAGCATACCATAACTAACGAGGCTAATGCCGAGACTTGTACATACGGTTCCGCCGTTCAGGCGCGAACGGAACGAATAGCTTCGGCGAACCGTTCGGTAATTTGTTGGGGACGTGTAATCGCCCCGCCGACTACGACCGCGTGCGCGCCGGCGTCAAGCGCATGGGCGGCCATCTCCGGCGTCAGGATGTTTCCTTCGGCCAGTACAGGCGCGGCCACCTCACGAACTACAGCCCGCAAAAAACTGAAATCAGCTTCATACAGCTTCTTGCCCGCCGTAGCGGCGGTATAGCCGTGCATCGTCGTGCCTATGCAGTCGAAACCCAGCTTCTCGGCCTGCACACATTCCTCCAGCGTGGAGCAATCGGCCATCCATTGCATCGAGGGATACGCCGCCCGGATGTCCCGCATCATATCCGACAACCGCACCCCGCCCGGGCGCGTCCGATTCGTCGCGTCCAGAGCAATCATATCCGCGCCCGCTCCGATGAGTTGCTCCACTTCAATGAGCGTGGGTGTAATATAAACTTCCGAATCGGGGTAGTCCCGTTTAATCAAACCGATAACGGGGAGATCGACATAGCTCTTAATCGCAGCAACGTCCTCGACCCCATTTGCGCGAATAGCGGCTGCGCCGCCGCGCATCGCGGCGTCCGCCATCCTTTTCATGATTTCCGATCCGTGCAACGGCTCGTCGCTAAGCGCTTGGCAAGAAACGACAAGTCGTCCTTTAATGTCCACCAGCATGTTGCCCCTCCTCTGTCTGCCTGAATTGTAACGTCAAGCCGCATTCGAACATCCGGTTCCATGGCGCGAAGCTGCCGACGGCTGTTAAACTTAAATGCTTAAAGCTGTGTAAAATTAATGCGTCGTACCTTTCCCGAATGAGGCGGTCGCGCTCCTCATTGACCGCTTCCGCACAATCCTTGAGATCGAAATAGGTGAGCTCATGCGCAGGCAAGAACGTGGAAACGATAGCCGAACGTACTTCCGCTTGATAAATATAATCATCCAGCAGGTGATAGATCAGATTTTCCTGAATGACAGCCGTCTCACCCTTCAAACCGAGCACCCCTTGGCTGAGTGTTGTCCCCAGTGTGTTGCAGTTCGTGTTCCAGCCCTTGTAGGACAGCAGCCGATCAAGCATTCGCTCTTCATCAAGACACTGAATCAGCTCGCGGTCGCCTCCGTTCGCGAAGGCTGAATCAGCAATGACGACCGGTTTGTCCGCTTCCATGAAATCGCGGATCCGCTCCACAAACGAGAGCATATGGCGAAAGCTTGCGTACGTAAGATCTTTCCGGTCTTGTTCCCACGATTCCTGCATGATTCGCCCCGGTACGTTATAGGCGAGTACCAGATCCGCCTCCTCTGCCCGATCGGTTAATTGACAGCCCGCCGCAAGGGCATGGGCTTTCAGACTCTCGGCGAACGGGCGGTCCTCGTACAAAGGAATCAGCTGAGGGCCGAGCGTTCCGCTCCAGAAGGTATAGATGCGGGGTTTTTGGCCCTTCACGGCGTTGTAGGCGCGCGCCAGCAGCGTCGCTCCCGCTTCATCCGCGCCCGGATACATGTGCACGCGGCGCTGAAGCCGCAGCGCTTCCCGCAACTTCACCACCTGCTGCTGATCCCTCGCCGTATAGCCGAATTCCGCGCTGTCGTCCTGCGGGATGGCCAGAAAGGTTATTACTCCTTCTTTCACCAGCTCCAGCATCATCAGATTGATATCGACATTAAAGGCTCGCCGCCGCTCATAATCCTGGATATGCTCCGCCGGAAGCCTGGAATGCAGCACGTTCAGCTCCTCCGTCTCCGTCTCCGACAACGACTCGCGCTCGCCCTTGTCATGCAGGTAAGCCCGCGTGAACAGTTCCCTGCCCCAATCCTCGTAGTAATCGGGTTCCTCGTCGGAAGAGCTGTAACGGGGTGTGCGCATAATAAGATTGAACGCATAGATGGGCAACTGCGGATAGGAAGAGCGCAGCGCGCGAAGCCTCTCCTCCCACAGGGCGGGTACGGAGGGCTGCAGTACATGCACCCGGGAGGGCAACAATCCGCCATAAATCAGCATGTCTGCGCTTAGAATCATCGCGTCCGCCCCGGGAAGCGAGTCCAGCAGCCATAACCACAGACGTTCCGTGTCGGCGGGCCGCTTCTTGTAGCCGAGCAGGTGCCGATCCGGTAAGATCAGCTCCACCTCGCCGGACGAACGCGCAATGGCTTCCACGACGTCCACATTGCAAGGCCGTTCATCCAACGGCAGATATACGATTCGAATCCGACCGTTTCTCATGTCGCCGCACCTACCCTCGTTTCATGAATTGAGGCGAGGTCTGCGCCCTGAAGCTCCTTCAGCACTACATCCAGCAAACCATAGGCTGAGATGGCGCCGAGCGAACTAACGTCTTTATAACCTTCCACTGACGGAATCAACAGACAGAGGTCGGACAGCTTCGTCAGCGGCGCATCCTGCTGGCTCGTAATGGCGACGGTCCTGGCTCCTGACGCCTTTGCCCGTTCAAGCATCGCAACTACACCCGACGTATACCCGGTTGTGCAAATGCCGACGACCAGTGTGCCTTCGTTCATCAGCGAAGTGGACGACTCCATCTCATAATCCGACGAGAAAGCGTCCGCCCGGATGCCGAGCTGGATCAGCTTCAACTTTAACTGCTGCGTCATGAGCGAAAGTTCGCCGCCTCCGTATAGAAACACTTGAGAGGCGTCTTTCAGCCAGCGCTTGAACATGACTATATCGTGCTTGTTGTAAAGCGTGTCCATCTTCTTGAGCACGTTCAGATACGCTTCTTTCACTTCCTCCAGACTCCCGGTTTCCGAAGGTTCGTAAAGCCGGGTGCTTACGAACGCTTCCTTCGCGAACATACGCAGCCGATGATACGAACCGAATTCGAGCTTCTGACAGAACCGTGTAATCGTTGCTTCCGAGACATTGATTTGTCGGGCTAATTCTGAAATTGTGTAATTCGGAACCGATTCCATGTTCTGCATAATGTATTTGGCGATATCCTGTTCACGCTTCGTCAGTCTGTTCATTTGAGACTCAATCATCGTTGTTACGCTTTTCAGCGGTTGTAAAGATTCCTGCAGCAGGAAGTGGCGAAGCGCGCCGATCATACCCGCGTTATTCAGCGTTTTGGCGATACGTATATCCGTTTTGTTCAAAATGGCGGCGATCAGATCCTGCTTCAGCTGTTCTCTGATGAGCGGATACAGGTAGTCCGACTGCGCGGTGATGCCTCCGCCGATGATGATCAATTCCGGGTTCATCATATAAGCAATGGTGGCGATGCCCTTCGACATGTAATACACCATACGCTGGATTTCCTCGACGCACACTTCATCCCCCGCCTGCGCCAGCTCGAAGATCGCCTTGCCGTCCAGCTCCGCTCCCGTCATGCCCTTGCGCTCGGTTACGTTCCTGACGAGAATTCGTGTCGAAGCAAGCTCCTCGAAACGACTTCCCTCGATCGGGATATAGCCGATTTCTCCGCCGCTGAAGCTGTGACCGGTATGCAATTTGTTGTCAAGGATATAGCTGCCGCCGATGCCGGTCCCGATCGTCAAGCAGAATAAGCTCTTCGCGTCCTTACCGGTTCCAATCCACGATTCAGCGTACCCCGCGCAGTTCACGTCATTCTCCACCTCAACAGGCAGTTGGAAATGAGCTTCCAGCAGCTGCTTAACAGGCGTCCCGGTATATTCCGGAATCAGGTCGGAAGCGTACAGGATTGTTCCTTCCTTGGAATCGACTTGTCCGGCGGAGCTGATGCACACGCCGCTGACCTGGTATTCTTTAAGCAGCTTGCCCCCGCATGACTTCACCTTCTCCATGAGCGCGGCCCCGCCAAGCTGGGCTTCCGACAACACTTCATGCTTCTCGACGATTGTGCCGTCTTCGTTCAGAACACCGTACTTAATCCACGTGCCTCCAATATCAAATGTCAAAAATCTCCTCATTGCCATTCCCCTTCATTATGCTCTAGCCATCCCTTGCCCGTTATACGAATCGTCATTATCTGTTTGGGCTCCAACGTTAAGATCAGAATCGGGCCCGCCGTGAGATCAGCGATGATTTTGCCGGTAAAATCGACCTGTTGAATCTTCTCCGGCGTGAATCCAAAGACGACCTCCGTTGATTGTGGTTCCAAAGCCGGATTGAACATGCGAATGTCGAAGGTGTCTTCGGCCTTCAACATAAACGATGAGAATGCGATACTCGGCGATGACAAGGCGAACAGCTTCCCCACGCCCGCCTGTTTATATGATTGCTGAACCCATACATCCTGACGAAGCCGCGACGTATGATTCAAACTATGGCGATGGGCGCCGAACACGACCCCGTAATCGAAGGCATAATCACCGATGCATTGCGCCTCCGGAGTTTCCATCCCTGGTCCCGCTCCGTTCCCGCGCGTGCGCAGATCTCTGCGGGACAGCCAACCTACGCTCCGAATCAGCGTCAGGAAGACAGTGTCCTCGTCCCGGAACCGATCTACCTCATATTCCTGCAGTCCGCGATGAATCAGCTGATGCCCGCCCGCCGCGACGGAGGAAGATGTGGGATATTGATTCATGACGGCCTCCTGATTTTTCGGCATATCCCACACCTTGTCGCGAAGCGTCTTCCGTTCAATCCAATCGAATGGAGAGTCCGACCAGCTGACATCCGCCAAAGAAACCGGAAATCCAACGCGCAACTTCTGATCCTTGGCTGTATTACGGACTTGGGTATGGAAGCGCAGGACAGGATCATTCCGATAAAGTGTAACGGTGGTCGAGAACGTATTGACGGTCGTCGCTTCGCCAGGGCCTGTTCTTGCATCGTTCAACGAGGCGGGCAACGTCATCGCATAATGTACGGTGAAGGACTGGAATGTTGATCCGTGCTTCACGTCGCTTACGCCGGTCACGACGGCCTCCGACACCCGGTCTTGCACGGGCGGCGAGTAGTTGTACGTATCGCCGCCATCCAGCGACGAGGTGAGCAAGTGCTGATTGGCATACACGGTATCAGACTCCCGATCCGTCACGGACAACCCATGACCGCAAAGCTCCACCGTATAGTAATCGTTCTCGATTCGAACGGTATGGACCTCATCTCCAGGGCCGACAACCCGAGTGTTGCTCTGAACACGCTCAATCCGAACCGCTTTCGTCTCAACGCCGTCGAACGGCATCGTAAACACGACATCATACGTTACATGATTGGCGTAATGCGGCTCACTCAGAATATGTCTGAAGAACTGTTCGCCTTCACTGCGCTGGATCACATCGAATGGCACATCTTCCTTTCCGCACCACAGACGAATGGCCCCCGTATCCTGCTCCGCTGGAATCCGAATTGAAGCCTTCACCGGATAGTAACCGGCGTGAGGGCGGTTGTTTACAAGATACAGAAACCCGTTCTCAACCGAACTGTCTATGTATTCAAAAGGGTATAACGAATGCAGTGTGTCGGAAGCATATTGATGAATCGCGCTCAATGCTTTCTGCGTCCTGGTTTCCATCTCGCGGTGCACTTCGTCTATGCTGCAGCCGCATATGCTGTCATGAGGATGGTTCTGCAGGATCAGCTTCCACACGTAAGTGAAGAATGCGGCGGCATCCGTTGAGCCGCGTGTCCATACGTTCAAGGGCTCCATGACCCCGACCGCCAAATCCTCGCAACGTTGATTCTGAACCTTCAAGTACGTCCGCGTCGAATACACCCCTGGCAAAATAAAGATTTTGCTGGGGTCCCGTTGTTCTCCGAGGAGCAGGGCTTCCGGTTCCTGCCCCCGGAATGAGTCGACATAATCCGACATTCTTGTTTGGGTGACGGTCAAGTCGGGCCACTCCTCTTTCAATCGAGCGATTCGCGCCTTCAGGTCGGGCGCGGTGAACGTGTGGTCCGCTCCGTTCATCAACAGCGCCTTGCCATAGGTTAGATACGGCGCGTTGCCGGTTAAGTATACGCTCGTCTCATTGACGAACGTATCGTGTTTCAGGAACGGCTGGTAGTATCCTTCAAACAGCGGGGGTACGAAGGCGAAGACCCGGCTGCCATCCGGTCCCTCCCACACGTTCTCGAACCTGTCGGACACCGCGCCCCGGAAGATGAGCGCCGTATGGATGCCGTGGCCGCGAAGCAGCTGCGGCAGCTGGCTGATGTGCCCGAACGTGTCGGGCAAATAACCGATCGGATCCGTGGAGCCAAGCTCACGAGCCATTCCCATGCCGATTTCCAGGTTCTTCAGCATGGATTCGCCCGATACGAGAAATTCGTCCGCCAGCAAGTACCACGGCCCGACTTCGACTTTCCCTTGACGAATCAGGGACACGAATCGCTCGTATTCTTCTTCGCTGACAATCACTCTATAATCCTCCAGCACAATCGTCTGTCCGTCGAGGTAGAAGCAATCAAGTTCGCCCGACTCCAGCAGATCTCGAACGTAACGCAATCCGTTGCGAAGCTTGTAACGGAATTCCTCAAATGTCTCATACCATTCGCGATCCCAATGGGTGTGGTTCAGAATATGCAGTTCCTTTAATTTCTTCAAATCCTTCAGTGCAATCATGCCGTTTCTTCCACCATCCCCAGCAGCTTTTTAATTTCAGTGCCGTCAATCTCGTTCAATTCAATCCCATGACGGACCGAATAAGCGCAAGCTACTCCTGCCGCCTCACCGATATCCCGTACCGTCGGCTGAATGCGCAAGGAGGCCTGCATCAGAAATGTGCTCGAGATATGTCTTCCCACGGCAATCAGATTGCTGATCTCCCGGGTAATCAGAGATCGATACGGAATTTCATAATACTCGCCGCAAGCGTACCGAGGCTTCTCGACCATTTCCTTCAACACACTGTGCACATCGATATACCAATCTCCGCGCGCGATCCCGTCCGCGAACCGGGCGCGACGAATATAGTCCTCTTCATTCAGGACATACTTGCCAACAATGCGGTAAGATTCGCGAATGCCGAGCTGCGTCGCTTCCTTCAAGAGGTAACTCCGCTCAAATCCTGGAATGTATCGAGGCAGGAACCGCACTAATCTGCGAATCATGCTCCGTCCTTTGGTCACCGCCTGCGACCGCATAATCGGATCCGTCGTCTGGGCGATCCCCGGTACATGCGGGCAGTTGAATGACATGACCGAAGGCTTGCCCGGCTGCGTGAACGCCTGGAAGTAGCGCAGTTCATCTTCCGTGAGCACCCCGTCCGCCAACCCTTGGCGGAAAAGAGGCTCCAGCACATGTCCTTTGCCGGGCACCATGGCGATTTCGTAGAATTCCGGATCGTCGATTTTGCAGAACTGGTCGCCGAGCGAACGCATGAACGATCGCAACGAAGGTATATTAATTCCGCCCATCTCAAAGCGGAACGAAATCTGTTGGTTATGACCGTCCTCGTTCCCTGAGTTGACCGGCACGCCGGCCAGGCGGGATAAAACCGCATCCGCTGTGGCGTCCACAAACGTGCCGCCCTCAATGGCTGCCAGTCCGCCGCAAGTGTTGACGACGATATGCGTAATGCGACCCTGCTCCCGGATGCAATCGACTAGATTCGCATCATAGAGCAATTGCCCGCCCCGCTCCGTGATGAGCTGCTCCAGCACGTAGCTTAAGGACTCCACATTAAACCAGCTGCATGTCGTTGTGCCGTCGCTTGTTACAATGCCTTCCTGATTCAACCGTTCCGTAATGATTCGGTTGACGCTCCGTAACTCCACATGGGTCGGCATCATCGGCGACACGAGCGAATTCGTCTGGGTTCCCCCCAAAGAGATCGTCTTTTCCACAACCAGCGTCTTCAAGCCTTGCTCCAGCGCCGAGATCGCCGCTGCCGCGCCGCCCGTTCCTCCCCCGACAACAATACACTCCACCTTGTCGGATATTACAGGAATGTCTCGTTCGTTATATCGTATCGTCCGCAAGCCCATCGCCCCCATTCTTCCAAAGTTGTTTTAACCTTTCACAGCGCCGTCCGTCGCGCCCGAGATGAAATATTTTTGCAGCCAGATGAAGATGAGTAATGTAGGTATGGTGGTGAGAATGGAAGCGGCGCTGATTAATTTCAGGTTGGCTCCGTCGAAATTCTGCGATAATTGCGCGAGTCCGATGGACAGGGTGTACCGTTCGCTGTCGGTCGTGTTGAGCAGCGGCCACAGATAATCGCCCCATGTGCCCATGAATGTGAAGATTGCCAATGTAACCAGCGTCGGCTTCACTAGCGGCAGCGCAACCATATACCACACCTGGAAACGGTTGGCGCCGTCCAAATAAGCCGATTCCTCCAGTTCCTTCGGCACCCGCAAGTAGGCTTGTCGCATTAAATAGATGCCGAAGGCGGTGGACACTTGCAACAAGAGAAGTCCGATATGTGTATTGCGCAGGCCGAGCGCGTCCGCCAATTGATACAACGGGGCCATATAAAGCTGAAAGGGCACCATCATCGTGGAGATGATGATCGCCAGCACAATGCTCCGTCCCCGAAAATCCATTCGCGCCAGCGGGTAAGCGGCCAGATTGGACAGCAGCAGGTTCAGCGGTATCGCGAGGCATGTGACGATCGTCGTGTTCAAGAAATATCTCGAGAAATTCGCTTTATCGAACGCTTCGACGAAATTCGCCAGCGTGGGATGCCGCGGTAAGGTGGAATCGTAAATACCTTCGCCCGGCGACTTCAGGGCGATAAAGAGCGTCGACAGAAACGGACCGACGGTAATGAACGTGATAAAGATAAGCAAAGCATATAGCATCAGCTGTTGTTTTAATCTGGTTGTCTTCATACGTGCACGTCCTCCTTACATTCTCAAGTCGTCTTCGCGCTTGCTCGTCAGTTTCATCTGCAGCAGCGATGCCGCAACCGAGAGCAATAGCAGGACAAGTCCCGCAGCGGAAGCAATGCTGACATCGATATTCCTAAAGTGATCATAGATGTACATGACCAACGTCGTCGTCGCGCCGGACGGGCCTCCGCCTGTCGTCAACGCAATTTCCTCAAACACTTTCATGCCGGCGATGATGGTCATGACCGAAACCAGTGTAATGGAAGGCACTAGCATCGGCACCGTTATGATCCGGAATTTCTGTAACGCGCTGGCCCCGTCGATGCTGGCCGATTCATAGATGTCGCCGGGTATGGATTGAAGACTGGCGAGATAAATGACCATATAATACCCTAGTCCTTTCCAAACCGTAATAGCGGCTACGGCGGCCAAGGCGGTCGACGATTGGACAAGCAAGTTCGTCGGCGCTTCATACACCCCCAGAAACACCAGGAGCTGAGACACGGCACCGTTCTGGGAGTAGAGCATTTTCCACATTAGGGCGGCTACAACCATCGGCGTCACGACCGGTAAATAGTACAGCACCCGGAACGCCGACTCTCCCCGCAGCTTCTGGTTCACTAGGACTGCTAAAATCATTGGTAAAAAGATATTCAGAGGCAGCACCAGAAGGAGAAAGACAATGGTATGCGTAAGCGCCGCCCAGAACGATGAATCCTGGAATATCTCTTTAAAATTCGCGAAGCCGACGAACTCCCCTTCATTCGCAATGATTTTATAGTCCAAGAAGCTCCATTCAAACGCTTTGAGAATCGGAAAGATGAGGAACAGGCTTAATATGACGATGGATGGAAGCAGGAACAGCCAAGGCGTCGCTTGCTTCATGCTCCACTTCCGCTTCTGAGCGCCGAGGGCTCGGCCTACGGCGGCGGCTGGCTTCTTGTTCATGGAAAAACCTCCTATAATGGCAGAGACTAGCCCTTTGTGCTGTTTCGGCAACAAAGGCTAGTCTCTATTCATTCCTTAGAATGTTACCTTCTCACCTGTTTTTTCAAAAGCTTTGTTCCACTCGGAAGCCAGTTTTTTCAGCGCTTCTTCAGGCGTTGTCTTCCCTTGTAAGTTCTCGACGAAAATATTTTTCGTAGCGGCGCGCAGATCCGCGCTGTTCTCCGTTGGCGGAATCAGCACCTTCGCCCGCAGAAGCGATTTGGACGCTTCCAGCATTCCAAGAGCTTTCGGGGAATCGCCTGGGTTTTTGAAGTAGTCATCCTTCAGCGATTCGGTCGTGGATGGCAGCACCGTGCCGGCCGTTTTTGCGAATTCCAATTGATTCTTGGCGTTGGAGACGAACTCCGCCAGTGCGACCGCGGCTTCTTTGTTCTGTGTTTTGCTAGGAATTGCGAAGTTCATCACCGCTACGTTAACCGGAGCGTCCGCCGCCGTTAGCGGTTGACCCGCCTTGGAAGTCTTGAACACTTCCGGGGCTCCCGATTCAACAGGTCCGAGGAACGTCACGCCGCCTTCAAGGAATGACAGGTTGCCGGACATGTACAACTGCTGCCCGCTCTTGATCGAACCTTCAGCCGCTTCCTGCGGAATGAATCCTTCCTTATACATCTGCTGTGTCACCTTGAAGAACTCCAGAATGTCCGCGTTGGCTTCGAACGTCACTTTGCCGTCCTTCACGATTGGCTCGCCCTTCGCCAGGGTCACCATCTTCTCCATGATCGTGTTGCCGTCGTTAACGACCGGATAATACGAAGGCTTACCCGTCGCTTGTGACACTTTCTTCGCCGTTTCGTAAATGCCGGTTATATTCGTAGGGATTTCTGTTACGCCGGCTTTGGTGAAATGATCACCGTTATACCAGGAAACGGTAGTCGTCAAGTACCATGGTAGCGCATACAATTTTCCGTCGTACATGCCGGATTGGTATGGACCTTCCACGAAGGAAGTTTTCGCTTCTTCACTGATTTCGTTCGTCAGATCGAGCAAGCCGCCTTGCGCAGCAATGTTGGACATGTAATGAGGGTTCAAATTCACCACATCGGGCACGTTGGTTCCGGTCAGCGAGATCAACACTTTCTGCTCCATCTCGTTCTGCGGCACATCTTCAATCACGACGTCCACCTCAGGATGCATCTTCTCGAATTCGCTTTCAACATTCTTGAAATATGTATCGAATGGTTCCCCGGCCAAGGAAGCTGTCCACAAAGTGACCTTGCCGTTCAGCGCGTCTTTCTCCGCTTGCGAGTTCGCGGATGGTTCATTCGTCGAGCCGCTGTTCGACGCATTATTGTTGCCTTTACCTTCGTTGTTTCCATTGCCGCATGCCGTTAAACCGATAGCCAATACCGCCGCAAGCGAACCCGCCGCCAGCTTCGTAAACCGTTTGTTCATTGATTATCCCCCTAAAAAATGAATGATGGCGTTTCTGTTTTAAGTATATAAGCCTTCTCCTCAGGAATCAATACATTTCTAAAATAATTTTACTAAAATTTTATTTTTAGAAAATTATTTTCATAATAAGCCGAATTTCATGTTGTACATCAGCCGTTCTGCAAACCAAAAACAAAAAAAAGAGGCTGCCACAAGTAATTTAACCTTGACGAACAGCCTCTTCGTTTATTCGATCATGTCATTATTTCCAGTATTCCTGGATAAAGGTATCCCGGCCCGATTGCTTTCGGTCCTCTTTATAGTATGCCGGATCCTTTTTGTGAAAATCCTGCTGATAATCTTCCGCTTGATAAAAGACTGTCGCTTCAACGATCTCGGTCACGATCGGATCCATGAAGCGTCCACTGTTCTCGATAGCTTGCCTGGATTCCTCCGCGGCTTCCTTTTGACGTTCGTTGTGATAAAAGATGGCCGTTCGGTACTGGCTCCCCCGGTCCTGAAACTGCCCGCCCGCATCCGTAGGATCAATTTGTTGCCAGTATAGCTTCAAGAGTCGCTCATAAGGGAATACATCCGGATTATATGTAATTTGCACAACTTCCGCATGACCGGTTTCACCGCTCTTCACTTGTTCATAGCTGGGATTAGCCGTATGACCGCCCATATAACCCGATATGATACCGTGAATGCCGGGTTGCTCCTCGAAAGGCGTAACCATGCACCAGAAACATCCGCCGGCAAAGGTCGCCAACTCCCGCTTCGTAGATTGCTGTTCCATGTTATGTGTAGTCATAAGCTCCGCTCCTTGTGTCATTTATAGCATATACCTATGAGCATACCATGACGGGCGGGGGAGACGCCAATCGGAAGAAGACAAAAAACCTGATTCGAAGAATCAGGTTAAGGTTCGAGCTGCGGTTCACTTCATCTTCTGAAGAAGCTCGATTCGATAAGCTTCGCTTTCCAGGGAAGCAATCTCCTCATACTCTTCTTGTGTCAATACCTTGGGCTCACGGATGGCTTTGGCAATCAGGTAAATCTTCGCGCTCTCCTCCACGACCTCTGTACGATAATAGGCCTCTCGGAGATTTCGGCCTGTCGTGACTAGACCGTGGTTGCCAAGCAGGATGGAGCTCGCTTCATTCACCTTGTCCCTCAGAGCATCCGCAAGTTTATCGGTTGTAGGCAAAACATAAGGTATATAAACCGTTTTCCCCACTAAAGCCGCTTGATCCGGGAACATGATGGGCAGCTCCCGCTCCACAAGTGTAAAGGCGATACAGTAGGGAGGATGGGTGTGTACGATGGCGTGGATATCCGGATTCACACGATATGCGTAGAGATGCATAAGCACCTCGGACGATGGACGCAGTCCGTTATCGGTGATGTGGCCGGTCTCAATGTTCACCTCCACCCATTGCTCCGGGCTAACTTCGTCCAAGGCAAAGCCGCTGGGCGAAAGGTACATATGCCCGTTAAACCTGGCGCTTATATTGCCCCCAGGGCCGACTACCAGTTTGTTGTGGACTGTTTTTTGCGCGTATTTGCATAACTCTTCCCTGATTTCAGCCGTATTCACTGAAGATTCACTCCTTCGCCCGTGTTATTTATACAAAGGTCCGTAATTGTGACATGCCCGATAATCCGCGCTTTCCGGGTTCGCCGTGCCGAACAAGCCCCAAGCCCTTGGACGGAAAATATCGGTTTCCGGTACATTATGCATGTTCACCGGTATCCTCAGAATGGAGGCCAATGTGATCAAATCCGCACCGATATGTCCATAGGAGATGGAACCGTGATTCGCTCCCCATTGATCCATCACTTCATAAACGCTGCGGAAAGCCCCTGCTCCAGTGAGAATCGGCGCAAACCAGGTAGTCGGCCACGTTGAGTCCGTGCGTAAATCCAGCACGTTATGTACCTCCTCCGGCAGGTCCACAGAATACCCTTCCGCAATTTGCAATACCGGTCCGATGCCCTTCACCAGATTAATCCGGGACATCGTCATCGGCATGCCGCCGCGTGTCAGGAAGTCCGACGAATACCCTCCCCCCCGGAAATATTCTACGGATGCGGGTCTCCAAGAAGTGGCGTCCAGACATTTCTGGGCCTCGTCCTGTGTAATATCCCAGAACGGCTTCATAGCCGGCTTTCCGTCCTTCTGTTGTTCCCCTGTGCCGTCCAATGTCGCGGGACCGGAATTAATCAAATGCAGGAGTCCGTTTTCCGCGGCGCCTGTTAAGGTATGCCCTGTCACCCGTTTCACACTGTCAGGACTCCAATACGTCCGCACATCCGCGAAAATCTGCGCGGTGTTGGTAAGCAGGTAACCAAACAACATGGCCGCGCCGTTCAGGCTGTCGTTCTCCGTTGCCACGATGTGGGGTGCGCGAATCCCATTCCAATCAAACGAGGAATTCAACATCGCTTCCATAAAATCTCCGTTCGGAAAGTGATCCGTCCATTGACGCTGCCCCTGAAAACCGGAAACAATCGCATGATGCCCTTGCGCTTCCTCCTCATAGCCTAGCTCTGCCAACTTGGGGTTGCCGATCATAAGATCACGGGCGATTATCGTCATCTTGACCACGGTTTCCCAGTCCTGATCTTTCCGTTCCCGCGAAGTTTGAATTTCCTCCGGATTATTGTCAGGGCCTTCCGCACAATTTTCTTTCACCCACGCAAGCGCTTTCTCAAATTCGCCAGGGTCATATATGGTTTCGTCCATCCGACGAACGAACTCGGTCATATCCACATATTCCGTACGCATGCCAAGGTATTCCTGAAAGAAAGAATCGTTCACGATCGATCCGGCAATTCCCATGGATACAGAACCCATCGACAGATAAGCTTTCCCCCGCATGTAAGCCGCAGCTAATCCCGCACGGGCAAACCCGAGCAGCTTACCTTGTACATCTTGAGGGATGGTCGGGTCGCCCGAATCCATCACATCTTCACCGTAAATCCCGAAGGCAGGCAGCCCCTTCTGAGCATAGCCGGAAAGCACCGCAGCCAAATATACAGCTCCCGGCCGTTCCGTCCCGTTAAACCCCCACACCGCTTTAGGTATGGCAGGATCCATATCCATCGTTTCCGTACCATAACACCAGCAAGGCGTAACTGTGATCGAAACCCCTACACCCGATTTGGCAAAAAGATCAGCACAGGCCGCAGCCTCCGCAACCCCGCCGATACAGCTTTCGGCAATAACGCATTCGACCGGTTCCCCATTCGGATATCTGAGGTGTTCGGAAATCAGAGCAGCCGTAGATTGGGCCATCAGCATCGTTTGTTCTTCCAGAGACTCCCTGACCCCTTTGCGCCGCCCGTCGATCGTCGGTCTGATACCGATTTTAGGAAATCCGCTTTGAAATCGAAACTGCTGTGAATCTGTCATATGATACCCTCCTGTATAATTAATGTTATCGATAACCTTAAATTATCAAGGATAAGGGTTGCTGTCAATACGTTATTTTTGTAGAATAAAGTCAATATGCTAGAGCAAGGAGCTTGAATTATGGTCACCATCTACGATATTGCGGCAAAGGCGAATGTCTCAGCAATGACTGTTTCCAGAGTTATCAATAACACCGGCAAAATCAGTGAAAAGACACGCGCTAAAGTAAAGAAGGTCATGGAAGAGCTTCATTATGTCCCGAATCAGAACGCCCGCAGTTTGGTATTGCAACAAACACGGATTCTCTTTCTGCTGATTACGGATATTACGAATCCGTTCTATACCACCGTATCGCGAGGGGCCGAGGACGCCGCCAAGCGTTACGGCTACCGTCTTCTTTTCGGCAACAGCGATGAAAGCTTGGAGAAAGAAGCGGACTACATCACGACCATCCTAACCACGCGGGTGGACGGCGTGTTAATGGCGCCCGCGGGCGACCCTTCCATCCCCCATCTGGAATCACTGCTTAAACATCAAGTGCCGTTTGTTCTGCTGGACCGCGAGGTTCCCGGCATCGAGTGCGATATTGTCCTGGGCGACAGCAAGGAAGGTTCGCGCCGACTCGTCGGGCACCTTATTGACCAAGGCCACCGGCAAATCGCCATGGTGAACGGATCTTCTTCCATATCGAGCGCGCGGCACCGGTTAGAGGGCTTTAAGGAAGCCATGAAGCTGAATGATTTGAATTATGATTCTGCTTATATTCATGAAAGCAGTTTCGGTCCGCTGAAAGACTTGTCCAAGATGAATAACTGGCTTGATCAGCTCAATCCCTTCCCCACGGCCATTCTTGCCGGTAATAATGTGCTTGCATATGAAATCATTCGTCTGTTGAGATACAGGGGAATGCGGATTCCTGAGGATATCTCCGTAATCGGATTTGATGATTTCGGTCCTTACGCGGATTTAGATCCTTTCATAACGGTGGCGGCTCAGCAAGCCTACCAATTTGGGTATATGGGGATTCAAATGCTTGTGGAGCGAATCCAGCAAGAAGATAAGAGCGGGCCGTGGAAGAAAATTGTCTTGCCTGCGGAGTTAATCATCCGCAGATCGGTTCGAGCGCTGGATTGACATATTAAAGACCAACATCCGAATGGGAATGTTGGTCTTTACATTTGCGCCAATAACGTTACCAATACCCATTCAATTCCACTTTCTGTCCTAGACGAGCGCTTTCCACAGCGCCAATCACCATCGCCATGCTCTTAATATTGTCTCGGCAATCGGTCTCCGCGGAACGGCCTTCTGTGATCGAGGCGAACATTTCATCCAAACAACCGGCATGGCCTCCTTGTCCCGACCACTCCGCAGAGTTGGATATACGATGATGCGGCAGCATAAACTCTCCTTCGTGAGTACCGGGGCTAACCACTTCAGCGTAGGGCTCCGTCTCGCCATCCCAGATGGCCGTCCCCAGTTCGCCAATAATTCGCCAGTTCCCTTGCCATGAAGTCGCCGCCCCTTCCGCGCACCATGACCCGCGGTAAGTAAACACGGACCCGTCGGACATTTCATAAATACAGACAGCCGAGGCAGCGCCCGCATACCAGGAACCCGGCGGATTGAATTCATGACAATATACGGATACAGGATCGCTGCCTGTGATAAACCTCGCCTGATCGAAGGTATGTATAGCCATATCCAGCAGCAACGGACTGTTCATCGCATCCCGAAACCCGCCGAAATGCGCACCGAGGAAGAAGTCCGCGTTTACCATCCCGAGTCTTCCCAGTACTCCTTTTCCTTCGTTGACGAGTTCTCTGCAAGCTCGAATATTCTTGTCGTACCGGCGATTCTGCATGATAGCTAAGCTGCGGTCTGCTTCTGCGGCTTTTCCGATCAGAGCCCTTGCCTGCTCCATCGTTTCGGCCATGGGCTTTTCGCCGAACACATGACATCCGCTTGCAAGCGCCGTTGTCGCAACGCCGTAATGGCTTTCCGGAATGGTCACATCGAAGACAACCGTGGCTCCGGTCACCGTAACAGCCTCTTGGACATCCGTGAATACAGGGCAAGTCAGATTTCTGCGGATTGCGAACGCTTCTGCAAACTCCGCTTTGATATCAACTAATCCTACAATCTCCGTATCGTGACGTGATAAGGCATAATCAACCCATGCATTGGCCATGTTTCCGCAGCCTACAACAACGATTCTATGGTTCCTCATTATTCGCATTCCCCTTCAAGTCTTATTCGGTCGGATTCGGCACGTAGGCTCCGCCCCGGCAACTTTTTAAATAATTCAAACCATGCACTTGGCCAGTCATTTCCAGATCATCGCGATAAACCGGGTCATGCCAGCCTTCAATATCAATGGAGCCTTGATATCCGCCCATACGAAGGATGGAAATGATGTCCGTCCAGTTGGTATCGCCAAAACCCGGTGTTCGATGCCACACGTATGGCTTTAATCCATGTACTCCGCTTTCCCGGATCACGTCCCATGCAATCGTTGCATCCTTGCCGTGCACGTTGAAGATGCGGTCCACCCATTTACGCAGTTGAGGAATCGGTTCAATCAAGCTAACCATCTGATGACAAGGTTCCCACTGTAAACCGATGTGTTCCGAAGGCACCGCGTCAAACATCAGCTCCCAAGCGGCAGGATTATGGGCAATATTCCAGTCTCCACGCTCCCAGGTACCGCCCATGGAGCAATTTTCAAACGCCAATTTAATGCCTCGGTCCTCCGCGCGTTTAGCCAGTTCCCCGAATACTTCTTTGAATTTAGGTATGGATTCATCCAGCGTACAATCCGTTAATCTGCCTGTGAAACCGGATACAATTGGAGCACCGAATAAATGAGCATGGTCGATTAAACGCTCCCAACTGGCTAATGTATCGGCATTATCACCCGCACCTGTTAATGGATTTCCAAAGACGCCAAGCGTGGAAATGCGAACATCTTGTTCTTGCAAGATCTCCTGGGTTTGCTGAGCTACTTCTTTCAGGTTTGTCGAACCCGTCGTTTGCCAGAAGGTTAGTCCGAATGATTCAAAGCCATGTGGAATGAGTTGCGGAATAACCTTAATCGCCGAGCCCCCATGAACTAAAGTGCCGATCCTGATTTCTTTATTCTCCATTGTGAACACTCCTATATTGGGTTATGATCATTGCAATATGACCATTATAACTTGGAGAACCCCTCTTTTCTCTATCTAATCTTGTGCTATTTCACTCCCATCTTGTGCAAGGAGGTCAAGGTCGTGACATATCCTTTGGAGCTTCGCGAATCGACTCATTTAATTCATGATGATTATCCGGTCAACTTGTTTCGAAACCGATGTCAGACCTGTTCTGAGCATGAACCCATTCTGGGACTCCATTGGCATGAACACTTCGAGATCATTCAGATGGTTACCGGACAAGCGGTGTTTCACATTGAAAGCAAACCCTACCTGGTTGCCCCCGGGGATTGCCTGTTCGTCCCGTCCGGCGGACTTCATGTCGGATATCAGGTGGGATCTGAGCCTGTTGAGTACATCGCAATCGTGTTTAACAAGAAATTGCTCAACATAGACACCAAAGACTCTGCTCATCATCAGTATGTTCGGCCCTATCTCGAAGGATTAATCCAATTTCCTGTTGCTTATCCAGATAAGGACCCAGATAACGAAGTACTTTCGCTTCTAGTGAATCAGACTGTTCGGGAACTGGAACTTAAGGACCGCGCTTATGAACTTGCTGTAAAACATAATTTGTACTCCCTGTTTATCCAGTTATCACGGCGATTCTCCCCCTTTTCCTCCGAACCGCAAGGCACGAACCCTAACCGGAGGTTGGAGCGGTTCAAACCGTTATTTCTCTTTGTGGATGAGCATCCGACAGGCAAGATTTCTGTGGAAGAAGCCGCCGGCTACGTGAACCTGAACCCCTATCATTTCTGCAAAATGTTCAAAAAAATTACCGGGCGAACCTTCGTGGAATACATGAACCTTCAACGCGTCAGCAGGGCGGAACAACTACTAAGGGAAACGGATTACACGATTACTGAAATTGCCGAGTTGATCGGTTGCGGCAATCCCAACTACTTTACGAAGTTGTTTAAACAGTATCGGGGCGTTGCGCCTTCCCGAATCCGTTAATCCCCGTAATTAAAAACAACCCAAGGGTGCTGGCTCCCTTGGGTTTTTAAATATGACTTAGCTTATAATTTTGAGGGCGATCGCTTTCAGATCGAAGATATCAATCACGCCGTCTTTATTGACATCACCCTTCTGTACAGCTGCCCAGTTCGGACTCGTTGTGTTCTTGCCATAATTTAATGTAACGAACAACAAGTCATACAGATTGACGGTGCCGTCCGGCACACCGTTCACCGGACCGCTTACATCCTCGGTAGCACGCGGTGTTTCCGTCGTAACAGGAGTTACCGTTACATTCGCAACCGCTTTAATATCCGTGCCGTAAACAGATCCGTTGACCGTGAAGTTTCCCGCACTTGCGTAACGGGCCGGTTCAACCGTATCCCAGTAAACCTGTACAGTTACGCTGGAGTCGTCACTGTAAACAGCCGAGACAACGGAAGGCAGTATTGGCGCTTTCCCAGCCGGTGTGCTTACCGCAACAGGTTGAATACTTGTAATCGTCGGTGCTTTTGGGGCATCCGCAAACGTGATATTACCATACCACTGTGTAGAAGCATGTGAATTGAACCTTTGGTTGCTCCACATCGTTGCATTATCCCGGATCCCGTCGTCATTGCTGTCATCACTCGCGCCTGCGTCGAAACCGATCACCGTTCCTATAGATCCGGTAATGGTCGTCAGCGGAAGTGTCGCTTCAATGATATAGCCGCCCTCCACAATTCGGGCTGCGGATGTAAAGCTGCTGGCTGTTATTTTTTTACCGCCGGATCCGCCTGTTCTTAAATTTTCATAGTTGACTCGATAATGACCGTCGTCCGGTTGATACGTTTTCGATTTGGCGTTGTTCTCATCCATGAAGAACTCCATGGAATCATGTTCCCATAGGTTGGCGCCTTTAACACTTAGATTTGCATCTTTTACTTCAGCCAGTACATATAAATTCTTTTCATCCCATAATAAACGCATTGTAGCCTCAGGTGCTTCCTTCGTTACATCGCTGATCTTGAGTGCCTTAAAGCTTTCGGTCTTTGACCATATCGGATCAATTACACCGTCCAAGGTAGGCGTACCCTTCGTTGCCTTAGCTTCTAAGGATTGATCTGGCGTTGGTTCCTTGAATATAATTGAATCATCCACCAATGGAGTAGTGTTGTTCCATGCGGTTTCATATGCTCCAATGTCAACTCTTGAATGCGACCCTGCGCCCGTATAAGGGCGTACCTGGCCTTCAATATCTTTAGATGGCGCTAAAGTACGGGTACCGTTGTCAATAGCAGGTGAATCCGCTTGCAGATGAAAATCATAGTTTCCTTCTTCCAGGGATACGAACTTCGGATCCAGGACTCTGTCATTTTGCCCTAAGAACCGGGCATTTCCGCCAAAGTAAATATTATTTGCAAATAGATTATTAAATCCGCTGTCTAAATTCGCGTTCTCGCCGGGTCTGGCATATGAGATATTATTCAGGAAAAAAGAGTTATCACTTGATTGAGCATCCATATTCGGATAGGTCAGATATGGACTCCGGCTGTTGTTATAAATCGTGTTATTAATTACCGAAACATTATTGCTCCGGTACACATGAATGCCGCCGCCGCCGTTATCATAAACGATATTGTTCACAGCTAGCTTTTTGCCTTTGTAGTCATCGTCCACATCAAAAATAATACCGTTACCGTCGGAATAACCTTTCGTTTTCTCCCATTTCACTTTCGTTTCATTGTCATAAATCAGGTTGTTGCTAACGATAATTTTGTAGTCGGTCGTGTTATTATCCGTATCAAAATTATTCATCATGCTTATACCGCTGGTTGCATACATGGTGTACCAACTGTTGCTGTTGCTAATATTATTGTCAAGCACTACATAGTCGCCGTTCCCGCCGATTCCCCCGCCTGCCATATGATGAACATGTGAGTTTTTAACGGTAATATGATGACCAACAAGGCTAATTCCGTTCGTATTGGTCAATGCATAGTTATTCCAGTCCGAGCCGCCCGCTACTTTGCTTGCATAGTTAGCTTCCCCTTGCGCCAAGGTTAGGTTCCGATTATTACCCTCAATCTCAATGCCGTCTATGATGATGTAATTGGCACTGATTTGCACCATATCCCACACCCCGGACACATTGGGTGGCAGCAACAGTTTAGGCTTCTGATTAGGATCATAGGCTTTATACGTGATATAGTGGGAGATTCCGGTTTTCGCGTCACGCGCTCCTGAGCGGGTAATATTCACAAAATCGTTCACATTCGCTGCCGGAGAATAGGTGCCGGGCATAATGAGTACCGTATCTCCCGGATTCGTGACACTAGCCGCTTTACTAATGGTTTTGAACGCTTTTCCTGTAGACAATCCGTCGTTTGTGTCAAGACCGGCTGGGCTTACATAATAATTGACAGGAGCGCCGATATACGCTTGCTCTACGTAAATTGCGCCAGGATTCGGGTTAATTACAGGGGCAGTACCCGGCGTGTTGGAACCCGATAATGTGATGTCATCCACTAGAATCTTGGTTTCCTGGTGCGGGCCTCCTGTAACCTCCATGAAGAATCCTTTTAATCCTCCAGAATATACATCATCCTGCAGAGGTTCACTGTTTACCAGCTTTATACCATTTAGATACATATCGTAACTCTTGGTGTCCACGTGGAACACAAGCTTGACTTTATAAGCGGTACCTGCGCTCCAGCTCGCTCTTTCAGCTAAGGCTCCGCCAGCTTTGTTATCTGACCGGGCATAAATCTTCCCGTCCATACTGAATACAAAGATCGGACTTTCCATGGATGCTGCGGCATTAATCAGCTTGAATATATAGTTTGCCTTATCGTCCTTCAGTACGAAGCTTGATTCCAGCGTATAGCTTGCCATCGGTACTGGAGCGTTCCAACTGGAATGGAAAGGGAAACCGATGATACCCTGTTTAGCTTGCGGCGTTGTAATTTCTGCCCCACGGGAGCCTGCGTTATCTGCGACCTTCACGATGCTGCCCGAGGTGCTTTTCAGCGCCGTTCCGCTGATCAGCGGCGAATTTAACACTTCACCGGTTGCGGTACCGGCAATAACGGGATCCGCATCCGAGGATTCAAAGGTGGTGTTTCTAAAGGTTTGATCCCCTACGGCAAGTAATTGTTCGGATACAATCTCAAACCGATCAATCACAGGGGTGGAGTTGGTACCGATGCGTTCAATTTTCAAGGTATTTACACCTGCATTTAAGGATATACCCGTAAGCTCCTCATACTTCCAAATGTTCCATCCACCCGAAGCAATGCCCTTGGCGTCCTGAATGCGGGCACCATTCACGGTTACGGCAAAGGGTCTGGGACCGCTCAGCAAGGAGTATCTCACTTTCAATGTGTATTTTCCTGTTTCAGGAACAACCACGTTATTGTAAAGCAAGTAGCCGTTTTTCGGAGTCGCGACACTTACATACCCCGTTCCGGAAAACCCAGGTGCCGTGCCGGTATTGGCTGCGATGGTTGCATCCAGATGAGCTGCTCCTGCGCCATTCTCAGCCTCAAAAATTGTGGCGTACGAAGTGACTTCCAGAACATCAATCTCCGGACCGTCAGCGTTCTCAGAAATCACTTGGAGCTTGTTAATGCCTTGGTTTAACATGACAACCGCATTCAACGTGCTCCACACTGGAGCAGCATCCCCTCCTGTAGGCTCCCCTTGGAAGGTGGCGTACTTCTGACCGTTCACAATCAAACTAACCGGTTTAGTACTTTGCGATACATTACTGTACTTGATATTGACCACATAGTTGCCTGCGAAATCAGCCTGTATATTGTTCCAAGTCACACTGGCGCCATTCGCCTTGTCTCCGAGATCAACATACCCGTTACCCGAAAAACTCCCCGATGTCTTTACTGTAGCATCCAACAGTGTACCCGCTTCTGCTTCATAGATGGTTCCGCCAGCGGCATAAGCTTTGGAAACCGGTACCACAGGTGCTATAAAAGCGCTTACTACTAAAGAAAATACCATGAGCCATAATCCAAACTTCTTCAAAATATAATCATCCTCTCTTATTGTACTGAAATATCATCGATTGCTACCCAACCGCCGGATGTCTGAGGCGCGCTAATCCACACTTTAATGGATTGTTGCGCATTCGCACTCACCGTAAACGTTACTTTTTTGTAACCGCCGGATGCCACAGTCTGCTGGCCCTTATTGACACCTGCCACATCTGCGCCCAAGGTGACGTTGCTGGCAATATTGGTATTGATATAAGCAGTAACGGTATAAGTCTTGGTTGTAGGTGCCGTTACGGTTTGAGACAGTTTAGTTGCAGCAGTTGTGCTGAAGTTGGCCTTGTATGTTCCAGAATATGAACCTGTATTTTGAACCGTAATACCTGCGCTGTTGGAGTCCTTGGTCCACGAATTCAGATTGGTCCATTCAAAACTTGGATTGCCGATTAAATTCTGATTCTCATAAGCTCCGCGATCAGGTGCTGCTCCTCTCGGACGCGGGTTGTAGTTGAAATCCCAGGTTGGCGCCAATTGGGTTGTCCCTGTATCAATCGCCCTTGATCCGATCAGAGTACTGAAATCTCCCGTTGCGGCATTTCCAAACAGAGGGTCTCCCCAGATGTCATTCGCTCCGCTGACTGCCGGATTTCCGTTATGGTAGATGTTATAGTTGACATTCACATTGGAGTTTTGATAATCCTGGCTAATTTTCTTGCCGGTTCTAGCAACCATAATGTTGTTGTAGATGTTTACATTATTGCTGAATAACGCGAATATTTCACCATAATCCAGCTGTGCGGAATTGTTGTAAGCCGTGTTATTGATAATATCCACATTCTCGCTCTTATACGAATGAATCCCTGAGCCTCCATTTAAATAAGAAACATTATTTGTTACTAACGTCTTGCCTGTGTAGGCCGGAGCTTTCAAGGTAGTGTCAATAATAATCCCGTTCCCGTCCGAATAATCCTGAGTTTTTTCCCATTTCACCAAAGTTTTGTTGTTATACACCCGATTGTTTCGAACGATATTCTTATAACTTGTTGTATTGGTATCTGTATTTCTAGGTGTAAGAATGGAAATACCGCTTGTCGCATACAGGTTATACCATGAAGTGTTGTACACCTTGTTATCTTCGATTGTAATGTAATCCGCATCCGTTGTTGAAATACCGCCCCCTGGAACATCATGAACAATATTGTTCTTAATGATCACGTGATGAGGGTAGACGGTGCTTCCCGCTTCTGGTTTGATGAATATGCCGTTCGCCTGTGTTTTGCGGACATAACTCCAGTTAATGGTTCCCGCAGGCTTATTTTGAACAAAATGGTTATATCTCGCTTCCCCGTCGCTTAATGTAAGGTTGGCATTGTCTCCTTCAATTTCGAAGCCTTCCACACGAATGTATGAAGCGCTTACAACAATGTGGTTCCAAGCATCCGTCACTTTAAGCTTTGGAGAATGACCCGGATAAGCCAGGTAACTGATATAGCCGTTCGGATCCGAAGAACCGGAGCGCTTCACTGCGAAAACAGACTGATCATCAATTTCATTATAAGTTCCATTCATCACATAAACGGTGTCTCCAGGATTGGTTAAATTCGCGGCATATTGAATGGTTTTGAAAGGTTGACCTGTCGAGGTGCCGTAATCGCTCCGGTCCTGACCTGTTGATGCGCTTACATAATACGTTTTGGCAGCAGCATGTGCTGGATTGACAGAGGTAAAGGTGAACATGGAGAAAGCGATTACGAAAGATAATATTAAACAAATGTACCTAATTTGCACCCTTTGCTGAATATGTAATTTCAAGATGATTCCTCCTCAAGGTTTAATGAAACACTGACCGAACCGTCACCTCCCGGAATATGGAATGGCCAAACATCACATCAGTTACCCCTCCTTCAGTAACCATCCTACCTGATTCCAATACTTTCCTGCATTAAGAGTTAATTGATTTGTCGTTCTGCCTTGGTATATCTGCTTTTTTTACCTCATTTAATCAAAAAAGTCTTAACGGGGAAAGTCTGTATTGGACGTAAGTTGAACACAAAAACTGCTCCCCGAATCCATCTCGGAAAGCAGTTTCCACTAAAATCTTTATCGTTTGCCTGCTCCTAAAATGGAGATGACAGCTAGATACAAGCTGTACACTAACCGCTTTACATTCGGAGCAGGCATGAGATGGCGCGCGTAAGCTGCATTTTGGGCCATGATTGCATCATGCACAATGCCATTGATCGTTGTCGCCATGAAGGCGATGACCTCTTCCAGCGGTACTGCCGGCGAAAATTTCTTGGCTGCAACTTGTTCCTGCAAAAAACAGCTGAAGGCGGTATGCAGATAACCAAGCGTCGAAGCCCGCAGAAGCTGACTGCTTACTTTCTCAAACCGTTCCGGCTCATTAGCATAGAAAGCCATCAGCTCGTGAATGATCTTGCCGCTGCCGCTAACCGAAGTTTCAATGTAAGCTCCAACATAGGTCAGAAAAACATGAAGGACCTGCATAGGGTCTTTGTTTTCCGCAAAAATGGCGTCGATTTCGTCTTTCACCTCGGATGTAAGGGAGTTCTGACCGAGCAGAGCGGCGAACAGTACATCAATATTCGAAAAATATTTATACACCCCTCCTTGGCTCATGCCCGCCTCCAGTACGACGTCCCTCATCGTCACGTGGTAGATCGGCTTTTTCAGAGCAACCCGCTTGGCTGCCTCCAAAATTTCCTGTTTCTTATTCTCATAATGTTCTTCTTTAACTTTAGGCATGTCACTTCCCCTTTTTTTGGTAAGCTTCAATGCAGTCTATGACAGCCTGTGCAGAGGCTTCTGCGCCACGTTCGGAACGGATTCGGCTTCCCAGAACCTGGGCTTTGGCTTTGACCTCATTGATCTGTGTATACTTCATGGCTTGTGTCAAATTCTCGGTCGTCAGTTGCTTGCGAGGAATCGCTTTCGGACCAACGCCGAGCTCGTGCACCCGCTGTCCCCAAGCAAATTGATCGTTTGTAAAGGGGATGATCAGGCTGGGAACGCCGGAGCGAAGCCCCTCTGCCGTCGTGCCCGCACCACCGTGATGGACAACCGCAGCCATGCGGGGAAACAGCCAGTCATGGGGAGCTCCGTCAATAAACAGGATATCCTTGTCCAGCTCATCCGGACGCTCCATTCCGCCCCAGCCCTTGGCGATGATGCCGCGCTGGCCGTTGCGCTTCAGCGCTTCGATTACGATGGCTGTCGTCTCCGAAGCCTGAGCTTGTCCGGAAATACTGCCGAACCCGACGTATATCGGAGGTTTGCCGGCGTTTAGAAAGTCTTGAAGCTCCTGCGGCGGACTGTAACTCTTGTCCGGCTCCAGGAACCAGTACCCGTCACAATGAATATGCTCAGACCAATCATCCGGCCGAGGGAACACAGACGGGCTCAGCGAGATCAAGGTTGGATGCGTTGCCGTGCGCTGTCTCGGGAACGGACTGGAGAACGGCCGGGGAGCCGTTCCGAATTGTTCTTTCCAGAATTGTTTCACATGATCGCCGGAAATCATCCAGAACCCCATTTCAAAAATCCGATGCGTCAGTTTATTATATAATTTCCCGAAACTTGGGCGGTTATAGAACAACAGATTCGGATAAGCGCTGGTTGGCGTCATCGGGAACGGCGTGGCCAGAATGCTTGGTATGTGCCGTTCCTGTGCTGCGAAATAACCTAATGTGGCACCCGGGTGATAAACAACCGCATCTGCTCCCAGACATGCCTGGTACATATCCTGTTGCATGTCGAGAAATAACCGTTTGAATTCGTCTTTCTTCAGGCTTTTGTAGAATTTAAGCGGATTATCGGCCTTCCCTGCGTCTTGGGCCAATTCGCTCTGAGCAATCTTGGTTATATCTCCTCGAATCGGTGCATACTCCAGCCCATAGTGTTTCACGAAATCCCGGAAAGACTCGGATGCTGCAATCCGCACACGATGGCCTCTCTTTTGCAATGCCAATCCTAAGGCAATGTAAGGCTGCGTGTCACCGCGGGTGCCTGTTGTAAGCATTGTGATTAACATGATAAGTTCCCCTTAAAATCAGATTCTTCTTCGCTGATCAGCCTATCCTAAAAAAACAAAAAAAGACATCGTTGTCGTTTTTGAGTGTAGCACTGTAAATCCAGGCTTGTCAAATTAAAACGACATTAATGTCTTTTTTTGAAAAAGTATTCAGAATGAACTTGCAACCAGGCAAAATTTCCATGCAAAAAACCGCCAACTCGGCGGCAATTGACTGTCGATATCGGTGAATTTATTCTACCGCTTCACTTTATAAAACTCATGGTACAATTTCATCAATGCCCTCTTCTCGATCCGCGATACATAACTGCGGCTGATTCCCAGCTCCTTCGCGATCTCCCGTTGCGTCCGCTCTTCCCCGCCGAGTTCCAGACCGAACCGGCCGACAACCACTTCTTTCTCACGGTCATCCAGTATATCCAGGTTTTTATAAATTTTACTTTTTTCAATTTTCAGCTGAACCTTCTCAATGACATCATCGGCTTCCGAACCCAGGATGTCGATCAAAGTAATTTCATTCCCCTCTTTGTCCGTTCCGATCGGATCATGCAAGGAGACGTCTTTGCGGGTTTTCTTCAGGGAACGCAAATGCATAAGGATTTCATTCTCAATACATCTGGCGGCAAATGTGGCTAGCTTCGTCCCTTTGTCCGGCTGAAAGCTCTCAATGGCTTTAATCAGTCCGATCGTGCCGATGGAAATTAAATCCTCCAGATCTTCTCCCGTGTTGTCAAATTTCTTGACAATATGTGCGACCAATCTCAAGTTATGTTCCACCAGCATGTTTCGGGAAATCGCATTCCCTTGGGCCATCTGGCGCAGATGCTTCATTTCATCTTCTTCGGACAACGGCTGTGGAAACGCATTGTTCTTGACATACGAGACGAGCAGGGTTAACTGCTTGATCATGATAGCAATGGCTGTGAACAATCCAGGCATGTAGGTGAGCACCCCCGTGAAGTTTGACCGTGGAACCAATTGTTTTCCAGGGACGATACATTCTATGTGGGCGTGTGCCTACTCGTGCATGTACGGGGCAAAAAGAAATAAGACCGCACAAGGCGGTCTTATCAGAATGAGACGGATCTTACAATGAATATGGGTGTTTCATGCCTACGAAGTCAACTCGTGTTTCTCGGCAACCGGCTCATACTTCCCCGGCCAAAAGGCGCGTTTGCCCAGCAAAGTAGTTAATGCCGGAACAAGGAACGGCCGAACGATGAACGTGTCAAGCAGCACGCCGATCGCCGTGATCAAACCGAAGTGGACCAGCACTTGAATCGGCAATGACGCCAACACGGCAAATGTTCCTGCAAGGATCAAACCGGCGGAGGTGATTACGCCTCCGGTTTGGGCAACACCATCTTTAATGGCTTGGTTCAGCGGCATGGTGCGGCGCTTCTCCCAAATGCTTGAAATCATAAAGATGTTGTAATCCTCACCTAAGGCAACAAGGAAGACAAAGACGTACAACGGAATGGAACCTTGAATGAAGTCAGCGCCCATACCGTAGTGAATGATGATCCAACCGATGCCAAGTGCCGAGAAATAGGACAGGAGTACCGTGCCCATCAGATACAACATGGCGACGATCGAGCGCAAGTAAACCACTAGAATGAATGCTATCAAGACAATGACAACAGGAATAATACGCGCGGTGTCGCTTTCGGTTGTTTCCTTCGTATCTAGCTGATCAGCGGTTTGACCGCCAAGAAAGACGTTGTCCGCAGCATTCGTAACCCCTGCGTCCGCAAGCGATTTCTCTACGGCTCCGCGCAAGTCGGGCAATCGATCCATCGCTTCGTTCGAGTACGGATTCATCGTAAATTCTACATCGTAGGCAACGATGTTAGGATCCACGGCCCCTTTTACGGGTTCCCCCACTTTGGACACATAGTCCAGACCTTCCAACCCGGATTTCAGATCAATGGTCTTACCCTCCGTATCCACCATCACCTTCACCGGCGCTAACTCGCCCTCGGAGAATTGCTTACCGATCAGGGAGAAGCCTTCCCTGGAAGGTATATCTTCAGGGAACGATGACAGCGTGTCGAAGTTGATTTTCACTTGGGTGGCGAAGGAAGCCATCGCCCCGAGCAGAATCAAGGTAACTAGTGTCACTGCCCACGGACGGCGGGTCACCAGGCTGCCTACCGCACGCCCCAGCTTGCCTTCCTGTTTCAGCTTAGGCTCAGGCTTGCCTTTCTTGCGAGCCCGCTCCCGCTGCATCTCAGCTGTACGAGGAACGAACGGGAAGAAGGACGCTCTGCCGAACACAGCCAACAAGGCGGGAACCAGCGTAATGCTTGCAATCATCATAATCAAAATGGACAAACTGAAAGGAATGGCGAATCGCTGATAGGAACCATATTCAGCCAGTAATAATGCAAGCAGCGATACCACCACGGTAAATCCGCTCATCGCAACAGCCCCAGTAGCCCCGGTAATGGCGCTTCGCAAAGCCGTAAAACGATTCTCTTGCTCCTTCAATTCCTGTCTGAACCTTGCCACCAAGAACAGGCAATAATCGGTTCCGGCGCCAAACAGGAGCACGGTCATAATGGAGATTCCCTGGGAATCAAAGGTGATCCAACCTTGCTCGGCTAACCATCCCAATACAGGTGAGATTACCCCATAGGCGAACCCTACTCCGATCAACGGGATGATCGCCAGAATCGGGGAACGGTATATAAGAAGCAGCAACACCAGAACTAGCAGGACGGTTGCGATCAACAAAGTTACATCCGCGGATTCAAACAATCCCGTAGCATCAATCTGAATTCCGACAGGACCGGTGACCCGGGCGCTTAGAGCGTCTCCCGACGTAATGGAAGCTTCAAACACATCGCCGCCGACAATCTCGGAAGTCTTCTCCTCGAAGAGCTCAATACTTTCCTTTAATTGTTCAACGTCCGCGCTTTTATCAAAAAAGATAGGCAACACTAACGTAGATCCATCTTCCGAGAGCTGTTGCTTCAATACAGGCGGAGGCAACTTATGCAGAGGAGGAATGAGGGTCTGGTTTGGAAGCGGGGTTGCCGTAAAGTATTCGGCAATTTGGCCCGCCTTTGTCAAATCCGCATCCTGCATCCCGCCTTCCCGATGAAACACAATTAATGCCGGCACACCGGATTCATTCGGAAACTGTTCTTTAGCCAACTTCTCCGCTACTACGGAAGGACGATCTTCTGCCAGGTTGGGAGCATTCTCCACGGTCTGACTGTTGGCTTGGGGAAACAGCATATTCAATACAACAACTAAAGCAACCCACACGATAATGGTTACCCACCGGGTTCTTTTGCCTGCAATAGCTTGACCGAAACGTCCTAAAAAATGTTCTTCTTGACTCATAACGAACTTCACTCTCCGATACAGATGAAATATTGTGCAATAAGAGCTATAATCAACATAAATGATCTGTATTAATTATATATACCGGAAGGTTAATAATCAAGCGAAAGGTGGAGACCTATGAATCAACCTCCAAAACGATCACCTGGCCGTCCACGTAAACTGGATGCCGACGACCCTCAAACCGAGTTGATCATTATGCGCGCCGCTTCAGCCGCTTTCATGCAATACGGTTACGAGAAAGTTTCTTTAATTCATATAGCGGAACAATGCAAAGTAACGAAGGCGACATTGTATTATTATTTTGACAACAAAGCCAATCTGTTCGCTAGGTCCGTCATCCGCATGTTCAATAATGTGGCGGGTCACGTTGGACGATATCTCACCATGGATTTGCCTTTGAAGGATCGGTTAACGGCCATGGCGAAAGTTCAGATGGGCAATCAGTTCGGTGAATTCGAGACGCTGATGAAGGAAGCCTCTTCGCATTTGACAGCGTTGCAAATTAATGAAATTCGGGAAGCTGAGAAAGCGATTCACCATATAATGGCCGATACGTTCCAAACGGAGATCAACCGCGGCACATTAAAGCCATCCTTGCATCCGATGGTGCTTTCTCTTGCATTTGCCTCGATGGTCATGCTGGGCACTAGAGAAATGTTGCTGGAGCTGTACAGCGGGGATTTAGACGGTGCGGCTGAGGCGGTTGTTGAGCTGTTCTGGACAGGCGCGGGAAAAAAACTGTAACTATGCGCAAAAGAGCCCACATCGTCGCAACGACCATGTGGGCTCTTTCTGGTTCTAACTCGCCACAACGGTGAACTCACCGATGCGTGAAATAATGCCTCGGAATGGCATCGTAATATCGGTGTAAGTCGAGGCCGGTACGGATTTGCTTAACTGATACAGATACTTGTAATCCGGCGCAGTCACCTGATGCATAAGAAATGCCGATCTGAACGCGAAAGGTCTGCGGTACGCGTTCAATTCCTGTATAACTTCAATCGGTGTCTTGATCCCCATTCCATGTCCGAAGAACAGGTTGTTCCCGAGCTCAATGACATTCTCGCCTTGCCACTCCGGTGTAGCCGGGTTTACGTCAGGATTTTTGAAATACAGCACATCGCCCGGAAAGCTTTCATAACCCGGTTTCGTAATGATTCTGAGATCCTCATCCGTCGTCCAGGTGTACAGCACCAAATTTTGAAAGTAAGTATCGAATAAAGGCGCTCCGATCGTTTCCAGAACCGCTTTATACATCATCATAATGATTGCAGTCGCGCACTCAAACGTATACATTTCCGAATTCAGCCATATGTCTCTGATCGCATCCGAGGACCGGACACCCGGTCTGAGCTGAAATCCTCCGTTAGGCATACGAATCCAATAGGCCGGATTGCTTTGCGATTTGGGAAAATCGCCAAACTTTACACGGCTTGCATACATTTCTTCCGCAGCTTCAACGATTTTCGTCCGCATGCGGAGTTCAAATTTCAACTGATCTTCACTCTCATAGGAAAAGGGCTGCGGGCTCTTTAATTTTTCGGATACGATATATTGTTCCAACGGCGTGAGCGGTTCCGAAACGGAATTCACCCGGTTTCCGGCAATGATAATCACGGCATCCATTCCTTCCTTCCTTCCTGTAGCCTGCAAATAATACACTATATGTAGGCGGATGTCCGGATGCCATTCATTCGTCCAAAAAAAATTACCGTTTGGGCTGCAATCGTTCAATATCCTGGCATATGCTGTGCAACCAATCATAATCCCGCGTCATGGAAGCCGCCAGTGAAAGGTTCTCAAGCTGAATAAGCTTCCAGGCATAGTTGGCATTCGCATCAAGACATAAGTCGAATTCCCGTTGCTCCTCCGCTGTCCAAGGACGATCTTTACGCAATGTCCACAGCTCCGCAAGCCTCTGGTGAAACCCGTGCATAGGGCATATTCCTCCTAATTAGATCCAAGAAGTGAGATCATACGCTTCATACGTTGCATTATTCCCATACCCAGCAAGGTCCAAACGGTTTAATTAGGTAAAAAGGTGTTCCGGACGCTTGCGCCCTTTGATTCTGTTGGTTGATCTGCGCTCTTTCCACATTTGTTTAAGCTCTTGCATGGCAGCATAATACAATTCGGCATCCGGCAAGGCCGTTTCATGTCCTTCTGAACGCGGGGACAAGGTTTGACACACCAAGTTTTCTCCCAGCTGCTCTATGTACAAAATAGGTTTCCCACGCGCTTCATCATCTGTTTCCCCGGTTGCAGCAACCCGTCCGTATATCATCCATTCGCCTTGTGAAGCGGCCTGGGCATACCAGCCCTCGCGAATCGCTACTGTACAAGAATAATAATTCCCGTTCCACCGCAAACCGTCAGCCGTAACCCATATTTCAGCAACCGAGCATGTCGGCGCATCCGTTCTATTCATTTCAATCATCCTTATATTTAACGGCATTACAGCCTGAAATCGCCCAAACGACGTTGTTCTATCTTATCAAAAAAATCCCGCTTTGAAAGGTAGAGATTGTTGGAAAATGATTTGGATTACACCATACAATGTATGTAGTATTCCTTGAACCGGCGAGGGCGGTCTTCCCTACTCAGGCCAAAAAAACCTCCTTGAGTCCGAATGTCCGTTTACAATGGACGTTCGGATCTTCAAAGAGGTTCATGGATGAATAAATTATAACGCGGTTGTCTTCTCAAGACTGTCGGCAACCGTAGGCGCTACGGACAGGTTTACCCTGTGCGCGCCTGAATGGACGGCCTCCGCCTGTACTTTGTTCCTGGGGTTGGCTACCGAGTATTTATCCATCAAGACGCCCGTGGACATCCAAATCATCTTGGGCATTAACGTCTCGCCCGCGCGAGACGCCTTCTTCTTATCGGGGGCACGGTCCTGTTGAACCCGCTTCGTCCCCTGTGGATGGAGCACGGATAAGAGAATTCGCAAATACACCTTCGTAGCTTTAGCGAACAGACCGGGCGGCATATCCTTAACATCAAAGCCCAAATGCTCCGAGCCCCGGTGAATCATGGAGATACCTAGGAGAGCCTTCGCCCCTTGATATTCGGGGTCAGCCGCAAGCCTCGACGCCATAAGCGGCAACGCCTGTTCCACCGCGCGCACGAACCGAATCGCTAAATGTAAACTTGAACGGGAGGCCAAGCTGAATTCCTTCAGGCGCTGATTGTCAAAGTGGAGCTCGACATAAGCGTCGCCTTCCCGAATTTCTTCACCGTCACGGAGCATGACGGGCTTCCCGCTATAGTTGCGTTTGCGAATGTGAAAGATAGGCTCCTCTGTCTCCAGCGTGTCCAGTCTCGCCAACACATGAAAAACCTTCTCCCAGCTGAGCCACAACCCGATAAGCAACCTCTTGTACAGAGGCAACGTAATCGGTTGCTTCCGCTTAAAGCCGTCCATCTCGTCTACGCGCACGCAATCAAACCCGCTTTCCGCGGCCGATTTCAGAAACCTTTCCAGCGCAATCAGCATCGTGCCCGGCGCTTCCTCATCCGCGCCGAAGGTTTGCCCGCAATCGTGAAGCAGGAACACTTCGCCGCCGCGCATCCGTTTCATCATTCGCTTGGTCAGCTTCTCAACGCCGACACTCTTGCGCCAATCCCCGAACATCGAAGACCACAGAATAATCTGCAGCCGTTTGGCGGAGAAATCAAACAAGTTGACCACCCCCCAAGGCGGCCGATAAAACATGGGCTTCTGACCCGTTGTTCGTTCGATGGCATCAGAAGTTAATTCAATCTGTCTTTGTACCGTTCCCGGGCGCATCAGCATGTTGCTTCTATGAACATAATTATGAATGCCTATGCAATGACCTTCGTCATGCATCCGTTTCACAAGTTCAGGATATTTCTCGGCATGGGTGCCCACAACGAAAAAAGTCGCTTTCACCCCGTACTGACTTAACAAGTCCAATAATTGAGGCGTATACTTCACATCGGGACCGTCATCAAAGGTCAGCGCGATCTGGCGGCTCTTGTTGCCTTTCTGAAACACTCGAAAACCGAAGGTCCTGCTGATTAAGCCTGGGAGGAAGGCATAAAACGTAAAGATGTAAAAAGCCCACAGCAGCAAATTCTCCATGAGTGCATTCCCCGCAATTCTGCAATGTATAATGGATATCATGAAACCCCTACTATTGTACCATAAACTTTTTTAAATATTGATGGCTTTTTCTAAAGCGTCACTTTTATAATAGAATGATAAGAAAGAATAGATAGGATATTTAATTAATATACGTTGAAGGATGTGGGTCATGCTATCGTTTTACAAAAAATATTGGAGAACCGCCTTTGACATCGCACTAATCGTGCTTACGGTCTACCTTATTATGTATGTGTTCAGTTTTGCATGGCGTATCGCGACGCCGATTTTTCTCGCGCTTGTCATTTTTGCGGTCATCGAGCCTTTTGCCAAATACCTGCATAGGAAAGGAGTCAAGAAATCTACCGCTTCGGCCTTGTCGGTCATGATCTTTACATTGCTGCTGTTAGCGGTGTTAACCGGAATCGGTGTGATCTTCACCAAACAGATTCTCGTCATGAAGGACAAGTTGCCCTTGTATGCGGATATTCTGCAGGCCCAGATCGCGGAACGCTCCATTCAACTCGAACAGCAATACAAGGATCTGGACTCAACCTATACGGACAAAATTAGGGAGTATGCCGCTGTGATTACAGAAAAAGGCGCGCAACTCGCTCAGTCGTTCCTGAACGGTCTGTTCCGATTCATCACTTCCTTCTCCACGTTCATGGTGAACTTGTTTGTGGGAATCATTCTGGCTTACTTCTTGTCCATGGAAATCAAGGACTGGCGCCGGATCGCGGATGAGAAGACGCCTCGCACCTTCAAGAGCGCCTATACTTTCCTGAAAGACAACGTGTTAATCGGTATCGGAGGGTATTTGAAGGCGCAGCTGAAGCTGATTACCATCACGTTTCTCATCATCTTCATTTCCCTGTTCCTGCTCGGTGTCAATAATGCCTTGAGCATCGCGCTTTTGTCCGCTTTATTCGATGTGCTTCCGCTGCTCGGGGTACCGGTCATCTTCGTGCCCTGGATCTTATATCTGGTCATCGTGGGCAACACGACGCTCGCCATCTGGTTAACGGTTCTGCTTGTAGTTGTCATGTTATTCCGCCAATTGCTGGAACCGAAGATTATGGGAGATACGTTGGGGGTTTCGGCGTTCACGACGCTTAGCTTCGCGATTATCTCGTTATCCTTATTCGGTGTCGCGGGCATGATTCTGTCCCCGGTGCTGATCATCCTGCTTAAAGCGCTATGGGACCAAGGGTATCTTAAACGCTGGATCCGGATGCCCAAGGATGAGTTTGGAAGCTCGGGTACCAGCTTGGAAGAACTTAAGCGCCATTGATCGCATTAAGATTGCATCCCCGCCAAGAAATTCGAGGATCTTCAGATCTTCCCTTGGCGGGGTTTTTTCGTGTTCGCGGCGCGAGGTACGGACGCCTGAAAGTGTCCTTCGCCTGAAGTGAAGCCCTTATCCCTTTGGCTCAGTTTGGCTCAGTAATCCGCCAGAATGTCCATGACCCCCTTGAACAGCCGCGTCGCTTGATGGCTCGCCTCCGGAGACGCGTCCTTTACCAGGACGCTTACCGCAAACCGCGGCTTGTCCGCCGGTCCGTACCCGATGAACCACTGGTTCACCCGGCGCACCCCGCCGCTGACAACCTGCGCGGTCCCGGACTTGCCCGCGAGAGCCCACTTCGCGTCCCGGAGCGATGCCCCCGTCCCCTCCGTGACAACCCCGCGCATCCAGCCCCGCAATGTCGCGGCTGTCGCTTCTGAGATGGGCGCTTCCCCCGCAAGCCGCACCTCGCGCCCACCAAACACCGCCATCGTATCGCCGTTCGCGTACTCGACCCGGTTCACCAGCTGCGGCGAACGCACCTCGCCGCCTCTGGCAACGGCAGCGGCCATGGAGGCGGCCTGCAGGGGCGAGAGCAGCACATCGCGTTGGCCGATGGCTGTCTGGGCCAGCACGCCTCCGTCCGTGCGCGGTGTACCCTTCGCGAACAGTTGGCCAGCTTCCTCGCCTTCGAACATCCGCAAGGCCGACCCGTCCAGCACGGACGCTCCGCTCCAGCCGATGTTACCGCTTAAGCCCAACTTGTGGGCATAGCGCTCGATCGTGTTTGCGGATAAGCGTGCCGCGACCTTCGCAAAGACCACATTGCAAGACTGCGCGAACGCCTCCTTAAAGGTCAGCCTTCCGTGGCCGCCGTGCTTCCAGCAGGACAATCCGTATTTCCCCAGCTCCCCGGAACACTCGAAGCGCTCATGTTTATCCACGACACCCTCTTCCAATGCGGCTGAAGCGATCACGGTTTTGAAAATCGAACCGGGTGTCACAGCTTTCACCGCCGCATTCGCCCAGCCTTTATCCTGTTGCACGATCGTATAAGGATCGTATACGGGGCGTGATGCAGAAGTAAGCACTTCCCCCGTAACTACATCCATGACGACAACAGCCCCTTTAGACAGCCCCTCGCGTTCCAGATAAGCTTCAATTCGGCCTTGCAGCTTAGCGTCTAAAGAAGTGATCAGGTTCAGCGGGTAATAAGCCGAGGTGGGCCGAACAAGGCGCATATGCAGTCCTTGCAGCGGTTGCTTCTTAGCGTCCGTATAGAAGGACACCGACGAAGCGCCGACACCGCGCAAATAAGGTTCAAACGCTTTCTCTAATCCGGATGCGCCGACTTGGGCATCTTTGGACAAGAGACCGCCGTGGATTTGTTCCGCGTATAACGCCAGTAAATGCTCTGGATGCTGACTGACGAAGCCGATGGCATGGCTTCCGTTCATTCCCTCCGGATACCGCCTGACATACGGCATCACCTTCAGATTAGGCACCTTTAGGGAGCTGATGGTCTTCTCCTGATCAGCGGTAAGAGCTGTTGGCTGTTTATCTCCGGGTTTACGCCAGAATTGCGGCTCCTTCACCTCCCCAAACGCCTTATGCCAATAGTCTTCCGTTGTGCCCAACGCATGGCTCAACTTGGCGATTTGCTCCGCACTTCCCTGATAATGCTTCGCAACGGGAGTAACCACAAGCACGCGCTGCCATTCGCTTGTAAAGGGAATGCCATTCCGGTCTTTGATGATCCCGCGGCCGCTGTTTAACACAATACCTTTCTCGCGCTGGCGGACCGATTCCGAAACCAAATCTATATTCCGGCTTGTGAAATGATGCGCGGTGATGACTTGAATCCACATCAGTCTCCCGCCGATGATGATTAGAATTAAGGATACCGATGCTAGTAAAACAAACATTCTGCGTTTCATACTGTGACCCCCGAAAGCCTTTTTACTCACAGTATGAACATAAAAAACCGCTTCAAATCGCTTCGAAGCGGAAACCATTACACGTTTTCTATTCCGTTCTGAATTTGTTCAGCGTTTCTTTTAACTCCGAGGAAACATTCTCAAGCTGATGAGAGAGTCTAACCAAGCCTTCACCGATATTTAACTGCTCTATGCTAAGCGAGGCTACTTCCTCTGAAGTGGCTGACGATTGTTGCGCTACGGCGCTTACGTTGGTCATGGCCTCCGTCAACACATGCTGTGTTTGGTTTAAAGCTTCAATCGAGTCCGTAGCGTTTCCCAATGTGGAAATGAACTCCGACATTTGTCCGTTCACCGTACGGAAGATCTGATCCGCTTCTTTAACGGATTGAATCTGTTCCTGAAACATCGGATAGGCCTCGGACAGTAAAAGCACCGTTTCGTTCATTTCCTTCTGGATCGTCTCTGTGATTTGTCCTACAACATCGATGGACTGCTTCGTCTGATCCGCCAGATTCCGAATTTCATCGGCCACTACCATAAAACCTTTTCCCGCGGCTCCTGCTCGCGAGGCTTCAATGGTAGCGTTCAAAGAAAGGATGTTCGTTTGCTTCGTCATGTTGTTTAACACATCCAGTATTTTGCGGATGGATTGCGTGCTGGTTTTCAAGTTCTCCACTTTATCAATCATAGAGCGTGTCATCTGTTCGGTTGCGTTTGTTTTTGTAATCAAATCACCCATATAGCCTGTTCCGGTTTCGCTGTTCCCCCGGACTTCACCGGCGGATTTCACCATACGCTCGTTGGAATCCATGACCTGCTGCATCTGGGAACCGATACTGTAGGTGATGTCGTTGCCCCGCTCCGCTTCTACGGCCAAGGACGTTGCGCCATTCGCGATTTCTTCTGTCGCAACCGAAATTTCACGAGCCGATACCGCTGTAGTTTTCGAAGCGTTGGACAGCTCTTGAGCCGTCATCAGCACTTCCTGCGCCGATTTGTTCGTCTGTTGAACAAGCTGTGTAATCTTAATCATCATCTGATTAAAGCTGGTCCCCAGCTCCCCAATCTCATCCTTGCGCTTCATGTTGGTGCGCACCGTCAAATTTCCTTGTTCTCCCGCTTGCATTAAGTTACGCATTTCCACCAAGGGCCCGCCGATTCTTCGGGCCATGATATATCCGATTAAGCATGCCACTACAGCCGCAATTAGCGCAATAAGCAAAGTATAATTCCAGATGTATCTGGTGTCTTTGACAAGCTCTTCCTCCGGAACCTCCGACATAACCAACCACGGCGCGGAACTGAGCTTCTCATAAACAACAAGCTGCTTAGTGCCTTGATCCGTAAAATTACCTTCCCCTGCCTTCATCTGCTCTTCCGTAAGCTGCACCTTGGCCACGTTCAATATTTCTTTAGGATTGCTGGATGCCTGAATTTTCTGGAATTCCGATATTAAATTAACCGAACCTGCGGAACTCCCCTTGAGTTCCGTCATTTCCTGATCCAGCAACTTCGAATTGAACTCAATCACCATGAGATATTCAGATACACCCGTGTTGATATTTTTCATGACCCTGCCCAGAGCATATCGCGGAGGACTGGTCATGGAACCGTAACCCTTTGCCGAAGTTCCAAGCCAAACCAGCTTGCCGTTGCTGTCTGTGACCGTCTTGTACCACGACTGTTTCTTAAGTTCCGGATTGAGACCGCTGCTTGTTGAGAAGAGGGGTTCACCTTTGGCACTTTCAAAGTGAATCGCGCCTATATCCGAATTGGACAAAAGCATGCTTTGCATCTTCTTATCCAGCTTGGTACCGTAGTCGAAACGCAAGTAATCATCGGCTTTAGGATCTTTGATTGTAGCTAGCAACGTCTGAACTTCGGCGTCCAAAAACAGCTGCATGGACAACTCCTCATGTCCCCTGAAGATCATGTCCAGCTTACCTGCGGCTTGTCCGATTGCCGTCTGATTGGATTCCGCTACTTTGCGTTTAATAACATCCGCCGCGATTTTATAGGAGGTTAACCCTACCGCGAACACAAAGACCAGTGTGCTTGCGATTAACACCATGGAAATGCGCATACCAACCGAGCGAAAAGGATTCCCTATGGAAAACCTTGGCTTCGCCGAAATTTTCTCTGTCTGTTTCATTTCAAACCCCCGTCTGTCTCTTATAATCTTACGTATGATGTTAATTTTATCCTATTAAAATATGGACTTTGTGTAAAGCCCTAATTTTGACAAACTCATCCAATGTAATCGCTTTCTATTCTATTATTCGCCAAAAATCGTCAAATTTCCTTCTTCAAGTTTTACTTTTTTCCACAAAAAAATACCCCTAAGCTGATCTGCTTAAGAGGTATTCGGAATCGATTAGTGATTCTTTTTACGCATCATATCAAAATACCGCACCGGCTGGTCGGTCTTAAACCTCACCATTTGCATCGGGTGTCTCGCAGCTTCCAAACGATTTCCCTGCGTATCGTATAGTTCGCCGACGATTTGCTTAAAGGAACGACCGCCCGGACCAAAAAATTCAACGGATTGTCCCGGTTTGAAGTGATTACGCTGCTGGATTTCCGCCATGCCTGTGGTTTCATCATAAGACATAACCAAGCCCGCGAAATCGTAAGCCGCCGCTTTATCTTCTTCGATGTAGATGTGATCTTCATGGTCCGGTGTATCATAGAAAAACCCGGTATTTAAAGGTCGGTTTGCCGCCTTATTGATTTCCTCCGCCCATTCCGGACGGAGAACATAGTTGTCGGGATCATTGAAGTAAGCGTCGATAGCCTGCCGATAGGCGTTCACCACGGTAGCCACATAATGAATGCTTTTCATTCGACCTTCAATTTTAAAAGAATCCACTCCCGCATCAATCAGGTCCGGAATGTGATCAATCATCGCCATGTCCTTCGAGCCCATCGTAAACGGGTCAACCTCATCTGCAACTAAAGGAGCCTGTCCTTCATCGTGCAGATCATATTTCCAACGGCAAGACTGACAGCAACCGCCGCGATTGGAATCCCGATCCGTGAAGTGGTTGGACAGCACGCAACGACCGGAATAGGAGGAACACATAGCGCCGTGGATAAACACTTCAATTTCGATATCTACTTTATTTTTGATCATTATGATGTCTTGTAAACTCGCTTCCCGCGCAAGCACAACTCTCGTCAGTCCTTCTTCTTTCCAGAACTCGACGGCCTGCCAATTCATTGTTGACTGCTGCGTACTTAAGTGGACCTCTAGCTTGGGAGCCACCCGCTTCGCCGTTTCGATAATGGAAGGATCGGCAGCGATGATGGCAGCGATGCCCGCGGCTTCCAAGTTGCGTAAATACGCTTCAATCCCTTCAATATCTTCATTATGCGCGTAGATGTTCGTGGCCACAAATACCTTAGCGCCGTATTGCTTGGCGAATTCAACGCCTTCCCGCATCTCATCAAAGGAGAAGTTATCCGCATTCGAGCGCAACCCGTACTTCTGACCGCCGATGTAAACGGCGTCTGCTCCATAATGCACCGCAAACTTTAGCTTCTCCAAGTTCCCGGCGGGAGCCAGAAGCTCAGGTTTAGCCAACCGGTTTCTGTGCGCTTTGGCCCTGCGTTGCAGCGTGGATTGCGCTTGTTCCAGTGTTGATGCCATTAGGTTTCACCTCTTACAATCAATATGAAATTCTTGATTTTGGATTAATACACTTGCTCTTTATAGAAAAATCCGTAGGATAGTTCTCTCTCAGGGTCTTGTACAGCCTGTATGCCTTCTAACCATTCATCATTGAATTCATACCCCTCCGGGTCAGCGATATAAGCATCGATAACTTTGCGGTAAGCGCGTATGACAGTTTCGTTATAGCTTTGGCTTTTCAGCAGGGTTTCAATCTTAAGGCTATCAATCCGCTCCTCCATCAATTCATGGAGATTTTCCAGCATGCAGATATCGTCACCGCTCATAATATGTGTCCCGTTAGCATCTTCGTAAACCGGATATCTTTCATCTTGACGCTCTTTCTCGATTAAGTACAGGCCGCTGTCGCTGACGGAAGAGACTTCCGCCGCGTCATGCTTGCTTTCCTGTACATGGTCCATATAACTTCTTACCAGATTGCGCTTGGAGTGATATATATTCGTGATTCCGTGTACCTGAACTTGCACGTCCAACTCAGCTTTCTGTTTAAACTCCAACACTTGTTCCATATTCAGTTCACGCGCCAGAACGACCCGAACCGCGCCTTTGCTCCCCCAATAATTGGCGGTTACATAGTTGGTTGAGGTCATCTCCGCATTCCAATGCAGCTTTAGTTCAGGCGCATGTTTACGCACAGCCATAATTACAGCGGGATCCCCGAACACAACCCCGTCCACACCCGCTTGCGAAAGCTCTGCAAGATATGACGGCAATTGTTCCAACAAGACATGATCCATAATTGTATTCACCGACACATATACCTTGGCATGATGTTCATGCGCGATCTGTACGGCTTCCTTTAATTGATGTTCGAGAATATCGCCCGGAAGACGCATGCCGAATCGGGCTTCACCGATATTTACCGCATCCGCCCCGGCATGAATATAGGCCGATACTTCCCTTAACGAACCTGCCGCCACCAGCAGTTCAGGTTTATTTCCATTCATCTGCCACACCTCTTAAACTCAATCATTCGCCAATTGATTGCTGATTTCTATATTTTTCTGATGCTGCTTGAACGTCTCCGCGAACAGATGTGTGCGGGTACCGTCCTTTTTGGTAACATAGAATAAAAATTTGGAAGGCTCCGGGTAAATCGCCGCTTTAATGGAGGCCAGACTCGGATTGGCAATCGGACCGGGCGGTAATCCAGAATGAAGATAGGTGTTATAAACGCTCTCTAACTCCAGATCTTTATAAAGCAATCGAGCTTTAGGTTTATCGAACAGATATTGAACGGTCGCATCAATCTGCAATCGCATTTCATCCGCCAAACGATTATAGATTACACCCGCGACCAATGGTCTTTCCTGATCCGCAATTACCTCGCGCTCAACCAGAGATGCTACCGTCAACATCTCGTGAAAGGTTAGCTTCCGCTTGTCTTTCATCGTGGTTTCCCAATCCGCGGGCAATTGTTCCAGCTTGGATTTCAGCTCCTGCGTCATCCGTACAAGAATATCCTGTTCCGTGCTCCCTTTCTTAAACTCGTAAGTTTCCGGAAACAGATAACCTTCCATCGGGAACTTAAGAACCGCTCCCTTAGGTATTGTTTGCGCAAGCTCGGGCGCGATCGCATCCGGATTTTTGGCGGCTTCCAGAAATACTTTACGGTCCGCGATTCCTTCCAATGCCAGCTTATCCGCAATTTGTCTCAAGGTGTAGCCCTCAGGGATCGTGAAACGGGTTGTCTCCTCTTTCACGGTGTCCCCGCGATTAATTCGGTCTATGATCTGGTCAAGGGAGACACCTGGCTTAAACGCGTAAGTGCCCGCCTTGAACTTGCTTCCTTCGTTACGGTACTTTAAATACACAAGAAATAAATCCGCGTTTCGAATAAGACCCTGTTTCTCCAGAGTGTCAGAAATCGCACGGGAGCCCATCCCCTGTTCAATGGTAATTTTTACTTCTTCATTGGATTTAGCTGCGGGTGAGAGACCGTTGCTTACATAGCCGTATACTGCAGCAGCAAGGACAATCACACCGATCAACAAACCGATTAACCATTTCTTGTATGCTCTCAAACGCAAATCACCTCAGCAACTCCTAAACAAATATTATGGCTTAAAATAAGGAAAAAAGGACGGAATCCCGTCCTCTTCATCCATAGACTCCTATGCTTCATTGTCCGTTTCGGTCGCTGCGAAAGCCATTTCGTCGTAAATGTCGAACATATTATCCCATTCATCATCGTCTTCAATGGTTTCAAGCTCCATCTTGCCGTCCTCGATGAGCACACGGAAGATAAGAACATCATCTTCCTTCTTGAGCTCCTCCGATTGCAATACAGCATAGTTGTTGGAAGCTAGTGCGAATTCAGCAAGAAGCGTGTAAACTACGGATTCCTCTTGCTCATCCGTCAGAATGACTTCAGCGCCGTAAATATCTCTTAGCAAAGTTGTGGGCTGGGCGTCACCCAGTTGAAATTCGGTCATTTGGAATCTTCCTCTTCCTGTTCTGCCAATAATGTATTAAAGGTCTCTTCCACCATATTCCATTCTTCTTCATCTTCAATGGTATACAGCTTCAGATCGTCTTCTTCCTCTTCGTAACGGAAAGCGTAGACTTCGTCCTCTTCCTCGCTGTCGCTTTCTGTAGGAACGACGAGCATATACTTCTTGTCCGAGTTGTCCACCTCGAATTTCATGACAACTTCGAATTCTTCCTCGTTGCCCTCTTCATCCGGAATATAAATCAATTCCGGCTCTTCGATCGGATCTGTAGCTTTTGTCATGGTTATCGTCCCTTTCCTTCGTCTATTTGGAGTCCAAATAATTCTGAAGAATGAATGCTGCCGCGATCTTGTCAACGACCAATTTCCGTTTCTTACGTGATACATCGGCTTCCAGTAACGTGCGTTGCGCGGATACCGTGGTAAGCCGCTCATCCCATAAACGAACCGGCACTTGTAGTATTTGCCGAATTTCCTCTGCAAATTCCATACACTTCTCAGCTCTTGGGCCGATGGTCCCGTTCATGTTCTTGGGCAAGCCCACTACAATCTCCTCAACGCCGTACTCGGCAACCAGCTCTTGTAACCGTCCCAGATCAAAATCCTGATGCTCGTTCTTGCGACGAATAACTTCGAGCCCTTGCGCGGTCCACCCCAGCTCATCGCTTAGGGCTACACCGATCGTTTTGTCACCGTAATCCAAGCCTAATATTCTCATGCAACCGCTCCGAAATTTATTTGTGCTGCGTCAGGTATGAACGTACAAGCTCCTCAATCAACTCATCGCGTTCCACCTTGCGGATCAAGCTTCTCGCGTTGTTATGACGCGGTATGAAAGCCGGGTCTCCCGAGAGTAAGTATCCGACAATCTGATTAATCGGGTTATACTCTTTCTCCACTAACGCATCATACACCGTCAGCAATACTTCCTTGGCGGAAGCTTTCTCCGCATCCTCCGCATTGACTTTAAATTGCATAGTCTGGTCCATGGAACTCATACCGGCACCTCCGCGATATTCAAATTGAAATGACCAATTCATGGTTCTATAACTATTGTCCGCTATATTTGGAATTTTCTCAAGTGAAAATAAGGCTAAAGATCAAATTATCCGTGAATTTGCGCAACGACCTGATCCACATAAGCCAAGGCCTCTTTCAGCTTGCCTGGCTCTTTGCCCCCGGCTTGCGCCAGATCCGGACGTCCCCCGCCGCTGCCGCCGCAACGCGCCGCGACTTCCTTGATAATCTTCCCGGCATGATAACCCTGACTGATTAAATCCGGACTCACGGCTGCCACCAAATTCACTTTCTCGTTATCCGCAGCGCCCAGTACAATGATCGCGGACCCAAGCTTGGATTTCATCTCATCGACGATATTACGCAAAGAATCCATATCACCGGCGTTAACCTGTTCAGCCAACAACTTTACACCGCCGACTTCACGAACTTGGCTGCTCAGCGAGCCCGCTTCAATGTGACTTAGTTTGGAACGAAGAGATTCGTTCTCACGTGTCAGCTCTTTCCCTTGTTGCAGGGCCGCTTCCACTCGTTTAGGCACATCATGGACATTGGATTTCAGAAGTCCCGCGGCTTGCTTTAAAGTATCAAGCAGACCGTCCATGTAGAGATACGCTTGTTTGCCTGTTACGGCTTCGATCCGGCGCACACCGGAACCGATGCCGCTCTCGCTTACCAGCTTGAACAATCCGATCTGGGCCGTATTGGCGACATGGCACCCGCCGCACAATTCAAGCGAATAGTCACCGACTTGCACAACCCGAACCGTGTCCCCGTACTTCTCGCCAAACAAGGCCATAGCGCCCATTTCTTTAGCTTCGGTTAACGACTTCGTTGCAATGTTCACATCCGTGCTCTTCCAAATCTGTTCATTGACTCGGCGCTCGATATCGGCAAGCTCCTCTTGTGTAATTGAACCGAAGTGGGAAAAGTCAAAGCGAAGACGTTCCGGCTCCACCAGGGAACCCGCTTGATTTACATGGTTGCCCAAGACATCTTTCAACGCTTTGTGAAGCAAGTGGGTCGCCGTATGATTTTTCACGATATCTTCGCGCAAATCGCGGTAAACCATCGCTTCCACTGTCGCGCCCGTGCGCAATACGCCATGTTCAATGCGTACCGTGTGGACATGTTGTCCTTGCGGAGCTTTGCCGACTTCTTCAACAACAGCGCGAAAGCCGTCGCCTTTAATTACGCCGCGGTCGCTCACTTGCCCTCCGCTCTCAGCATAGAACGGCGTGCGGCTCAGCACAACCTTGCACACTTCACCTGTGCCGACTTCTTCGGCCAGGGCATCCTCGAACACAACGGCAGCAATACTAGCATTCGTTACCAAATCATTATACCCCGTAAACTCGCTTTTAACCTCCAGCTCAGACAGGGCGCCGCCTTGGATTTTCATGCTTTCCGTTTCCTGGCGCGCGTTACGTGCACGCTCACGCTGCTGTTGCATAGCTGTGTCGAAACCTGCACGATCGACCGTCATTTGACGCTCCGCCGCGAACTCTTCCGTCAAGTCGAACGGGAAACCATACGTGTCATAAAGCTTAAACGCATCGGCCCCGGACAATTCCGAACGGCCTTCGCTTTGCGCCCCGTCAATCATCTGACCGATAATCGCCAGTCCGTCGGAAAGCGTCTCATGGAAGCGTTCCTCTTCCGTCCGAATCACTTTCTCAATGAACTCGCTCTTGTCTACAACTTCAGTATAGTAAACACCCATAACGTCCCCTACAACCGTCGTTAAGCGATGCATAAACGGCTTGTCCATGCCCAGCATCTTGCCGTAGCGAACGGCGCGGCGCAGCAATCGGCGGATGACATAGCCGCGGCCTTCGTTGGAAGGCAGAACGCCGTCTCCCACCGAGAAAGCAACGGTGCGAATATGGTCGGCAATAACCTTAAAAGCAACATCCAGTTCATCGCTTGTTCGATAAGCCACGCCTGTAAGTTTGGCGGTTTCCTGAATGATGGGTTGGAACAAATCCGTGTCAAAGTTGGAATCAACATCCTGCAAGATGGACGCAAAGCGCTCAAGACCCGCGCCCGTATCAATGTTCTTGTTCGGAAGCGGCGTATAGGACCCGTCTTTGTTATGATTAAATTGCGTGAATACCACGTTCCAGACTTCCAGGAAACGCTCGTTTTCACCGCCCGGCCAACATTCCGGGTCGTTCAGATCACCGTATTTGTCTCCGCGATCGTAGAAAATTTCAGTACAAGGTCCGCAAGGGCCTTCGCCGATGTCCCAGAAATTATCACTGCCCAGCTTATAGATTCGCTCTTGCGGAAGTCCGATCTTGTTATTCCAAAGTTCAAACGCTTCTTCATCTTCTTCATAGACCGTTACGGAAATGCGTTCAGGATCGAATCCGATCCATTGCGGACTTGTAAGAAACTCCCAAGCCCATGTGATCGCATCTTCCTTAAAATAATCTCCGATGGAAAAGTTGCCGAGCATCTCGAAGAACGTGTGATGACGGCGGGTTTTGCCGACGTTCTCAATGTCGTTCGTGCGAATACATTTCTGCGAATTCGCAATCCGCGGATTATCCGGCTTCACCCGTCCGTCGAAGTAGGGCTTTAGCGGCGCCATACCTGCATTGATCCAGAGCAAGGAAGGATCGTTATGCGGCACTAAAGAAGCGCTGGGCTCAATGTGATGACCTTTGCTTGCGAAGAAATCCAACCACTTTTGACGAATATCACTTGCTTTCATAATGAACCTTACCCCCTAATGTAGTAGACAATAATGGATTCCAAAGATAAACAAACAAAAAACGCCCCTGTTTATAGAAACAGGGACGATATAGAATCGCGGTACCACCCTGGTTATTGTCCCCAACGAGTAGGGTCAATCGCCTTAGTCGGCCGTTAACGGGGCCAGAAATCCGACGGACGTTGGCGTCCGCACTCCGAAATGAGCGTTCAGCCGCCCGCATTATGGGACTCTCGCACCCTAGGAGTCCGTTCTCTGAATAACGCAAGCAGGCTTACTGTATTTCGTCTTCGATTTAACTATTTATGTCCAAATTATATCGGCCGGGAAAGCGCTTGTCAAATCCCATCCGGTCCAAGGTTAAGCGGTATTTCGCCTGATGTAATAAGCAAATATGTGTTGTACTACCACCTTAAGGGCCGCAAAGAAAGGAACAGCCAGAATCAACCCGATCACACCCGCCAGCTCACCGCCTACCAGTAAAGCAAATATGATGAATAACGGATGCATATGAAGGGTTCTTCCCACCACTTGCGGTGAAACTACATTTCCTTCAAGCACTTGGCAGAGGAGGTTTACGAGAATAACCAACATCACCATTTTTAATGACACCGTGGAAGCCATCAGAATTGCCGGCGCCGCCCCGAAGAAGGGCCCAAGATACGGAATAATGTTGAAGACCGCTACAACGCTCGCAAGCAACAAAGCATAGGGCATCCCTACCGCCCAGTAACCGATATAAGCGAACATGCCGATGATAATGCACACAATAAACTGGCCCCGGATGTAATTGCCCAGCGCGGTATCAATATCAATCAGCAGCTTGACCGTACTTCTGCGATGCCTCTTCGGCACGGTGGCGATGACCGTTTTCTCGATTAGCTGAAAGTCCTTGAGAATATAGAACGCCAGAAACGGAATGACAAAAGCAATAAAAATGGTATTGATGATATTCCCGATTCCGTCCAGAAAGGTTGTCATTTGCGTGGAGACCATCGTTTCCATTTTGTACAGAGAATTGTTGATGCCTGATCTTACGCTCCCCGGTAACATCGTATTATCGTTGAAATCGCTGACCAAGGATTGCGCGCGAAATGTAAATTCCGGCAAATGCTCGTTCAGTTCCTTCACTTGACTGATAAAAATCGGAATTAAGTTCATAAGGACGACTACTGCAGAAGTAATGAACACAGCATAAATCAACAACACCGCTACCGTTCGGGGGACTTTTCTCGCATTTAATAAAGTAACGACGGGATTCAGCACATAGGAAACAATCAGGGCAATCAGGAACGGAGCCAACACGGCGCGGAGGAATATGTATATATTCATAAACAGTGGCTTGATTTGCAAGAGCATGTACACAATAATGATGCTGAGTAAAACATAAATCAATACCCGAAACAATTTACTGCTTGTAAAACGTTCCATGAACACACCACCTTGGCCTAAGCTCCTTTCAGTATATGTACAACCCTATGGATTTCATTCATTTTCTGAAAAAGCGAGTCTTTCCTACGGGCAAAATGAAAAAGCCGAACCGAAGTCCGACTTTAACGTTCATCTATAATTAGTTGGCGTGAACTTCAGGCATATCATCCTCGAAGAACAGGTCATCCAGCGAGCTTAACGTTCCGTCTTCTTCTACTTGATAGACTGACATCTTCTCACCGTTCACCGTCAACTCGATAAAGCAACCCCAGCAGTAAAACTGATGGGAACCGATCTTCCCAATATCCTTGGAATTGCAGTTCGGACATCTCATCATCTAATCACCCTCATCGCTTTATTGTGACGATTTCCTCCAGGGCGTCTTCGCTCTCCGCCGGTACCACAATCGTATCATCACCGATTGTCACGGTCTCCGGCAAGCGCATCCACTTGCGCCCCTCTTTCAAATCGGAGATAAATCCATCCGTTAATTCTAATCCTATCATCTTTGTTCCCAGTTCCGGGTCAAAGTAAACGTCGCTGATCAATCCCAGTTGATTTCCCGTGACTGTCATCACCGACATTTCTTTCAGCTTCTTATTGCCGGAAAGGAAGGCGATCCAAGGATTCGTTTCTTCAAAGGAGCGGATAACCAACTCATTCGGGATGGTAACCGCATCATCCCCGAATCCCGCAATGTCTTCCCAAGCAATAAACCGGGATGAAGAAAACCAATGCTTGGCGTCGATCGTTACAGCCTTGAGTTCCTGATCGGCGCTTAAGAAAATATCATTTACTTTACCTAACTTCTTGCCGGATTCCACGTCGATCACAGGCAAACCGATAATTTCCTGTACTTTACGAATCATCCGCTCACCTCCCGGCTCTATTTATTTACGGACTCGATCCAATATGGTTTCGATCTTCCGCACCACAATGTCGATTTCTTCCGATGTGGTTCCACGCCCGAAGCTGAATCTGACTGCCGAACGCATAACATCATTGGGAAGTTCCATAGCCTGCAGCACATGTGAGATTTCAAGAGAACCCGAAGTACAGGCTGAACCGCTTGCGGCCGCAATGCCTTCCAGATCCAGATTCATAAGCATCGTCTCGGCGTCGATCCCGATAAAGCTGACATTCAGAATATGCGGTAACACTTCTGTCGGATGTCCGTTAACAACATATCGTTCCGCGCCGAGTCTTTCGGACAGCTGTTCCAAAAACCGATTTCGAAGTCGCAACATCAGAGATCGTTTCTCTTCCAATCCGTTCATACTTAGTTCTACGGCTTTGGCAAACCCGATAATACCTGCTACATTCTCTGTGCCTGCCCGGCGTTTACGTTCCTGCATCCCGCCAAACTGCTGAGCCTGGATGCGGACTTGCTTCCCGATATATAAAGCGCCTACTCCCTTGGGACCGTTAATTTTGTGAGCCGAAAAGCTCATTAAATCCACAGGTAAGTCCTTAAGTGAGATAGGCAGGGAACCCAGAGCCTGAACCGCGTCAACATGAAATAATACTCCGTTCTCACGGGCAAGGCGTCCGGCCACATCTATAGGCTGAACCGTACCGACTTCGTTGTTACCGTACATGAGACTCATCAGAAAGGTTTGTGAGTTGAGATTAGCTTCGACATCTTCTATAGAAATTTTACCCAATATATCTACGGGTAAACAAGTAAGTCCATATCCAAAATTTGTTAGCTGCTCGCATGGGTGAAGCACGGCATGGTGCTCGATACGGGAGGTGAGTATTCCTTTGCGGTCCGTTGTGTTGGCGGCGGCGGCACCGATAATCGCCAGATTATCGCTTTCCGTGCCGCTGCCGGTGAAGATCAGCTCCGAAGGCTCGCAGCCGATCGCGGCGGATATGAGGTCTCTTGCCCGGTTTAACGCTTGCTTGGCCTCACGCCCATAGGCATGTACGGAGGACGCGTTGCCGAATTGCTCATGCAGGTAAGGAAGCATAGCTTCCGTTACCAGGGGATGCACCGGCGTTGAAGCCGCATGGTCCATATAAATCCGTGTCTGCTTCATATTGTCACCTATATGTAGAACATATAGCTGTCTCGCTTGCCCTCGTCCTGAAACGAAATCAACTGAGCTAATGTTGTTGAATCCAATACTTCGGCAATACTGTCGCGAATCCGAACCCATAAATCCCGTTTGGCGGGATCATCTTCTTCCGTGAAGTCCACCGGTGAGATGGGACCTTCCAGGATTCTGATAATATGCCCTGCCGTAATTTCTTCCGGCAGTTTGGAAAGAATATAACCGCCGTAAGCTCCTCGCACACTTTTCACTAAACCGGCATTGCGTAATGGGGCAACCAGTTGCTCCAGGTAGTGCTCAGACAGACTGTTCTTCTCGGCGATGCTTTTCAGAGAAATCGGGCCGTCACCGTAGTTTCTTGCCAATTCCATCATAATGGTCAGGCCGTAACGGCCTTTTGTGGAAATCTTCAAAGGGGACACCTCATTCTGGACATAATTGTCTCTATAATTTCATCATTGCCCGAAAAGGCGAAATTAAATACAAGTAACCCTATCATCTATATATGTTATCATATTTTCATAGAAAATCTCTACAAAATTGATTCCTAAATTGGGAAAAATTTTATTATAACCTATTCCGCATGATTCCACAATCTTCGACAGCGAATGGAATGATAAACGGGAAATATGCTACACTGTAATTCAGCTACACATTCCTATTGAAAAGCGGGGTATTACCATGGTAACAGACAATTCATCCACCCGCGTCGTCGTGGGCATGTCCGGCGGCGTTGATTCCTCCGTCACGGCCCTTGTATTGAAAGAACAAGGCTACGACGTCATCGGCATCTTCATGAAAAACTGGGATGATACAGACGAATTCGGTCACTGTACCGCGGAAGAGGATGCGGAAGACGTCCGACGCGTATGTGATCAAATCGGCATTCCATACTATACCGTAAATTTCGAGAAGCAATATTTCGATAAAGTATTCGCCTATTTCCTGGACGAGTATCGCAAAGGCCGGACCCCTAATCCGGATGTCATGTGTAACCGCGAAATTAAATTTGGTGAATTTTTGCAAAAAGCGCTGGATTTAGGAGCTGACTACATCGCCACGGGACATTATGCCCGGGTTGTGGAACAAGAGGGAGAGTTTAAACTGCTGCGCGGTGTTGACGCCGGTAAGGACCAGACATACTTCTTAAATGCCTTGAACCAGTATCAATTGTCCAAAGCGATGTTCCCGATCGGACACTTGCCTAAGCCGGAAGTGCGGGCGATCGCGGAGCGTGCCGGGTTGGCAACCGCCAAGAAGAAGGACAGCACCGGGGTCTGCTTCATCGGCGAACGAAACTTCAAGGAGTTTCTCAGCGGTTATCTGCCGGCCAAGGGCGGCGATATGGTGGATGTCCGCTCAGGCGAAGTCAAGGGACGCCATGACGGCTTGATGTATTATACGCTGGGCCAGCGTCAGGGCCTCGGCATTGGCGGCTCCGGCAACGGCGAGCCTTGGTTCGTCTCCGGCAAGGATTTAGAGACGAATACGCTCTACGTTGTGCAAGGCGACGACCATCCGAGCCTGTATTCGGACGGCCTGCTAGCCGAAGGCGTGCGCTTTACGAGCGACCGCGAGTTAACTTCGCCGCTGCGCTGCACGGCGAAGTTCCGTTACCGTCAGCCTGACCAAGGCGTAACGGTTGTACCGCTCGGCGACGGCCGTTGCGAGGTGAAATTCGATGCACCGCAGAAAGCCATAACGCCGGGCCAAGCCGTCGTATTCTATGACGGGGAGCAATGTCTGGGCGGCGGTACGATTCAAACCGTGCGTATGGCGGCGGAAGTGAAATAAAGGTTTTACAAGAAAAGAACGAATTCGCAGAAGGCGAATTCGTTCTTTTTTGTGAGTGCTGGAAAGTTATTCCCTATTCAACGACAGATCAACTCTGTATTCATCCAAAGCTCGGTGAAAGCGATGAAACGGAGCGGTCATCTCCAGAATTTTTTTGTGGATTTTGCGGCAATAGGCCGGGTCGTCCCTGTAAATGTCGATACATTCAATATTTTTATCGATTTTTTCACGCAGCTTGATGAGATAGCCTTCGGCTGAGTTCGCTTCTGCCACATCGTTCAAATCGAGGGCAAACGCTTCGCTGATTTGCTGAAAGTCCGGGGAAGACAAGATTTTGGAATTAGACATAAAAAAGAATTCAGGTGTGAAATCCTTGCGATAATCTTGGCCCGGCACCTGAATCCAATAATCATTCCAGGCATCCAGCAAGTTCAACTCAAACAATATATATTTCAAAAATCCGCACAACCAAGCCGTGCAGCTGATATTCCTCTGTTGACACCCTACACCGTTTCGAAGCAAAGGGCAATCCGCGCAACAAGAGCCGCCTTGCCCGATACATATTTGACAAATACGGTCGGTTCCGGCATCGCGCAAATATTGAACTCCTGTCTCAATCACCAGTTCCCTGCTGGTAAGCTGCATGTCAGCCCACAAATCATGCGAAGCCGGGGAAGTGTCTAGGGTATCTTTTGTTCGTTGTCGCATACTTCCCCTCCTCCTCGGTTATCTGACATTGCGTGCAGTTGTAAATTCGGTTATTTGTTGTGTTAGGTTGTGTGATGTTATAGATTTTTACGCCTGTGCTGGTTAAGTTTAATTTTCTCTTCCATGCCCTGCTCTGTCGCGCGATAGAACGACTGGCCGTCCAACGCATCCGGCAGATACTGCTGCTTGATATAATGTCCCGGATAATCGTGAGGGTATTGATAGCCGACATGACCCAGCTTCTCGGCGCCTTTGTAGTGGGCATCCCTCAGGTGATGCGGAACCTTGGCTTCACCGACGCGATCGAACGCGGCGTAGATGTTGCCGATGGCGACGGTCACGCCGTTCGATTTTGGGCTTTCCACCGCGAACAGGATCGCCTGCGCGATGACTAGCCTCGCCTCCGGCCAGCCTATCTTGTGATAGGCGTCCATCGCGGTGACGGATTGGACCAGCGCCTGGGGGTTGGCGAGGCCGATGTCTTCGCTGCTGGCGACAATTAAACGCCGCAGGAAGGTCATGGGATCCATGCCGAGCTTCTCGACGGCATAGAGGAACCAGAACAACGCGGCGTCACTGGAGCCGCGGATGCTCTTGTGGAACGCGGAGAGGACGTCGTATTGGGTCGACTCGTCCGCGCGGACGGTCGGCCTGCGAATCGATTCCTCCGCGACTTCCAGCGTGACGGCGATCGTGCCGTCGGGCTGCGGCGGGGTCGTCAGCGCGGCGAGCTCGAGCGCGTTTAGGGCGCGGCGGATGTCGCCGCCGCTCATGCGCGCGATGTGCTCGAGCGCAGCGTCTTCGGCGCGCAGCGGCAACGCGCCGAGACCGCGCTCGCGGTCGGCGAGCGCGGCCCGCATGGCGAGCAGTGCGTGCTCATGCGTGAGGCCGTGCAGCTCGAACAGCGTCGAGCGTGACAGCAGCGCCCCGTTCACGTGGTGGAACGGATTCTCGGTGGTCGCGCCGATGAAGATGATCGTGCCGTCTTCCACTGCCGGCAAAAGCGCATCCTGCTGCTTCGTATTGAAGCGATGGACCTCGTCCAGAAACAGAATGGTTTTGCGGCCGTAGAGATCCCGGGTGTTTTTGGCGCCTTCAATGACCTCACGAACATCCTTAACAGATGCATCTACCGCATTAAGCTTGATAAACTCCCCTTGAGTTTTGTTTGAAATGATATGCGCAAGCGTTGTCTTTCCAGTCCCCGGGGGACCATATAGCAGAATTGAGGTCACTTGATCCGCTTCAATGGCGCGCCGCAGCAATTTTCCCGCTCCCACAATATGCTCTTGACCAATATATTCTTCCAATGTCCGGGGACGCATCCGGTCTGCCAACAACCGTCCTGCCCCTTTATTCGAATTGTCATATGTAAATAAGTCCATAACCTTCACACCTTTGCTGATCAATGCTCCCATTTTACCACAAAGAAGCTGGTTGGTGCGTATGGGCGTCGAACAATGCTTTATAGAGCATAAATCAACTTGATCCGGCGGCAAAATAACCCCTAGGTATACCTCAGATCACTGAATCAACCACATTTATCATTCCTAGGGAGGACATTAATTCCGTGGACCGGCATGCATTGGTAGCAAATAATGTCCCTCAGAGCACTAAATCTGCTGTTGTCTTCCACTGACTCTTCGGGATAACCCAACATAATCTTGTTCACACCACTCCACTGACCCTTCGGGATAACCCAGCATAATATTGCTCCCACCCAGCTGAACCTCCGAGATAACCCTTCCCGGCCCATTAATTCATAAATAAAACCGCCCGAGCATCAGCTCAAGCGGCTAGTAAGCACCTTTACTTTATTTGTCCACACTCTTCAACAAATCCTTCACCACTTCGGCGACCATAATCAGGCCGGCTACTGGGGGGACGAAGGCGTTGCTTGCAGGCGGTTGTTTCGCTTTACGAATTTCGGGCGCGTTGGGAGACACGATCCTCTCCGTAACATCCGCGCGGGGTTTCATCGGTTCCTCGGTGGAGAAAACCACCTTCACCCCTTTGCGGATGCCGTCTTTACGCAGCTTGGTACGAACGACGCGCGCGATTGGGTCCATCGACGTTTTGGAAATGTCCGCAACCTGGAACTTGGTCGGGTCCATTTTGTTCGCGGCGCCCATAGAAGAGATTACCGGAATTTTCCGTTCCAGACATTGTTTAATCAAATGGATTTTGTACGAAATCGTATCAGACGCATCGACCACATAATCCAGATCATAAGCAAATAACTGCTCATACGTTTCTTCCGTGTAAAACATATTGAGCGCAATCGCTTCACATGCCGGGTTAATGAGAGCTATCCGCTCGCGCATCAGTTCGGCCTTCAATTGGCCAACCGTCGTCGTTAGCGCATGAATCTGCCTATTGATATTGGTGATATCGACTACGTCTTTATCAATAAGGATAATCCGGCCGACACCCGTGCGCGCCAAAGCCTCAGCGGCGATGGAACCCACCCCGCCAATACCCAGTACAGCCACCGTGCTTCCTTTCATCCGCTCCAGACCTTCCGGTCCGATCGCAAGCTCTGTTCGTGAAAATTGATGCAACATAGGTTAAACGCTCCTATCCGCTTTCTCTTTACGCGCGATCCGAATGGACAACTGCTCCAACTGCTTGCTTTCCACTTCAGAAGGCGCGTTGCTTAACAGATCCGTAGCACTTGCCGTCTTAGGGAACGCAATCGTTTCACGAAGGTTGCTGCGGCCCGAAAGCAACATCACCAAACGGTCAAAGCCTAAGGCAATCCCGCCATGCGGAGGTGTACCGTACTCGAAAGCTTCCAACAAGAAGCCAAACTGCTCATTCGCCTCTTCCGGCGAGAAGCCCAGGGCTGTGAACATCTTCTCTTGTACATCACGCTGATAAATCCTTTGCGAGCCTCCGCCCACTTCATATCCGTTCAATACCAAATCATATGCTTGCGCGCGAATTTGGCCCGGATCCGTATCGAAGAAATGCACATCTTCTTCCATCGGACGTGTGAACGGATGATGTTCCGCCACATAACGCTTCGCATCCTCATCCCAACCGAGTAACGGGAAATCCACGACCCATGCGTACTTGAACTCGCTCTCGTTAATCAGCCCAAGCTCACGGCCAATTTTCAATCGCAGGTTACCCAGCACATCGGCAACAATTTTCTTCGTGTCGGCGGAGAAGAGCAGCAAATCCCCTTCTTCGGCATCCAGACGCTCTTTCAGGGAAGCCATCTCTTCTTCGGAGAAGAATTTCACGATCGGCCCCTTCATTTCGCCGTCTTTCACTTGAATCCAGGCAAGTCCTTTAGCGCCGTAACGCGCCGCGAAAGGTCCGAGATCATCAATCTCTTTGCGGCTCCAGCTTGCGCATCCTTTGGCGTTCAACGCCTTCACCTGTCCGCCTTTCTCCACGACGGAAGCGAACACTTTCACACCGGACTGGGACACGATATCGGAAACATCCTTCAGCTCCATACCGAAGCGAAGATCCGGTTTATCAGAACCGTATTTCCCCATAGCGTCCGCATAAGTAATCCGTTGGAACGGTAGGGAAATGTCTACGCCAACCGTTTCCTTCATAAGTTTCGCCATCAGTTCTTCCATCATGGAGAGCAACTGCTCCTGCGACATGAACGAAGTCTCGATGTCCACCTGCGTAAATTCAGGCTGGCGGTCTGCTCGTAAATCTTCATCGCGGAAACAACGCGCAATCTGATAGTACCGCTCCATACCGCTCACCATAAGCAATTGCTTAAAAATTTGCGGGGATTGCGGCAAAGCGAAAAATTCACCCGGATGCACACGGCTTGGCACCAAATAGTCGCGAGCGCCTTCCGGCGTGCTTTTTGTCAAAATCGGCGTTTCGATTTCAATAAAACTTTGGTCATCCAGGAAGTTGCGGAATATCTTGGCCGCCTGCGAACGAAGCATAAGCGTGCGCTGCATTTCCGGACGACGCAGGTCCAGATAGCGATATTTCAGACGAAGCGATTCGTCGATTTCGATGCCGTCTTCAATGAAGAACGGAGGGTTCTTCGCGCTGTTCAGTATTTCAATTTCCGTAATGCGCACTTCGATTTGACCTGTGGCGAGATTTGCGTTAACCGTCTCCGCGTCGCGTTCCACAACCGTCCCTTTTACCGCAAGCACATACTCGTTTCTAGATCGGTCGCCGATCTGCAGCGCTTCACCTGAATATTCAGGTCCGAACACGATTTGTACGATTCCGCTGCGGTCCCGAAGGTCGATAAACAAGACGCCTCCAAGGTCCCTTCTTCTTTGTACCCAGCCGTTTAATACGACAGTTTGCCCGATTTCGGCCGTTCCCAATTGTCCGCAATGATGAGTTTTTAACATCATGATTCTTTGTTCCCCTTTATCAAATAATTATTGTTTATTTAAAAATTTCTCAATGAAATTTTCTAAATCCAGAACTTCCTGCTCGCCGTTCGCCATCGACTTTAACGTAATTTCGCCCCGCGCAAGTTCATCATCGCCCAAGATGGCGACATATTTCGCATGCAACCGGTCCGCCGATTTCATCTGCGCCTTCATTTTACGGCCGCCGTAATCCTTCTCGGCCACCACACCTTGAGAACGAAGCTCGAACAACAAGCGTGTGATTTCCTTCTCAGCCGCTTCGCCAAGCGCAACCAGATACATATCCAGCCCTTTGCCTGACGGAATGTCGATCCCTTGCTTCTCCAGCACCAGCACTAAACGCTCCAACCCAAGTCCGAAGCCTACTCCCGGCTGATCCGGACCGCCTACGTCAGCAACCAGACCGTTGTACCGTCCGCCGCCTCCGATGGTATCAATCGCGCCGATCCCTTCCGCCTTAAACTCAAAAGCGGTATGCGTGTAGTAATCCAGTCCGCGAACCAAACGGGGATTAATCGTGTAATTCACACCCATTGCATCCAGATACCCTCTTACCGTGGCAAAATGGTTCGTACACTCCTCGTCCAGACTATCCAAAATGGACGGTGCGCCTTCGAAATGGGCTTGATCCACCTTACAGTCCAGCAAACGCAGCGGATTTTTATCATAGCGGGATTGACAGTCACGGCAAAGTTTATCCTTGACAGGCGCCAGAAAATCCTGCAGTTTGGATTTGAAAGCAGCGCGTATTTCCGGAGTACCGACGGAATTCACTTCAACGGTCACACCCGACAATCCAAGCTCCTTATAGAACTGGAAGCCCAGCGAAATCACTTCCGCATCAAGGCTCGCATCGGTGGACCCGAAAGCTTCAATGCCGAATTGGTGGAATTGACGGAAGCGTCCCGCCTGAGGCTGTTCATAGCGAAACATAGGTCCCACATAATACACCTTCGTTAAATCGGGTTCACCATAAAGCTTATTCTCAACATAAGCCCGGACCACGCCTGCCGTTCCTTCCGGCCGCAATGTCATGCTGCGGTCCCCTTTATCGAGGAACGTATACATTTCCTTGCTTACCACATCCGTTGTTTCACCGACACCTCTTGTAAATAACTCTGTCTGTTCAAATATCGGGGTACGCAGCTCTTTGTAATTATAGCGGCAGCATACTGCTTTAATTTTCTCCTCAATAAACTGCCACTTCTCCACAGTACCCGGCAATAAATCCTGTGTGCCCTTTGGTTTCTGGAATGCCATCTATTTACCTCCCAAACCGCTTTATGCGGATCCATATCCCTTGAAATTAAAAAAATCCCCCACCCCTGACATCATTGCCAGGGACGAGAGATTAGAAACCTAATTCACCCGTGGTACCACCCACATTCCGACCTTATCCGGTAAAATTCTAGATAAGTATCGCTTTACGGTTAACGCCCGTCTACGCGTATCAGCTACTGTCCGGCAACCCTCTTGCCGCTGTTCGCCGACCGTTCTCAGGGAAGTCTATTCATTCAGTCATCGCAAGGATACTTTCAGCCTAAGGCATCCCTCTCTACTATGCGTGGTACTGAATTACTTTGCCCCTTCAACGAATCAAAGGATTAAATTAACATGCTTCAATAGAGGTTATTCTATAATTGTTACTACAGGTTGTCAAGTGTTTATGTCGAAAAAGAAAGAACCCTACAACAGAATGTTGTAGGGTTTAAGTGTTTATATTTTAAAAAGGGGGTCGTTAATTAGTATAGGAAATGAATGTTAAAGGCTTATGTTAAACAGATTACAGTTATGTTACATTTTTTAAAGCGTTTTCTATTACCTGATTTATTAAACAATTTTTCAACGGTTTACAGTCTGATTTTGCGAGGCTGTACCCATGGATATTGTTCTCCCGTCAGCCCCGCCTCTTGACCAAAGCCATATTCCTGAACGCCTTCAGCCATCTTCATGGCTTCACGCAGATGATTGTTCAACAGCCGATTTGTGGATGAGAGCATAACTTGTTCCTTTTTGGATTGATGCATAGAGGTTCGTTCTCCTTGGTATGGTTGATTTCATTAGTGTAACCAAGAAGTCTATGACATACCCCCGCCTCACCTTTCTTTACTATCGAGAATAAGTGTCACCGGCCCCCAATTGACCAGACTCACATCCATCATCGCGCCAAACTGCCCTGTTTCTACGTTTAGACCTTTCTCCCTTAAATGCTCATTAAACTGCAGATACAACGCCTCTGCCGGTTCCGGACGAGCCGCCGCCATGAAGTTCGGACGCCTGCCCTTGCGGCAATCTCCGTATAACGTGAACTGGGAAATCGACAATATCTGACCGTTCACATCTTGAATAGCCAGATTCATCCGACCATCCGCATCGTCAAATATACGCAGTCCCGCCACCTTATCCGCCAAAAATCGCACATCCTCATTCGTATCTTCATGCGTTACGCCGACCAGCAGCACGAACCCTTGCTCAATGCTGCCGATGACTTGGCCGTCAACACTTACTTGGGCCGCCTTGCTTCTTTGGAGTACCACTTTCAATCCTCATCAAACTCCTTCCGTTATCCGAGCACGGCTTCTAATATAATTAAAAATACCCTCCACCCGTAAGGGAGAAGGGCGTATACCTTGCCATCTGCTATTGCATAATCCGCTGCACGGAATATACATCCGACAGCCTCTTGATCTTCTCGACAACCGATTGCAAATGCTCTGTATTCCGAATCAAGATCGTCATATGAATCATCGCCATCTTGTTCTTGTCTGAACGTCCGGATACAGCGGAAATATTGGTCTTGCTCTCCGATACCGCCTGCAATACCTCGTTCAGCAATCCGCGGCGATCATGCCCCGTAATCTCAATCTCCACACTGTAGCTGGCTTCCACCGACTCTTCCCACATCACATCGATGACGCGTTGCACTTCTTCGTCTTCGCCTTGCGGAATGTTCATGCAGTCGGCGCGATGAACCGAAACCCCGCGTCCGCGTGTAATGTAACCGATAATCTGGTCACCGGGCACCGGATTACAGCAACGGGCAAAGCGGACGAGCAGATTATCAATGCCCTCTACCCGGATGCCGTGTGTCGGCCGCGATTTGCGAACCGTCCCAGGCGCCTTCATTTCCTTAATTTCGCTCGTCAGCTGGATCTGCTGTGCTTCTTCATTCTCTTTGCGCAACTTATCCGTTAAACGAGTGCATACTTGCGCAGCCGTGATCCCGTTAAATCCGATGGCGGATAACATGTCCTCCACATCGTTAAAGTTAAACTTCTTCGCTACTTCCATCAGCTTGTCTTCGGTCATCAGGGTCGGCGGATCGATGCCTAAACGCTTCAACTCGCGTTCCAGCTGATCCTTACCCTTGTCCACATTCTCTTCGCGCTTCTCTTTCTTAAACCACTGTTTAATCTTCGTCTTCGCGTGTGAAGACTGCGCAATTTTGATCCAATCCTGGGAGGGACCGTAAGAATGTTTGGAAGTCAGTATTTCGATAATATCGCCTGTCTTGAGCTTATGATCCAAGGGAACGATTCGTCCGTTCACTTTAGCGCCAATGGTGCGGTTACCCACTTCAGTATGAATACGATATGCAAAATCAAGAGGTACGGAACCGGAAGGCAACTCGAATACTTCCCCTTTAGGGGTAAATACGAACACCGCATCCGCGAAGAAGTCCATCCTCATGGATTCCATAAACTCGGAAGCGTCGCGTGTCTCATTCTGCAGCTCGATTATATCGCGGAACCAGGCCATCTTGTCCTCGAACGGAGCTCCTGCTCCTGGAGCGGCCGAGCCCTCTTTGTATGCCCAGTGAGCCGCGATTCCGAATTCGGCGGTCTGATGCATATCCCAGGTTCGGATCTGGACTTCGGTCGGCTCGCCCCGCGGTCCGATGACCGTGGTATGGAGGGATTGATACATATTCGCTTTCGGCATGGCTATATAATCCTTAAACCGTCCCGGCATCGGCTTCCATAACGTATGGATGATCCCCAAGGTAGCGTAACAATCCTTGATATTCTCTACGATGATTCGAATCGCCAATAAGTCGTAAATTTCATTAAATTGCTTGGCTTTCGTTGACATCTTCGTATAGATGCTGAAAATATGCTTGGGCCGGCCGGAGATATCGCCTTCAATCCCCATCTCGCTGAGCTTTTCTTTAATCCGTCCAATAATATCGGATATATATTGCTCGCGCTCCGCCCGCTTCTTCTGCATAAGATTCACGATGCGGTAATATTGTTGGGGGTTGATAAAGCGAAGGGCGATGTCTTCCATCTCCCATTTAATGGCTGAAATCCCTAACCGATGCGCAATGGGGCAGAAGATATCGAGAGTTTCTTGCGCGATTCGCCGTTGGCTTTCCTCGGATTGATACTTAAGCGTACGCATATTATGCAGCCGGTCGGCCAGCTTAATCAGAATCACACGGATGTCTTGCGCCATAGCGACGAACATCTTGCGATAATTCTCGTTCTGCTGCTCTTCCTTGGATTTAAATTTGATCTTCTCCAGCTTCGTAAGACCGTCTACGAGCATAGCGCATGTCTTCCCGAAATGCTCCCTCACCGACTCCAGCGATACCGTTGTATCTTCCACGACATCATGAAGCAGAGCGGCGATAATGCTCGTCACGTCCATCTGCATATTCACAAGGATGTCGGCTACCGCTAACGGATGCAGGATGTACGGTTCTCCGGATTTTCTAACCTGGCCATGATGGGCTTGATCGGCAAATTCGTACGCATCCCTGATCCGCTTAAGGTCGGATTCCTTCATATATGCAGCTGCCTTCACAATAAGTTGCTCAATGCCCATGAATGGATCCTTTCTGATCTATGTTCATTTCATTACATTAATGTTCGATAAAAGTATATCTCATAATTATGCCTTTGAAACAAGTCTACGTCAACTGTGCCCTCTTCTTGCGGGGGGAATAACGGCCTATTTTTTCGACGGAAACAGACAATTATTTTAATCCTGGCGGCATTTCCGCAAAAGAAGTCTTTACGCGCGTCCACATTTTGCTATGATGAAGAATGGCAGTTGAGATCATACATACATAAAAGGAGGACTTTCCTTGTCCAGAACCATTGGCGTTCATGAACGCCCCCCGCTTCTCCAGACGTTGCCGCTCAGCCTCCAGCATCTGTTCGCCATGTTCGGCTCGACCGTGCTCGTGCCTTACTTGCTACAGGTTGATCCCGCGATTTGTTTATTAATGAACGGAATCGGCACCTTATTTTACCTCCTGCTGTGCAAAGGTAAAATTCCAGCTTACCTGGGCTCAAGCTTCGCTTTCATCTCGCCCGCGGGCGCTGTCATTGCCACGCAAAGCGGCGGTGGATATGCCGCCGCGCTTGGCGGCTTCATCGCTGTAGGCGTCGTGTTTACGCTCATTGCCCTGCTCATTCGATACACCGGCACAGGCTGGATTGACGTACTGTTCCCTCCGGCGGCCATGGGTGCGATTGTTGCGGTAATCGGTCTTGAGCTTGTTCCCGTAGCGGCAGGGATGTCCGGAATTATTCCCCCCTCCGGCACCGCTTATGAAGGATGGAACCCCGACTCCAAAGCCATCATCGTATCCCTAACGACACTGCTGGTTACGATTATGGGAACCGTTCTTTTCCGTGGATTTATGAAGATTATCCCGATTCTTGTCGGCATCATTACGGGCTATGTGCTGGCCGTCATTCTTGGAATGGTACAGTTCGATTCCGTACTTGAAGCAAATTTGTTCGTGTTGCCCAAGATGACAACGCCTGTATTCGAATGGTCCGCCATCGCCATTATTTTGCCTGCGGCGTTGGTTGTTATCGCTGAACATGTGGGGCATCTGATTGTAACCGGCAATATAGTCGGCAAGGACCTTTCCAAAGATCCCGGCTTGCATCGTTCTTTGTTGGGTAACGGTTTATCCACCATCGTATCCGGTTTCGTCGGCGCCACGCCGAACACGACTTACGGAGAAAATATCGGCGTATTGGCTTTGACCCGGGTATATTCAACCTTCGTGATCGGAGGAGCGGCGGTTTTAGCGATACTGCTATCGTTCTCCGGCACATTGTCGGAACTGATACGAACCATACCGCAGCCGGTCATGGGCGGTGTATCCTTGTTGTTGTTCGGCGTCATTGCCTCCTCCGGCTTACGTATGCTCGTCGAAACCAAAGTGGATTATTCCAAGCCGGTTAACCTGATTCTGACGACGGTAGTGTTGGTTATCGGTTTGTCCGGCGCAAAAGTATCGTTCGGAAATTTCTCCATGAGCGGGATGGCGCTGGCCACGGTTGTCGCAATTATACTCAGTCTGTTCTTCAACCTCTTGAACCGGTTTAAACTGACAAATGAAGCCTAAATCTTAATAAAAAAAGCTGTCCGACGCCGACGGGCGTGGACAGCTTTTTTGTAATATATGGTAAATACAATGAATTAATACTTCAACAAAGAGTACACATCCACGTTGCCCATTTTTTCGCGGCCTGTCAAATACGTCAACTCGATGAGAAACGCCGCCCCCACAACTTCTCCGCCCAACTGTTCAATCAGGTTGATTGCCGTAGAGATGGTTCCGCCAGTCGCCAGTAAATCATCGGCAATGAGAACGCGCTGTCCCGGTTTAATCGCATCCGTGTGCATAGCCAGCTTATCTTTTCCGTATTCCAGGTCGTAGCCTGCTTCAATGGTGTCAAACGGCAGTTTACCGGGTTTACGAATCGGTGCGAAACCTACACCCAAAGCGTAAGCCAAAGGACATCCGATGACAAAGCCTCGTGCTTCCGGCCCGGCGATGACGTCGATCTCCAGATGTTGAATCAATTGTTTAAGTTCATCGATTGCGCCCTTGAACGCGGGACCGTTTTGTAACAATGTCGTAATATCCTTGAAACTGATACCCTCCTGCGGCCAATTCTCTACTACACGGATATGTTCTTTGAAATTCATACGATTTCCTCCAATAAATTAGGTTGTTGTGGTTCAGACGATTCAAACCCAGGTTGCTTCAGGAACCAGTCAGTCAGCTCCTGCGCGCTGGAATAAACGAATATTTCTTCAGCTTCCAACTGTTTTACGCGTCGTTGATAAGCTTGCGCTGTGGTTAAATCTTGCTTGGAAGGAGCGGATGTGCACCGAATGCTGTGGCCGTCCTTTTCAATAAAGGATAATTCCTCGAATACTTGCAAAATAAAGGAAGCCGCATCCTCGGAGATGCCTGATCGTCTGCGCAGATGGGTGTGCAACTCACCGGAGCGGATATTCCATTGCTCACGTTGCTTCAGTATCGCGTACATACCTTTAAAATCCTCGCGGGATGGCAGCGTCAACGTTTGATTGCGTTGGCCGTCCGCGGCAAATACAGCATAGATCCGTTCCATAGTTTGCCCGTTTATCAACAATTTGTGTATCCGTGTTAAACATTCCGGCAAACTATATAGAACGACGTTGTGCACGAACGCCAAGGGACGCGCCTTCGCTGCATCATTCACGGGCAAGGCGGTGCCGTCCGGTTCCCAGGACCATAATCCGCAAGCGCCCAGCTTGCCGTCGGCCGCGAGACGTTCCGCCGCTGGCCTGCTGGCCAGAACCGCGCATGCGCGAACCTCATCTGCTAAAGCTTCAAGCTTGTCCTGAGGCGTTGGAATCCCTCGCCAATCAAAAATTTGCAGTTGATTGACACGAACATCCTGTATCATGATTTGCGGTTTACGTGTACCGTTCCATTCGTTAATAGACAACTCCGCCAGTAAATCCAAACGCGAAGTGGAAGACAGCGCATGAACCAGCTGCGGCCGGTTGAAGGCCAACGCCTCCAGCGGCTTAGCCTTTCCTTCCGGATCCGTCAATGTAAGCTTAATATGCTGTTTATCCTTCCCCATCGTACGGATCTCCCGAATCTGTAAACCTTCCAACACAAACCGTGGCGCAGGATTCGACATGCCGAATGGGGCAAGTGATTCAGCCAGTTGAATGGTTTCCAATGTAACCTCGGACAACCCGCACACCATATCAGCTGAGAGTTTAGGTAACAGATCATCCGCCATTAACCAATGCTCGGCCATTTCATTTAACCTCTGCCGAAGCTGCGGCAGTTGATCTCTATGCAGTGTCATGCCGGCGGCTGCCTGATGTCCGCCATAATGAGCAAACAGCTCGCTGACAGATGACAAGGCCTTGTACATATCAAAGCCCGGAATAGATCGGGCTGAACCCTTGCACATGCCCGTTTCCGGATCCACACCGAGAACAATGGCCGGGCGGTAATGTCGGTCCAGAAGCTTGGAGGCAACGATTCCGATGACACCCACATTCCAGCTCTCGCCCGCCACAACGAGCACTTTATCCTGCTCCAGTCCTTGCGCTGTCACCTGCTCTAAAGCTTGACCCGCGATGTCCTCAACGATGGCTTGTCGTTCCTTGTTCAGTAAATCCAACTCATGACTCAGCAGTTCTGCTTCGGACGTATCCAAGGTGGTCAGCAGATGCACGGCTAAGTTGGCGTGCTGAAGCCTGCCTGCGGCATTAATTCGGGGAGCGACAGCAAATGCGATATTACCGGCTGAAACTTTCGACAACTCCACACCGGCAACATCCAGTAACGCTTTAATTCCCGGATTATCGCTGTTACGAATTCGTTTCATTCCTCGTCTGACGATCGCCCGGTTTTCCCCGGTCAACGGCATAAGGTCCGCGACCGTTCCAATGACAGCCATCTCAAGAAGTTCTTCCGGAAAGCGGCCAAGCAGCGCATGAGCGAGCTTGAAGGCTACTCCGACGCCGGCTAAGCTCTTGTAGGGATAGGGACAGTCCGTTAGCTTTGGATTAATAAGAGCCAAAGCTTGCGGAAGAATGTCGGGCGGTTCATGGTGGTCTGTAACGATTACGTCGATTTGAACGCTGTTTGCGAACGCAATTTGCTCCACGGCACTAATGCCGGTGTCCACAGTAACGATCAAGGATACGCCCTCAGCCTTTGCGGCTTCGATTGCGGCTATGTTTAATCCGTAGCCTTCTTTGGCTCGATGGGGAATATAATGATCGAATTTGGCTCCCAGCCCCCGCAAGAGATGAACAAGAAGGGAAGTGCTGCTGACACCGTCCGCATCATAATCGCCGTAAACCCGGATATATTCTCCCTCTTCCAGTGCCTTACGGATTCTTGCTGTAGCTTCCCGCATCCCTTTCAACAGAAACGGATCGTGAATTTCCCCCTCGTCTCCCTGCAGAAAACGGCTTGCCTCCTCGGCCGTGGTGATGCCTCGCGCATGCAGTAACTTCAACAGGAAAGGCTGTACGCCCCATTCGGCGGACAGCCTCTCGATCAACGCCTCGTCATATTCTGTTATGTTCCATTTGGCTTTAGCTTGAAGCATGGTACCCTCCTATTGCAACAGGGTCATTAGCGGTTCCGAATGCATATCTGTTGATCTTTTATATGGATAACCCGATTCGTAGGGTGTAACCCTCACGAGTACGTCTGTAATATGTGCATGTTTTTTCATAAGGTGAAACTTGACGATCTTACCTATTTCTTGACCCTCCGCCACGGTAATCCCCGGGCTGACGCTGATCCGGATGTCAACGACTACATAATGTCCCTGCTCCCGGGCCTCCAGGTGCTCAACGGCAATCACACCGCTAATCCGCTGGGCCGTCTCTGTGAAATCCCCGGCTTCTTCCTTTCGAAGAAGCGCGGAAGCTGAACCTCTGACCGAAGCCGAGATAGTTAAATAACCGCTCCAGATCATCAGCAAGCCTGCCAGCAGCGCCCCAACGCCATCGGCATACAATAAGGCGTATGTACCTGAACGTTCCCCCGCGTAAGCGAGACTGACACCTACCAAGGTTATAGCAGGCACCCATTCCTGGGATGGCCAGCCCGCCTTACGAATCGCGCCCGCCTTGCTTCGGTCATGATGCTGTCTTCTTAAAGCGAACAGAATCCGAATCGCGAACAGAACCGTCATGAACAGGGGCACATACCATTCCGGCGCTTCCGGCCCTTCACCGCGGAACAGTTGTTGGGCGGCATGCAAGCCTATTTCAAGCCCAAGCACAATGATCACGATTGAAGAAATGATGCTTGCTACTTTATGCATTTTCTCCCGTTCGTAAGGACGGGAAGCGTAAAGCGGACCGATCCGCCTGAAGCCTGCCGAACTTACAGCCGTATGCACGCTTCCAGCCGCGGTTTGAGCAGCGTCCGCTAACATGGCTTGGCTTCCGCCAAACAGGCCAAGCAAGCCTTTACTTCCTGCCAGCAGCATCTGCCCGGCCATTAGAAGCCAACCGTATCCTTCCTTCCGCTGATCCTTCATCTTGCAACACTCCCGATTCCAGTGATTGCTCCTAACCGTTTGAAAAGCCGCGTAAACCTACGCGGCTTCCAAACCTCTTATGCTGTAACTTTCTTATTTCTCAACAAAGCATTTTTGCGGAACAGCACCCATAAAGGAACAGAAATACAGATGGATGAGTAAACGCCGCTGCTTAGTCCGATAATCTTCGCCAAAGCGAAGAGCTTAATGGATTCGCTGCCGAAGATAAACAGACACACAGCAGCAATGAGAACGGTTATTACGGTGTTAACGGTACGAGCCATCGTCTGCCATACGCTACGGTTAACAAGCTCGCTGAGATCGTCCACACTCTTGATTTTCGCAAATCGCAAGTTTTCACGCACCCGGTCAAAGATAACAATCTTGTCATTGATCGAATATCCGACCGTTGTTAACACTGCGGCTACGAACGGCAGATCCACTTCGAAACGGAAGATGGCGAAGAAGGCGATGACGATCAACGCGTCGTGGAATATACCCAATACCGCCGCCAGCGCGATGGTCCAGTGAAAGCGAATCGATACATAAATCATAATGAGCACTGAAGCGATCAGGACCGCTTTAATGGCATTGTTACGCAATTCCAGGGCAATGTCCGGCGAAACGGTATTGACCTCTGGCGATACACCCTTGCCGAATTTCTCTGCAAACTTGGCGTTCACCTGCTTAATCTGATCTTCCGTCAGAATTTCGTCAAAACGAAGCGAAGTATGCTTATTGCCGCTGCCCATCGTCACTTCTTCGAGCTTTAAGCCCGTTTCGTCTACGGCCGACTGCACCTGGTCTTGCTGTACGGATTTGCCTAAAGAATACTCAATATTCGTACCTGCTTTAAAGTCGACACCGTAATTCAGACTGAAGAAGATCATCATAATCAAGCCGGTCACCAATATAAATCCGGAAAGTCCGAAGAAAATCCTCTGGTTCTTGATGAAATCGAATCTGTTCTTATAGTCCACGGATTTCACCCTCCTTCACGCCATAATAAGACGGCTTGTTGAACGCCTTGCCCTTAATCAGCAAGCTCAACAGAATTCGGGATAAGAATACATTCGTAATGACACTCAACAGAACGCTGAGAATACTGATTAACGCGAAACCCCGAATAGCTCCGTTGCCGATATAATAAAGCACGGCACTTGCGATAATGTTCGTTACATAAGCATCCATGATCGTACGGAAGGAATGCTTGGAACCCGCTTTAAGAGAAGACAGCAGGCTCTTGCCGCTGCGAAGTTCCTCGCGGATCCGTTCAAAGGTAATAATATTCGCGTCCACTGCCATCCCGATGCCCAAGACGAAGGCCGCGATACCCGGTAAGGTCAAGGTGGCGTTCATCCAGTCAAACACAAGAAGCAGCAGCCAAACATATGTGATCAGACAGATCGCCGCGATGACGCCCGGAATCCGATAGAATACAAGCATAAAAATTAGAATTAATACGGAACCGATCAATCCGGCTTTCACCGTCTGTTCCAACGATAATTGACCCAAGGAAGCGCCAACGCTTTGGGAGTACTTCTCGGTTAATTTCAGCGGCAACGCGCCCAAATTAATCGTATCCGCCAGGGATTTGGCTTCTTCATATGTAAAGCTGCCGGTAATGGTCGCTACCCCTCCAGGAATGGCCGACGAAACACCCGGATTGGAAATTTGCTCTTCATCGAGGTAGATTCCAAGAGTCTGACCAATCAGATCACCCGTAACCTTCTCAAATTTAGAAGCATCCTTCAGTTTAATCTGCACCAGCGGTTGACTTGTTTCGTTATAGCCTACGCTCGCGCCGCCCTCCACGAAGTCGTTACCGCGAAGCATGACTTTACCGCTTGGATCGCGGAACGTCAAATCTGCCGGTTTCTTCAGTGTCTTGCGAATCGCTTCCTCATCCGCGTCCCCTGTCGCTAATCGCACGCGAATCCGGTCTTTGCCTTCCGTTGTAATTTCCGGTTCGGCGATACCCTGCGCGTCTACACGTTTCTCCAGGCTTCGAGCCGTTTCCACAAGCGCGTCCTTGGTGACATCTTTGCCGGCTTCAATCGGTTCGGCTACATACAGAATTTCAAAGCCGCCCTTCAAATCAAGCCCTAATTTAATGTTCTTTACAAGGGTAGGGCTCGTCCACGCAATGACTCCAAAAGTCACGATGACTGTTAATAAAAAAGTAATAATCCTTTTAAAGTCCATAACTACGATTAATCCCCCTTTAGTGGCTACTCAACATTCCTATTATAATACAAATTGTCAAAATGTGAAGCAATGCCCGGAACCCGCAAAAAAAGGCCCCTAAAATCGGGCCCCGCGGTATGCGCTCATCGTCATGTGATTCATGAAATTCGTTACTTTTAAAGAGAGAATATCATTAACGACCTGATGCATAGCCGGTATCCCGGTTTTCTTGTATTTACCAAGTACACACTCCCAGATCTCCGTACCCGTCACATGCTCGTAACCGATCATTTGGAATTCCTCAGCTTTACTGGCGCATAACATGCGCATGGAGCTTATCATCTCGGGATCGAATCCCGTTTCGGCAAAAGGGTCTTTGGGCGCTTCTTCGCGCGGTTCCAACAGGTTGAACATTCGTCAGGTCCTCCTCTGCATGCCATTGTATAGTAATTCTTTATTGCCTTTCCGTTTCCTGCCGGTCTTACATGTGTTCTGTGAAAAATTATAGCATGTCTTGCCGTCGGACGTGCATATGGTTGTAGTAATACAAGCTTATCTCTCTTGAAGGAAGAAGGGGAACACCTTGACCAAGCAATCATTTATTAAAGGGACCATGATTCTGCTCGCAGCGGGGATCGTCAACCGAATTCTTGGGTTTGTTCCCCGCATCGCGCTGCCGAGAGTCATCGGAGCGGAAGGTGTGGGTCTGTACCAGCTCGGTTACCCGTTCTTTATCGTGATTCTCACTATTATAACGGGCGGCATCCCGCTAGCCATAGCCAAACTGGTGGCGGAAGCGGAAACGGAAGGGAACGAAAGAAAAGTTAAAGCCGTGCTTAGGACATCTCTACTGATTACGGTCGCAGCTTCTGTTTTCTTCACCATCTTATGCATTGTGGCGGCTCCCTGGATTACCACTCACGTCATCCCGGATTCCAGGGTGTATTATACGTTTCTCAGTATGACGCCCATGATTATTATTGTCGGAATTTCGTCCGTTTACCGCGGATATTTCCAAGGGCGGCATAATATGATCCCTACAGCCGTTTCCGGATTGGTGGAAACAGTCATTCGAATCTTCGCGATGCTTGGTTTCTCTTACCTGATGTTACCCTATGGTATCGAGTTTGCCGCAGCCGGCGCCATGCTGGGTGTGTTGGCAGGTGAGTTGGGCGGTATCGCGGTCCTGCTTGGGCAGTATAACCTAACGATACGCAAGCTGGCAACCCAAGCGGAAAGTCCGGGAACTCTCCGTGAAGAAGCTGTTACGGGTCAGCAACGGGAAGGCGCCAAAAAATCCTATGCTTTCGGCCTTCCTTATCTGGGTAAACTTATGCGGATTTCAATCCCCGTTACCGGGGGCAAGCTGGTGGGTTCCTTCTCTTACCTTTTCGAATCGATCATGATCGCGCGGAGTCTCGCGATTGCCGGCGTGGCGACAGGTGTCGCGACAGCTCAGTACGGGGCGTTACAAGGGATGGTCATCCCTTTATTGCTTTTGCCCAGTGCGCTGACCTACTCTTTGGCCGTTTCTCTCGTGCCCTCCCTTTCCGAAGCCGCGGCCCGAGGTGACCAACTCACGATCCATAAACGGTTACACCAATCGCTGCGTCTTGCTCTGGTCACGGGCGCCCCTTGCGCCGTGCTGCTGTATGTATTAGCCGAACCGTTATGCTTGATTATGTATGGCAGCACCGAGACGGCGGGGATGTTGAAGATGATGGCTCCGTTCGGCCTGTTTATATACTTCCAAGCACCGCTTCAGGCCACTTTGCAAGCTTTAAACAAGCCCGGAACGGCGTTATTCAACACTTTTGTCGGCGCTTCAATCAAGCTGATTCTCATCTACCAGTTAGCTACCCAACCTGAGCTTGGCATTACCGGCGCTGTCATAGCCATCTGCGTGAATGTGTTCCTGGTTACGGTGTTACATGGGGGCAGTGTGATGAGGCTGCTGAATTTCCGTATGAAAATGACGGACTTCCTTAAGGTCGGCGGCGGCATGGCCGGTATGGCTCTAACCGTTGCCTGTGTTACACGTCAGGCATGGACCGATTCTTTACCCTTGCAATTCACGGCGGCGGCTGTCTCCGGCGTGTTCGTGTATCTGCTGTTTATGATCTGGTTCGGTCTCATTGACCGCGCGGATCTGCAGCGCTTGCTTTGGATGGGCCGGAAAATCGTCAAATAAAGACGTATGCTTGCACCCTTATTTTTTGCGATCAATATAGAGCTTGCCCTTATAATCCACAGAGCACAGAAATACTTTTTTGAAATCGGTCACGCCTTGTTCTTGCAATTTATTTTTCAACCAGAACCGGGTCTGGCCAATTTTTGTCAGATTTTCATCCTGTACTTTTCCGTCCATAATTAATGCCATCGGCAATCCCTCGTAACGAAACGGGAATTTTCGTTGCTCGGGCAACCCTTGATTACGATCCTTAAAGGCGCGGACTTCCTTCGGAACTACCGTTAATTTTCCCGACGTTTCCAAAATAGCGAATTCCACGTCAGCCACATTGTTAATACGGTTTTCTCTCAGTTGGAGAAGCAGATCGTCCAGGTTGTAGCGCTGTCTCTGCATTTCGCTTCGGTTTAGCTTTCCATTCTCGATCAGCAAGGAAGGCTTCCCGTCGAACCATTGCCGGAGCTTGCGGCTTTTCAAAGTAATGAAGGCAATCAGCACTTGAATGAATACCAGCGTGATCATCGGCACAACCCCGAGGAAAAGGGAAATATCCTCGTCTTCCAGAACCATAACCGCAATTTCAGCAATCATAATTGAAATCACTAAATCAAATACCGATAACTTTCCGATCTCACGTTTCCCCATAACTCGCAGCATGATGAAGACAAAGAAATAAATAAACAGTGTTCGTCCGATTATAATCCACAAGCCCACAGAAACCGGCCTCCTCCCTTGGAAGAATATCCTTTGTATTGTGAGCGGCGGCTGTTGCTCTGATGCACGGCAATTCCGTGAAAATGTTGGGAAAACGCGTCAGACGCCTGTACTATTTCCGTCGGATACACCATAGACATGTTGTGAACAGACGTCTGTAAGTTGACTTATATTAAGGCGCATCGCGTCAAGGAGGGTATTCTCATGAATCCGATCCATACGATGAGTACAAAAGTTAATCAGGTTCGCATGACTTCGCCCCTGCTGTCCGGACTCGTCACCAGTCTAGCTTGGCTTACGGCAGGCACATTGATTTTATCTTTGTTTGTCACGTTTGGAGGAATGAAAGAAGAGTCATTACCTATGTATACTTATATTGTTCATGGCTTATCCTTGTTGTTCGGAGGGATTTCCGCGGGAAAGCAGGCTGGGCATAAAGGCTGGTATTACGGAGGACTGACGGGACTGTTATACGGAATTTTTATCTTTATTGTCGGTTTTCTTGGTTTTGACGCAGGTCTTTCCTTGAACACACTCTTGATGACAGTCGGCTCATTCCTTATGGGGGCGCTAGGCGGAATGTTCGGGGTGAATCTCAGGAAATAACTGCGATTTCGATCCCTCTTGAAGTATGGTATAATAATAAAGTTTTTGTAGCCATACGCTTTACTCAAGGAGGATCACACCATGTTTGTATTCCAGTCTATGTCACATATATCGCTATTCACCACACTCGTTGTGTTGGTGTTTGTCTGGGTTGCTACCCGGATGGTTCCGCATATTTCGGTTATCCAATTTATAAAGCAGCTAATGACTTCACGCAAATTCCTATTGCACTTCGGCGCATTGTTATTGATTCTTTACCTGAACAAACTGGAAATGAAAGTTGAATCTACGCTGGGCGTCCCGTATGATTACGCGAATCTGTTTCATTCCATTGAAGGCGACTTGGTGTATTGGATTCAACACACGTTCTTAAACCCGAACTTGACTTATCTGCTTACCTTTATATACGTAATCGTATTTCCGGCTTTGATGATCGCTTCTCTTATCATCTATACGGGAACGGGTAAACATAAGATGTTCTATGCCACCTGCTACGCAATCATGACTAACTATATCGTGGCTATTCCGTTCTATCTGTTCCTGCCGGTCAATGAAGTTTGGTATTTCCATCCGCATGTGGACTTCCTCATACCGAGCATTTTCCCATCATTTGAGCAGGATTACAGACCCTTATCCGGACTTAACAATTGCTTCCCTAGTCTGCATACCTCTATTTCCGTCACAGTAGCTCTTCTGGCATATCAAAGCGGAAACCGAGTGTGGAAGTGGATTACAGGCGTTAGTGCTCTATTAGTGCTCTTCTCCATCTTCTATCTTGGCATTCACTGGTTTGTGGATATGCTGGGCGGGGTAGCCTTAGCGGTAACAGCCGCGACCCTTGGCATGAAGCTTGCAGCCCGTACCGAGTATATGGGTGAGCTGCAGCTTGGAACATCGGTGCGTTCACGGCAAAAGGTCAGTGAAAATTAAAATATCAAAAAAGAGTGCCGAGCCGGAATGTGGATTCCTGCTCGGCACTCTTTCATTTACATTAATCTTCTTTCGTTAACGAAGGTGTAACCGATGCGGCAGGCGCGCTGCTCACGATTGTGTTGACCGCGCTGCGGTCGAACGTCAACTTCGTTGCGTCGTTCACACGAAGCACAACCGTATCTTCATTCATTTCAAGCACAGTACCGTGTAAACCGCCAATGGTGACGACTTTATCACCTTTCTTGATTGCGGATAACATGGAGTTGCGTTGCTTCTGTTTCTTCTGCTGCGGGCGAATCAGTAAGAAGTAAAATACCGCGAACATGAGAATCAAAGGAAGAAATGCTCCGATACCTCCGCCGAACAACCCTGCAGGTTCTTCTGCCGCTACTAATAAATTCATGTGAGACCCTCCTAGAAACCTTTATCATTATCGTGTAGACCATATTCTGTGAAGAACTCTTCCCGGAAATCCAGAAGTCGATCTTCACGGATGGCTTGTCTCACGTTACGCATCAAATTTAGCAGGAAATGCAGGTTATGATACGTTGTGAGGCGCAGCCCAAACGTCTCGTCCGCCTTGATCAGATGCCTTAAATAAGCACGGGAGTAATTGCGGCATGTGTAGCAATCGCATTTCGGATCCAGAGGTCCGAAATCACGTGCGTATTGCGCGTTTCTTACCACGAGCCGGCCGGAGCTGGTCATCGTTGTCCCGTTGCGGGCAATCCTTGTCGGAAGGACGCAGTCAAACATGTCGATTCCCCGAATCGCACCGTCTATTAAAGCATCCGGAGAACCCACGCCCATTAAGTACCGGGGTTTATTGGCCGGCAATAAGGGAACGGTGTGCTCCAGTACTTCATACATCAAGTGCTTCGGCTCGCCGACACTCAGTCCACCAATAGCATACCCCGGGAAATCCATGGAAGTCAAATCCAATGCGCTTTGCTTCCGGAGATCCTCATGCATGCCGCCTTGCACAATCGCGAACAGAGCTTGATCGTCCGGACGGGCATGACTTTCCAAACACCGCTCGGCCCAACGGCTTGTCCGTTCCGTTGACTTCCTGACGTATTCCTTCTCCGCGGGAAAAGGCGGACACTCATCGAATGCCATCATAATATCAGATCCCAAAGCGTTCTGAATCTCCATCGCCACTTCGGGGGAAATGAATAACTTATCTCCGTTCAAGTGAGACTTAAACGATACGCCTTCTTCCGTGATTTTGCGCATATCGCTCAGAGAAAACACCTGAAATCCGCCGCTGTCTGTGAGAATCGGGCGATCCCAATTCATGAATTTATGAAGTCCGCCGGCCTCTTTAATGAGATCATGTCCGGGACGCAGGAAGAGATGGTATGTATTGCTTAATATAATATGGGCATCCATCTCTTTGAGTTCTTCGGGACTCATGGTCTTTACCGTCGCTTGGGTTCCCACCGGCATGAACGTCGGCGTTTCAATAATACCGTGAGGCGTATGCACTCTGCCCAGTCGGGCTCCTGATTGTTTACAAGTCTTAATATGTTCGTAGGTTACTGCAGCCAATTCCGTACCTCTTTTCTCTTATTCGTAAATAAACATCGCGTCGCCGAAACTAAAGAAGCGGTAACGCTCCTGAATAGCTGCCTCATAAGCTTTCATCGTGAGCTCCCGCCCTGCCAGAGCGCTGACTAACATCACCAGCGTGGACTTGGGCAAGTGAAAATTCGTGAGCAGCGCATCCACCAGTTGAAATTCGTACCCCGGGTACATAAAGATGTTAGTCCAGCCCGAGCAAGCCTGAACAGCGCTGTCCCCGTAACGGCGCGCGACCGTCTCCAGCGTTCTGGCGGATGTGGTGCCTACAGCAACCACACGTCCGCCCCGTACGCGTGTATCGTTAAGTACTTCCGCCGTTTCTTGAGAGACTTCGTAATACTCATGATGCATTTCATGCTCTTCCACCCGCTCCGCGGATACAGGACGGAACGTCCCCAAGCCTACATGCAACGTGACGCTTGCGATCGTAACCCCTCGGCTGCGGATTTCATTGAGGAACGCCTCCGTAAAGTGAAGACCCGCAGTGGGCGCCGCGGCTGATCCCCGATGCTTGGCATATACCGTCTGGTATCGCTCCTGATCCTCTAACTGCTCTTTAATATAAGGAGGAAGCGGCATCTGACCAAGTTGATCAAGTAATTCATGGAAAATCCCTTGGTACTCGAAACGCAGTGTTCTTGCGCCCATTTCGCCTTCTTCTGTTACCTCAGCTAGAAGCAAAGGCGCTTCCGAATCCGCGCCGAAGTGAAGAACGGTTCCTTTCTTCACACGTTTTCCGGGTTTCACCAACGCCTCCCATGTATCGCCTTCCGTGTTCTTTAGCAGCAACACTTCGGCTTTAGCGCCCGTATCCGCCTTAACACCTAATAACCGGGCAGGGAGGACTCGTGTATCATTCAGTACCAACGTATCACCGGATTGCAGATAATTCAGCAGCTGCGTGAACGTACCGTGTTCGATCGCTCCGGTTCGCTTATTTAATGCCAATAGCCGAGACTCAGTACGCTGCAACAGGGGAGTTTGAGCGATAAGCTCTTCCGGTAAGTCAAAATCAAATTGTTCCACATTCATAGTCGTTACTCATTCCTTAACTATACTTACGTCTTTATAGTAGTATTTCAGTATTTGGGAGTAGTCATACCCCGTTTCGGCCAATGCTTTGGCACCGTACTGGGACATCCCCAAGCCGTGGCCGTAACCGTTACCCGCAAAAAGATAACGCGCATCCAAGCTGGCCGCCCTGACCCCTTGCTCACCGTTCATAATTACAAAATACGGATTGTTAACAACGGTAGCGCCCGCCGCACTTTGTACAACCAAAGCGTTCCCGCTGCCGTTGCGCTCGGAGGTTTGGCCCCCCGCGCCAAGCACCGTCATCCGGCCTGTTTCTTCAACGCTAAACATCGTGCTGGGCAAGCTGTTAAACAATGTTCGGTATAAATCGGGATACTTCACCAGCACCGGTTGACCGTTCGCCGCCATTTCTGTTACACGACCGGACGGCCCGCGTTTAGTGACTTCCAAAGTATGCGGTATTCCTGGCGAAGGAGAAGTTGTCTTCCCCTTCATGTAACCCGCAACCTGATCCGGAGTGTAGGGGCCACGCAGCCATTGATAAGGATTGGACTGCGAAGTTCGGCCTAATGAAACCACTTTAGCGCCTTTACTGAGCTTCACGATGGACGGATTGTTCACATCGTCTACATATGGCAGATTACGCAAATTCGCATTATCGCTCGAAATGACCGAAAGATTCAATCCCGCTTCATTCTTGTCTCCGGAGGCTTGCAACAGGTCAGCTCGAATATAACCTACACGTCCCTCTTCTGTAATCACACGGTCCCATAGCGGCAAGCTTCTTTGCGGTCCGTCATCAGGACTCGTCACGCTATGTAAGTAAGGCAGCTGGTTATTCCATACCTCGGATGCATCGGCGGTTTTCCCTCCGCTGTTGGAATAGTATAAAGGTTCGATCAGTGAACCTTTCACGTCCGTAATAACTTCGCCCGCTGTAGCTTCAACTCCCGCCAATGCCGCGGGGAATTCGCCTTTCATGCCGTAATAGGCTTGATCCAGCGTCGTATCCGAAATATTCGCGATTTTGTAGGCCGTGCCTTTACGCACCGCATAAGTACGAGCTGCAACGGCCTGAGCTTTCAGCGCTTCGGCAGGCCAGCCGGCTCCCAGCTCGGCGGACACCACTCCGTATAAATACTGTTCCATAGGAAGCTCATTAACTGCAGCTAATTTATAATTATATTGGGAAAGCTCAAAGGCGCCGCGATAAATCCGGTTGGACTTTTCCTTAAGTGTGATCCCCGGCTGTGCGGATGAAACCCAAATCTTGGATCCCCCCGTAGGGATTGCATATCGGGTTAAACCCTCCCCGGGTGTTGTGATTGAAGACAAATCTGTCTGTTTGATCAAATAAGGCTGACTTACATCCGCCGCAGAGACGGTTTCCGGAGGCATCCCGAGCGACAACACCTTAGCTTTGGCTTCTTCTAAAGCAGTCAAGTCCGCTGCTCTGCCAAACCATACGGCATACTGCGCTGCGCCCTCGGGCGTGGTTTGAATAACTACAGAAGCGTCAACCCCGGTTCCGCTGACGGCCGCTAATTGAGTTTCAGCTTCCGATTCTGTGGCGTACACGCCGGCTGAAGCGTACAAAGGTCCGGTCAGTTTCGTTTCGGCCGGGATTAACAGCCCCTGCAACACGCTGCTTCCCGACAAACGGGACATTGCCTTTGTGGCATCCTGAACATTCGCATACGGACCGACAGTTACTTGGTACATCTGCCGTCCGGATTTACTTATCCCAAGAAGTGCCGGCATCTCGGCGGCTGAAATCTTCTTATATAAAGCTTGGGCAGCGGCGAAATCAGCTGTTTCCAACAGCTGGGCGCCGTAAGAATTTAAGCTGAAGCGCACCGCTTTACCGTCTGTTGTGTTACTCAACGGAACAATGCCAGTACCCTCTCTTGAGCCGATCTGAAGTCCGCCGACAGCGGATAATGTTACGGCTGGGACGCTGTTCTTGTAAGTCGCCGTATAATCGCCAAGTAAAGCTACACGTATGTTGCTCATCTTAGGGATCGCCGCAACTGCTTCTGACGGACCGGCAATGGGTGTAAACCCGCCGGTTATCACCGCAGCGACGACGGCAACCATCCCCCACTTGGCAAGTTTGTCTCGTTTCCCGAATCTGTTCATCTGCATTCCGCCTCCCTGAGTATGGTTGTGCAAGAGCAGGTCTAGTTGCTTCCGACCGTATCGCCTGGAACCGGCAAACCGAGATGGCGGTAAGCCAGCGGAGTGACGGCGCGGCCCCTCGGCGTGCGTTGCAGAAATCCGATCTGCAATAAATAGGGCTCGTACACATCTTCAATGGTCTGGCTTTCTTCCCCGATCGTTGCAGCAATCGTATCCAGTCCTACAGGGCCTCCGCGGAAGGATTGGATGATGGCGGTCAACATCTTATGATCGATCTGATCCAACCCGAGCCCGTCCACCTGGATCAGGCTCAGCGCGCTCTGTGCCAGATCCAGCGTGATTACACCGTCACCCCGGACTTGCGCGAAATCCCGAACCCTCTTCAAGAGTCTGTTCGCAATCCTCGGTGTTCCGCGGGAACGCATGCCAATCTCATGTGCCGCTTCGCCCACGATTTGGACTTGCAGAATATCGGCCGCGCGGCTGACAATATAGGATAATTCATCAACTGTGTAGAATTCTAGTCTTGCAACAACACCGAACCGGTCACGAAGCGGCGCAGACAGCAGTCCTGCGCGAGTAGTAGCTCCGATTAATGTGAAGGCTGGCAGATCCAACCGCACAGATCGCGCGCTGGGACCCTTCCCGATAATGATATCCAGCGCGAAATCCTCCATCGCCGGGTAGAGTACCTCCTCCACGGTTCGATGAAGACGATGAATCTCATCAATAAATAACACATCGCCTTCCTGAAGGTTCGTCAAGATTGCCGCCAAGTCGCCGGGGCGCTCTATGGCAGGTCCGGAGGTCGTCCTTATGTTAACGCCCAATTCATTCGCGATAATATTGGACAACGTCGTCTTTCCCAAGCCCGGCGGGCCATAGAGCAGCACATGATCCAGTGCTTCCTGCCGAAGTTTGGCCGCTTCTATAAACACCTTCAGATTGTCCTTCACTTGTCCCTGGCCGATATATTCCGCCAGGTAGCGGGGACGGAGACTAAACTCGGCCACTTGGTCCTCCATCATCAAATTAGCCGAGATGATCCGGTCTTCCATGGTCAGGTCACCTCCTGTCTAGTCAAAATCGTAATACTCATCACTGCAATCATGTCTCTACCCCGAAAAAAGAGCCTGCAGCGCCTTCTTCATAATCACGTCAACACCGTCGTTCTCCCCGTCCACCTTGTTCTTAATTGAGCTCCATGCCCGATCTGTCTCAGTTTCGGAATAACCCAACGCCATTAGAGCTTCCTTGGCTTCATACCAGGCGTTGCCGCCGGCATAATCCAGCCTGCTGTCGGAACCGGTTCCTTCGGAGCCGCTTGCAATTTCCATACCGGCCGGGGGCATAGCATCGAGCTTGTCCTTTAAGTCGAGAATCATCCGTTGGGCCGTCTTCTTACCAATCCCTGGAAGCTTGGTCAGGAACGTTACATTCTCTTGCTGAATGGCCGCGACCACCGCGTCGGGCTTACCTCCCGCAAGGATACCAAGGGCTACACGCGGTCCGATTCCGGAAACATCCAACAGCCGGCGGAACAAGGTCTGCTCTTCGCGAGCGGGAAATCCAAACAGAAGGATGGCATCTTCCCTTACGCTGTGATGAATGTATACGATCGTTTCGGCTTCACCCTTCAAGCCAATGGCGTAAGGGTTCGGACAGAACACCCTGTAGCCCACCCCTTGTACGTCCATTACAATATATTCCGTCTCGCGGTGCGCCACGCGTCCGCGCAAAAAATCAATCATCTCTTATGTACCTCTTTCACTTTCTGTAGTAACGTCGAAGAATGCGCGTGGCAAATGGCCACAGCCAATGCGTCCGCCACATCATCCGGCTTGGGCGCGGCCTGCAAGTGCAGAAACATCTTTACCATCTCCTGAACCTGTTTCTTCTCCGCCTTGCCATAGCCCACAACCGCTTGTTTCACTTGTAACGGTGTATATTCCCCAATCGGTAACCCGCGCTGGACCGCTGCCAGAATCATCACGCCCCTTGCCTGCGCTACAGTAAATGCGGTAGTAACATTGCGATTAAAGAACAGCTTCTCAAAGGCGACTGCGTCAGGCTTATATTTATCCATAAGTTGCGCGGTTGCGTTATAAACTTCAAGCAACCGAACTTCCGGATCCGTATGCGCTTCGGTTTGAATACATCCGTATTGGACAGGTACGACCTTATTGCCGATCTTGTCGATAAATCCAAAGCCCACGATGGCAATCCCCGGGTCAATGCCTAGAATCCTCAAAATTCTTCTCCCCTATCCTAAATCCAGACACTCCCAAAAAACAAACAAAAACAAGCGAACATATGTGTTCACTTGTTCATTATATCAGATATGAGCGGGGATGAGAATGCAGAATACGGATTACCCCGAAGTGCCGTTAAACGCCCGGACTCATCACCCGCGTCGTTTGTTCCTCCATCGCGAAGTCACTGAACGTGGACAAGACGCTGTTATATTCATCAACGTCATTAATTTTGATTCCCGAATATAACTCCTGTAATGTCTGCCGAGGCAAACTGCTTTCCATTTGGCGCACATCGAGTTGAAAAAATGTTCTTACGGCTTCCTTACGCCCGGTTTCCGCATCATACAAAGTTAGGTTCCCTTGGTCGTCCACACCGATGTATGCATTGTTTTTGCAAGTCGGGGAAAGATCCTGAATCCGCTCTGTCACGTGCATGGAGCCGTCCTCTTGAAGCATCGCGGTCCAATGCGGATTTTCGGCCAGCAAGGAAATGATCTGATTCGCCTCCATGGAACCCAGGGAAGTGCTTTCGGTACCGCATATATACAATTTATCCATGACTACGTTCAAAGTTCCCGAAATCCGGCTTAAAGCTTGAATGGTGTCCGCTGTCACCGCTTTAGCATCGTCCTTCTTCTCCTCTCGATCCGGAGCAAACACATCCGTGTTCCGCCATGTCATCACATTCCCTTGGGCTGACATCCACATCAAACAAACAGCAACAAGGACTGCCCCTAAAACTAGAGAACGACGCGCCCTGCGGAGACGTTTTCTCAACTGCTTGTACAAATTCATGTTGTTCACATGGATCCCCTCTGTATCTTAGTTAATGATGTTGGTACTTTTACATATTTTGCCCAGGGGGAGACAGGTTATACGATACGGACGCATAGGGTGAAAACACAAAAAAGAACACGACCGTAAAAACGGTTGTGTCCTTGAATATATTCATCCTGGTTCAGAAATTGGTCCAAGGCGCGTTGATCTTGGCTTTGGGTTTCGCTGCGATTAAAGTCGGATTCGAACGTCTTTGCCTTTTGGGAACGCTGATAAAGGCTTTGAGCACTTCGGATTCCTTCTGTCGCTTGGACTTAGGCCGTTTCGTTGTTGAACCCTTGGTTTCTATAGGCTCTTCCTCAGCCCCGTATTCCTCGGTTTCGTCCCTGAGCAAACTTTTATCGGCTGGAGAAACCGCGTTGGCAATATTGGCTTGATCTGCAGGGCTGATATTGGATTGTGGATTCATCGAACCGAAGGGACTAATACCGGAATACGGATTAGGGTTAGCGTAAGGACTAATATTGGGATAGGGATTCATCTGGCCATAAGAGCTCATGGTCATGGGATCATATGGCATCCCGTAAGGATCCGTCATCGGATACCCTCCGTAAGGAGTAGGCGAGAACCCGTATGGTTGCTGCTCGGCAAAAGGGAAAGGCTCCATCGGGGTAGGATAACCGTAGTATGCAGGCATCCCGTAGGAACTCTCTGCGCAGCATGTTGACATAGGCTGTATCATCTGCGCCATAGGATAGTACGGTTGAGGCTGCGGGGTCAACCCGCCATAGAACGCAGGCTGCTCCCCCTGCAACATCGGCACGCTCTCCGCCATGGAGAAGCCGCCGCCCGACATCATCGGATTTTGCTGCATGTATTCGGCGCTCTGTACGGATGCTTCGGTTTCTTGCGCACTGCCCGGGGCGGAATAACTCTCCGTGTTCCAGCTGTCATACTGTAACTCCGGAACCTTAGGCATATCATAGAACGACATCGCTTCTACCGCAGGCACTTGGTTCTGGGCAAAGAGCGTTTGAGCTTGACCGGGTAGATCGGGCGTAAGCGGGACCTGGGTCGACCCCAACATGCCGCCGTCTGTTTCCAAGCCTTCAGGCAGATCCGCCTGGGGACTTACCACGGGCGAATGCGCTCCCGCAGGCACCTCGTCATCTGAATCCGTACCCGCTGCAACGGAAGGCTTCACTTTCGGAACATTGACCTTCTCTCCATAAAGAAGCGCATTAATGTTCTTCAGCTGCGGGTTCGCGCCAATCATATCGACCAACGGCACATTGTACTTTTTGCCCAGCTTATACAGAGAATCACCTTGCACAACGGAGTGCACAAAGGCCGTATCATATACAGGCTTTTCGATAGGCTTCGTCTTCATCGGAATCCTTATTTTCATGCCGACATCGAGCACATTCGGATCTTCCAGTTGAGGGTTAGCCTTAATCATGTCTTGCAGTTCGACGCCGTATTTTTTGGACAATTCATACAACGTGTCCCCTGATTTAACGATATGAATTTTCACGCGTAAACCTCCCATAAGTCGATAGACATATGATACAGTGTATGCAGCCCATGGGCGTTTGACCTCTATTTTCGCGCAAAATAAATAAAATAACCCCCGAATTTCGAATTCGAGGGTTGTCCATTTAAGATTCTAAGATTAGAACACCTGCACCCCGTCCACAAAGACGATTTTGCGGAATTCTTCCATCAGATGTGTCGTCACAGGCCCGGCTTGCCCTGATCCGATCACCCGACCGTCCACTTCCCTCACGGCGATCACTTCCGCGGCTGTCCCGGTGAAGAACACCTCATCCGCCACATACACGTCATGCAGGGTGAAAGGCTCCTCCTTAAGCTTATAACCGTATTGCTCCGCAAGCTCCATAATCGCCGCCCTGGTAATGCCCTCTAAAGCGCCGATATAACATGGCGGGGTATAGATCGTGCCTTTTTTAACAATAAAAATGTTATCACTGGAGCCCTCCGCCACATATCCTTGAGCATTCAACATAATCGCTTCGCCGACATCGGCAAGATTAGCCTGAATTTTCACCAAGATGTTGTTCAAATAATTGAGCGACTTGATCTTCGGATTTAACGCGTTCGGAATGTTACGGGCCGTGGAAACGGAGACCGTCTTCAGGCCGTTCAGGTAAGCTTCCACCGGGTAAATCGCAAGCTGTTCCACAATGATGATGACGGAAGCCACAGGACACCTTCTCGGATCCAGCCCCAGATTCCCCGTACCGCGGGATACGATCAACCGAATATAGCCGTCCGGCAACGCATTTAAGCGAATCGTCTCAATCAAGGCTTGCTCCATCTCTTCTTGTGTTAGCGGGATATCCAGCATGATGGACTTAGCGGAATCGTACAGACGGTCCAGATGCTCTCTGCATTTAAAGATGTTGCCGCCGTACACGCGAATTCCTTCAAAGATTCCGTCACCATAAAGAAACCCATGATCGTATACCGAAACAACGGCTTCCTCTTTCGTTACATACTTGCCGTTCAGATAAATGACCTGAGCCATGGGCGCCGACCTCCGTTATGTAGTCTGGTCTTAACTTCCGATGTAAGTGTAGCTGGGATAAGAGCCCATTACGCGAACCTGACAGCCGAGCGCCTCGATTTCGGCCAATGCCGCAGGCAGCAGCACGCTGTCCATCGGAGCTTCGATATCAATATAGAAATAGTAGCTGCCCAGCATCTTCTTCGTCGGACGCGACTCGATCTTGATCAAGTTAATCCGGCGCCAGGCGAATGCCGAGAGAACCTGGTGCAGAGCGCCCGGAAAATCCTCAGGCAGCGTAACCAGAATGCTGGTTTTCTGTTCATTAGGCTTGTCCAGGTGCACCGGTTCCGCGCCGACTAGAACAAAGCGCGTGAAATTATTGTTATGATCCTGTATCTGTTCAAACAGAATATCCAGGCCATGCAGCCGCGCAGCGGATTTCGTTCCGACAGCGGCGTAGCCTTTGCCCGGTCCGTTGTCTTTGACGAAGTGGGCGCCTTCGGCGGTTGTTCCTGTTTCATGAAGATCCGCTTGCGGCATCTGCGCGCGAAGAAACTGTCTGCATTGAGCAAGGGCCGTAGGATGGGAAGCCACCGTGGTCATGCCTCGCAGCTTCTCATCCAGGGAATCACCCGGGAGCAACGGCAATTCCTCCTTAAAACCGATCAGGTTCATCGTAATGGGGAACACCCATTCCGCCTGAATGGGCAAGTTCACTTCATGTACAAGCCAATCCAGATGCAGGCTCACCGATCCCTCAATGGTGTTCTCCACAGGGATGATACTGTAGTCCGTTTCCCCGTTTACCGTAGAAAGAAACACATCCGAAATTAACCGATGATGCACAAGTTCCACCGATTCTTTCCCGTTATCCAATAAATATCTCGCAGCCTCTTCGGAGAAGGTTCCGGGGCCTAATAAAGCAAACCTCTTCATGCGTTTACACCGTCTTTCCACAAGTCCTTGAACGGAAGAGCCATCTCTAAAGAGCCTTCAACATATGTCTGGACCCCTGAAAGCTCCGGCTTCAACCGCAACGTACGGGCCTCGATTCCATGGGACGCCAGCGTTCCGAGCAGGAACTGCTCGAGCTCCGCTTGACGCGCCTCTTGCGCGTCTACGAGCGCAAGCAGCGTCGGTCCCGCGCCGCTGAGCGCCACGCCGAGCGCCCCGTGATCGGTCGCTTCGGCCAAGATCGTGTCCATGCCCGGGATCAGCGATGCCCGATACGGCTGATGCAGCCGGTCTTGCATCGCATGCCGGATCATGTCCAGGCGGCCTGCGGCCAAAGCTGCTACGAGCAGCGACGAGTGCGCGACGTTGTACACCGCGTCGCGCATCGTGATCTGCTGCGGCAGCACCAACCGCGCCTTTTCCGTCGCCAGCTTGAACTCCGGAATGGCGACCATCACTTCGAGCTGCGGATGCGGCTCGAGACGGATTGCATCCGCCCGCTCGCCGTCCCAGCTCGCAACAACGATGCCGCCGAACAGAGACGCCCCGACGTTATCGGGATGGTCCTCGAGCTCCGTCGCCATGCGGAACAGGTGATTCGTCGACAGTTTGTTGCCGATTAAGGCGTTTGCCGCGGTCAGAGCGCCAACGATGGCCGACGCGCTGCTTCCCATGCCCCGAGTGAGCGGGATGTCGCTGTACATCGATATTTCAAGCTCAGGATAGGTTTCACCCGCGGCACGAAACACTTGCTGTGCTACTTTGTAAATGAGATTGGTCTTATCCGTCGGCACCCCATCCATCTGTTCACCATACAGACGGATGACCGTCCGTTCGGCAACCGCCATCTCGATCCATGCATATACATTTAAAGCCATGCCCAGCGTATCGAATCCCGGCCCCAGATTGGCCGTACTTGCCGGCACTTTCACACGCACTTTCGCTCTGTTCATTATGAATACACCTTCCGTATACTACTTTTCGACACAAAGAATCATCCTGATGTTCTTTTCTTAACCTTCAACACGGTATACGCTCTTAATCTCGTCAATCACTTCCATGCCTTGGAAATGCTTCAACACTTGATTCATATAGGCTTTGCTGGCATCATGCGTAATAATGATAATTTCGGCGGAAGGGTTATTCGGATTCGGCTGCTGAAGCACCGATTCCAGACTTACTTCAAATTGCGCGAACACCTGTGTTATTTGCGCAAGCACACCCGCTTTATCCGCAACATGTAACAGTACAAAATACTTGGATGCGATCTGCTCATCCGTCTTCAACTTCTTCACCTTGTAAGGAGCCGGCACCCGTTGGCCGTTTACGCCCAGCTTCAAATTCTTGACCACAGCCACCAAGTCCGCCACAACTGAAGTTGCGGTCGGTAATTCGCCCGCTCCCGGTCCGTAGAACATCGTCTCGCCAACCGCCTCGCCATACACATAAACGGCATTGAAAACCCCGTTCACGGAAGCCAGCGGGTGGGATTGCTTCACCATGGTCGGCTGAACACTTACAGAGATAAAGTCGTCCTGACGTTCCGCGATCCCGAGCAACTTCACTTCATATCCAAGTCGTTTGCCGTAAAGGATTTCCTCTTTTGTTACTTGAGAAATACCCTTAACCTCAACGTCTTCAAGAGAAACGTTCGCATGAAAACCTAAAGTGGATAAGATGGTCATCTTGCGCGCGGCGTCCAATCCTTCAACGTCCGAAGTAGGATCCGCTTCCGCATAGCCAAGATCTTGCGCCTCTTTAAGCACGTCTTCGTAAGCGGCGCCTTCCTGACTCATCTTCGTAAGAATATAATTTGTTGTTCCGTTCACGATGCCCATAATCTTCGTAATTCGATCGGACGAGAAGCCTTCGGACAGCGTTCGGATAATTGGGATCCCGCCCGCAACGCTTGCTTCATACAGCACGTCGCAACCGTTTTCCTTCGCTTTAGCCAAAATTTCAGAGCCATGCACAGCCATTAGATCCTTGTTCGCTGTGACAATATGCTTCCCTTGCTCAAGAGCGGCCAAGATGTAAGTTTTCGTCTGTTCAACTCCCCCCATCACCTCAACAATGACGTCGATATCCGGGTGGTTGATGACATCCCACGGATCCTCTGTGAGTTTATCGGCGGAAATGGCAATCGATCTGCTCTTGGCGCGGTCTTGTACCAATATTTTCTCGATCACAATCGGAGAACCGACTTGACCGTACAACTCCTCATGATGGCCTTCCACGATCCGAACAACACCCGTTCCTACTGTTCCCAGTCCCAATAAACCAACCTTGATTTCCTTCATCCTGTTTAACCCCTCTCAAAGTGTAAATATGTATGTCCCGTTTCGTGAATGTATCGCACAACATCATGCATTTATCCTTGTCCGATGACATGAGCTTTCTTTACGCCATCCTGCAATTCCAGAGTATCGAGCAGCAAGGACAATCGGTCTACCATAAAAGAAGTATCCACCGAAATGACCACATTGGCAAGTCCCTGCAACGGTATGGTTTGGTTAATCGTCAGCACGTTTCCTTCAAAATCCGCTACCAGTCCCAACACTTTAGAGAGAATCCCGGATCGGTGCTCCAAATCCATGGAGATCGTGACGATTCGTTCCCGTTCCAGCTTGTTAAGCGTAAAGATCCCGTCTTTGTACTTGTAAAATGCGCTTCGGCTGAGCCCTACCCGATCCACGGCCTCGTGGATGGTTCGAACTTCTCCCCGATTCAGCAAGTCCTTGGCCTGCATCGTCTTCAGCACAGCTTCCGGAAGCAAGTCTTCACGCACGAGATAATAGGGATGTTTCGATTCCTGCACGCTTCAATTCGTCCTCCCCATAAATACTTTTGTATGCCTATAGAGGACAATTATATAGAAGAAGTGAACATCTTACAATAGGCTTCTGACAAAAAATAAAAACCCAACCGCATAGCGCGATCAGGAGTTTCGTGTTTCAGAGAAGCCTCTTAGTTCGCTTTCTTGGTCTTCTCCGCAGTATTCATTTCCTTGGCCATCTCAGACCATTTCACCAGCTGTTTCTCTCCTTCGCGTCTCTGTAGAAGCATTTTGGCCAATTGAAACCCTTCCTCGTAGGACCCGACACGCTCAAACCAGAATAATCTCAGTCCTGTATTAAATATAATATGATCCCGTTCCAGAGCCAAATCGGGCGAATCATGCCCTTTCAAGATGCGGAGGAACCCTTCCTTCTGTTGTAACTTGGAACGTTTCACAAGGGGTTCTCCCTGAAAACCGAAAGTAATCGGGTCAACGACCAAGGATTGCTCCACCCCCTCGCAAACTTTGCGAATCGTACTGCCTTTATGCAACGGGACATCCTCCGAACCGTCATGACCTTGGATGAAGTAAGCTGTCTTGAAGCCCACTTTAGGAAATACCGCGTCATATTGACGGAATGTGGCCTTGTCTTTCACACCTGTAATCAATGTGTGCGACTGCAGAGGATTCAGCATTTTCTCAACGGTTTCCGCCACTGTACAAACGCCTAATTGTCCTTGTATAGCTTGGAGGGAAGCAAACGGAGGACAAGCTTGCTCCGAAGAAATGTACCCGATTCTTAAGGCGGCAAAGTGATGCTCCCACGTTGCATTATCCGCATGTATCTCAATACCCAGTTCACGAAGTAATTCTCCATAGGTATAACCTTCACCAAACCCGTGATCAGCACCGCCTTGAATCGCCAGCGGAATACCGACGGAAGCAAGCAGCAAAGACACGGCGAAACTTACCGGAAAACGCGAGTGTCGGCTTGCTCCTTCCACCGTAAGGTAGGATTCGGAGAACGAGGCGAAAGGGAGCGTGTATTTGCGGAACACATCAACGAAAGCGCCAATCTCCTCATCCGTCTCTCCGCGCATCCGCAATGCCGTTAACAGAGAAGCGGTTTGCGCATCTGTGGCTTCGCCTCGGGCGATGGCATGTGCCGCGGCAACCGCCTCGTCGTAAGTCAGAGGTCTTGGTTCATTCTTGCCCGGAAGCACCGTACGAATCCATGGCTTCATGCTGCATTCCTCCGTTGATCATAAGTGAATGTCATATTAATTGACTTAAATTTGATGTATTCATTTAATAATTGTATTTCATGTCAAGTTATATAACATATATAATACATCGAAGTGTTCTTAAGATCAACCTGTTCGATTGATTGTTTGTTGTTCCCCTAATACAAAAAAGGACAACCTTGGTTAGGTTGCCCATTCCCTGCATATGTTGTTTAATACTTCTAATCATACTCAACAAATTCAAATTCATAACTGCCAATGCGCACAATGGTTCCGTCCACAGCTCCGCGTGAGCGAAGTTCGTTCTCCACACCCATACGTCGCATAATGGTTGCGAAGCGCTGCAACACGTCTTCCTGATTGAGGTTGTATCGGTTAATGAAATTCTCCAGACTGCTGCTTTCAACGACGTACATTTCATTCTCACGGCGTATGGTGAACTCGTTGATTGCGCCTTTAGGTTCCATTTTGTAGATTTTTCGTTCTTCTACAGCGGACACTTCCTCAACAACCGGAGCTTCCGCGATGGTATCCAGCAATTCTGCTAAACGGTAAAGCGCTTCTTGCACGCCTTGCTTCGTTACCGTGGACATTTCGAAAATTTCCACATCCCCGTGTCCCGCCTCTTGCATTTTCTCTTTAAAGGCGATCAGATGCTCCGCGCTTTCCGGCATGTCCATCTTGTTTGCCGCCACGATCTGCGGGCGATCTGACAGCTTCGCATTATAAAGTCTGAGCTCCTCATTAATCTGCACATAATCCTCATAGGGGTCCCGTCCATCCGTTGCCGCCATGTCAATAACATGGAGAATTACGCGTGTCCGTTCGACATGACGCAGGAACTCATGGCCCAATCCGACGCCTTCGTGCGCGCCTTCAATCAATCCCGGCAAATCGGCCATCACAAAGCTTTTGCCGTTCCCCACATCGACTACACCCAGATTCGGTGTGATCGTTGTGAAATGATATGCGCCGATCTTGGGGCGAGCCCCGGATACGACGGAAAGCAGCGTCGACTTGCCGACGCTGGGAAACCCGACCAGCCCCACATCCGCCATTACTTTAAGCTCGAGCACGATCCAACGCTCGTCGCCCTCTTCGCCTTTCTCGGCGATGTATGGCGCGGGTGTACTCGGTGAAGCAAAGCGGGTGTTGCCGCGTCCGCCGCGTCCGCCGCGGGCAACCACCACTTCTTGCCCATGCCGCGTCAAATCCGCGATGATTTCCTGGGTGTCATCATTGATGATGACTGTGCCCGGAGGAATCCGAACAATCATATTCTCCGCATTAGCGCCATGCATAGTCTTCGTTCCTCCGCGTTCCCCGCGGTCAGCTTTGAAATGCTTCTGGTATTTAAAGTCAACCAGCGTACGCAAGCCTTCATCCACCCGGAAGATCACACTGCCGCCTCTGCCGCCGTCTCCCCCTGCGGGTCCGCCTTGTTCCACGTACTTTTCTCTGCGGAAAGAAACGATGCCGTCACCTCCGGCCCCGCCCTTTACATTAATCTTAGCTTTATCTACAAACATCTCTTCACCTCTCTATGTATGAAAAGGCACGTCAAATGCAATATCGGCCTCTTCATGCTGGGCCGTTACGGAATATCGCAACCCCAGACTTTCGTATTCCGAAACGAGCCGCTTCATGGCCGATTGGAGCTGTTGTTCATCTATTTCACCCGAGAACGAATAGTGAACCGTTAATTCATGATTGCCCAAAGTCAACTCTACATTCAACTGGTGAAAGTGATCTTCGCCGGGTTTCGTGGAGGTCTGAAACCACTTTATAACGTCTGTAATCCAGGCGCCCAGCTCCGATTGGTGAAGTTTCAAATGAGAAAGATCCAACCCTTCCTCCGGATCCACTTCCAGCTCCATCGTGCCTCCCAGTGTACGATATGAGTGCAGAAACAACACCAAGTCGGGCTCACCCAACTTGGACAGCTGACTTTCCTTTAACATCTTGTCTCTTATTTTGTCCAGATATAAGGGCAGTGAATCATATTTCTTCAACCTAATATATCCATAAAGCACCTGTAATTCATTCATCCAGTCATGCCTGTGGTGATTAATCGTTTTGTTGAACAGCTCGCGATGGCTGAACCATTCTGAATCGTCTTTGTCCTTGCTTCCATGCTTAGACGCAGCCCGTATGCGCTAATAATCGCAGTGGCGGCGATGGCATCAATCCATAGCTTGTCCAGATCTGCCATAAACAAGAGCAACCCAGCTATGATCAAACCTATAGAAACGTATCGAATCCATCCAGCATTCATCATCGGAATTTCTCCGTTTCCCCTGATTGTGAAACAACAATCCCCAGTATACCATGAACGATGGAAGAATTCACCACGTTCCTTGTCGCAAAGCAAAAGCCCCTGACGATAAACCGCCAGGGGCTGAACAAGCGTATATTACGCTTCTACTGCTGCTGCAACGGGTGCAGCATCAACAGGGTAGACGCTCACTTTCTTGCGATCGCGTCCCCAACGTTCGAATTTCACAACACCTTCCACTTTCGCGAACAGAGTGTCGTCAGATCCGATACCCACGTTGTTACCCGGGTGAATCTTCGTTCCGCGTTGACGAACAAGAATGCTTCCGCCTGTAACCAGTTGGCCGTCAGCACGCTTAACGCCAAGACGCTTGGAATGTGAATCACGTCCGTTCTTCGTGGAACCTACACCCTTCTTGGATGCGAATAACTGAAGATTTAATTGTAACATATTAGGTCTACCTCCTTCTTGTAAGATTGGTTTAGTCTTGCTTGATCTTTATATGTTTCCCGTAGGATTCTTCTATCGTCTTCAACATGACGACCATAGACTCCAGCAACAGTTGCACTTGATCCCGCTCCCTGTTCTCAAGTTCAGGGATGATGACACGAAGTAAACCTTCGTTCATCTCCGTTCCTAAACTTGTCCCGGTAAGCGTTTCTATCGCGTTCACCGTACCTACCGCGACCGCCGAAACACCGGCGCACACGATATCGTTCCCCGGATTCGCAAAGAATGCGTGTCCTGAGACCGTATATCCGGTAATCAACCGATCGTCATGACGTCTACGAATCAAAACTTGGATCATAACTTACGCCTGGATCTTGCCAATCGTCACTTTCGTGTACGGTTGACGGTGACCTTGCTTGCGACGGTAGTTCTTCTTCGCTTTGTATTTGTAAACGATAATCTTCTGTCCTTTGCCGTGTTTCTCGATTGTTGCGGAAACACTTGCGCCGGATACCAATGGAGCTCCTGTTGTCAGGGCTTCACCGTTGGAAACGACCAATACACGGTCGAAAGTTACGTTCTCACCTTCAGCAGCGTTCAATTTCTCAATGTAAAGAACATCGCCCTCTTGAACTTTGTACTGCTTTCCACCTGTTTCAATAATTGCGTACATCGTTGCACCTCCTTCATGTCTCAGACTCGCCTAGCCTGGGTGACTCGTCTCTATTAAAGAACGGATACTTATGGAACCCGGTTCGTGCGGTTATAGCATGTTTTGCAACACGCACTAAAACATCTTAACACACCAATCTATATAAAGCAACGCATTATATTCAGGTTGGAAGATTCCAAATGATAGCAGTTTATCCCCTGCGTTCCCTTACGGTATGTTTACCGCTTCCTTTACAGACGGGACACGGAACATTGTTGCCATGGGAGTGATTTTCGCGTATTTTGCGCCGGGTTAGTTCAATTAAGCCTAGTTTCGTCCAGCCCACGACATGATGCTTCGAACGGTCTTTCTTCATGGTCAACTCCAGACGCTTCAACACTTCTTCCCGGTGCTTGTCCTGCTCCATATCTATAAAATCAATAATTACAATTCCGCCGATATCCCGAAGCCTTAACAACCTTGCAATCTCTCTGGCCGCTTCCAGATTGGTGTCGAATACGGTAAGCTCCAAGCTGTCATTCCCTATGTATTTGCCCGTATTTACGTCGATAACCGTTAATGCCTCCGTCTGGTCAATGACCAGGTAACCCCCGTTAGCCAACCCGACTTTACGTTGTATCATTCGCTCGTACTCTCTCTCCGCAGCCGATAACCGTTGCCGGATTTGTTCCGCGGGAACCTTTCTCACTCGCGAAGCAAGCTCAGGCGCGAATCCTTGAAGTAAACCGACAATCTCCGCACATTTGACCGGATGGTCGATGATCATCAGATTTACGTTCTCCGTGAAGGCATCCCTAACCAGCCGCGGAACTATGTCAAGTTCGCCATACAGCTCAGAAGGCACAACTCCTTCGCCCTTGCGAAGCTGAATACTGCTCCATAATTTGCGCAGAAAAGATAGATCCTGAGCTACCAGCTCTTCCGTAACCCCTTCCGCAGCCGTACGCAGAATGACGCCTTCTCCAGGTTGTCTGAGCATTTCCCCGAGGTTCTTCAGACGATTGCGTTCTGCCTCGCTGCTGAGCTTTCGGGATACACCCACATAATCGGCGTAAGGCATATAAACCAGACATCGTCCAGGCAGAGCGTAGTGCGTAGTGACACGGGCTCCCTTGGATCCCGACGGTTCCTTCGTCACCTGCACGATGAGCTCATCCCCTTCCTTTACCAATTCCGTAATGGATGGCTTCCTTTTCGGTTGCTTCTCCAAATGGGGATCGAGCAGGTCGTCCACATATAAGAAAGCGTTCTTCCGCAGACCGATGTCGACGAAAGCCGCTTGCATGCCCGGAAGTACATTAACTACGCGCGCGCGATAAATGTTGCCGGCAACCGTCCGCCCTGAAGGACGTTCCACATAATATTCGGCAAGCATTCCGTTCTCCAGTAAAGCGACTTCGGTTTGGTTTTCTCCGCAATGGACGACAATTTCATTCATCCGTTCGTTTCACCTCCCGTCTCTACTACATTCATACCTTATTATTCAAAGTCATAAACGCAAATTTTCGCGTAAAGGTTTCTCTCATTTTACATGAAAAGCTCAGAAACTGCACTGCTTGGTTTGTTTTCCAAATAATAGCTTCTCGTAATCTTTTGTTCAGGCAGCACTTTCATAATCGTTCCTTGCTCATTGATAACATAAATCAGATGATACTTATCCCGTTTAAACAATTTTACGATGTGGGCAATTTTACGGGTGGGCCTGACGACAATCGGAAGAGCGATCACTCCTTTTTCCTCCAGCAATGAAGCCCGTCGATCACGATGCATCATATATCTTAAGAAAAAATAGGGCGCGTGCAAATAACCATACCAGTTTGAGTACACAAGAAATAACCCCAGAATCAGTAAATTTAAATGAATATGCGTGCCGGTTCCGAATAAGGAGTATATGACAACACCCGCCCCGGAAGCCAGTCCAATCCAAGCGCAAACCATTAATGTACGATGATAGGACATCCATAGACTCACCAGCGCCTGCATGACGCGCCCGCCATCCAGCGGTTGTATGGGCAATAAATTAAAGCCTCCGATCATCATGTTCGCCGTTACAAAATACTGAGTCCACTCCGTTGTCCACCAGCCTCTGTCCTCAAACCACAAAGCTAAGCCTGCCATAAGCACATTCTGGAGCGGCCCGGCTAAAGCTACGGCAATATCTTGCAGAACCGGTTTTCCTCCGGCGTCATCCACTGCGGCCACACCCCCGAAAGGCAGCAGCATGACCTCGGTTACATTCCATCCAAACGACTTGGCCGCGGCCACATGCCCCATCTCGTGTATAAATACGATGCCAAACAGGATGAGGAGCTCCATGAAATATCCCGTAAACATGGATAACAGCATAAGCAGCACGAACAGGGGGTGAAACCGGTATTGCGTACCCATCCATTTAATCAAAAGAGATCCACTCCGTCGGATCCACGTAAGATTTGTTCTGTTTCATGGCAAAATAGAGCGTACCTTTCCGGTCAACCTCGTTCGCGGCCGTCTTGCCGATCGCTTCACCGGTTTCGATCCAATGATTACTCGTGACGAACGCTTCACTCAGACGACTGTAATAGGATTGCAGGCCATCGGCGTGTTGCACGACAACGGTCCAGCCTTGCCCTTTCGTCTCGCTCGCGTAAATGACACGGCCTGTATCGATTGACACTACTTCTTTCAGAGCGCCTGCATCAATTTCAATTCCCTTCAAGGTGGTGGCGAAAGATTGGATGATGTCTCCCGTGACAGGCGCAATCAATGCTCCCTGTACTTTGCCATCCGCTTTGACAGCCGGAGCTTTATCCTCCGTATTAAACAGAGGTAAAAACACAGGTGTGCCGGCAAATGTTTGTTCATACCAAGCCGCCGCTTTCGAAGTATCCATGCTTTGATGAAGCGCTGTATCAATCATTTGTTGACCCTTTAAAGCTAAGGGGTGATCCCATTGAAACAGACCCCAAACCGCTGCAAACAATATTACGCACAACACTAGTTTGCGCTGGAGCTGCAGGGTTGTAGGCGGTTCTTTCCATTCCTTCCACCTTGTATATTCTTTATTGGATTCTTTATAAGGTCCCGATGTCCCCATTGCCGTATCCAGCCAACGCCGTTTCTCGCCTTGCTTCCATAACAGCTCCGGATCGGGCTCTTCTGGAGTGATATAGCCATAGTTATTAGGATAAGGTAACCTTGGTTCTTCTTCCTTGTCCTCCTGAATGGCCTCTAAAGCGGCATATACCGGGTAACGAAACGAATTTCGTGCTTCATGACGCTCTGTGAGTGAACGAATACGCTCTTGGCGGCGTTGGCGAACATTATCTTTAATTTCCATAGAAATTCCCTCTTTCTGTAGGGCTTGTTTCTATTAATTCTATGAACATTTCCCAGGTAATATGAGAGCACAATCATATAATTTATTGGAGGATCAGCTGTATGGTGTTAATATGAAAAGAAAAATCAGGTAGGTGGTACTGATATGCAGAAGAAGAAAATCGGGTGTTTACATGCTCATCATTCCAATATTTCATATATTGAGGATGCACTTGGAGGCGGCACAATAGAATTTGTTCATTTCGTAGATCCCGGGTTGATGAACCGGATGAAGGCAGATCCTGATTTCAACCTACGTAAGGCACAAGAGAAAGTTCATGAACAAATAGAATGGATCATTCATACTAACGTGGATGCCGTATTCATTACCTGTACAAATTATATCGCTCTTCTTGATGAGAAACGACTTTCTGCTTCCGTACCTATCATGAAGATGGATGAGCCCTTTTTTAGGGATCTTACCGACCAGAATGAACCTCAAATTCTCCTATTTACGAATCCGGCAACGGTAGAAGGCACGATGCAACGACTTCAACACTATGTGAATGCTCATCATAAATCACCTCAACTTTTCGAGGCAAAAGTGATTGATAATACATTTGATCTAATTATGCAAGGGAAACAACAAGAATATGTCGACACGCTAACGGACTACATGCAAACTTTACTGTTGACGGAACCCCGTCGGCGTCTGTCTGTCGCGCAACTATCCATGGTGCAAGCCGCCCTAAATGTGGAAAGAACACTGGGCATATCCGTCGGAAACCCATTGAAAAGCTTGGTTCGTTACTTTGAGAATGAATTTTCGGATAAAAAAAAGAGAGCCGAGGCTCCCTTAATCGATAGTCACATATAATTCGCCAAGACGGTCCTCGACCGGGAAGCATGTCAACCCTTTGCTTGCGACATTGATGCATTCACCGTTTTCCAGATCAAACGTCCATCCGTGCAAGGGACATTCCAACTCCCCGAATTCATAACTGACTTCATAGCCGGCGTGGGGACATTGGCGGGAAGCCAGTCGGAGCGTCGTGCCTTCTTTCAACAAATAATAGGAATCATTGCCAACCTGAATTTCCGACGGAAATTCGTTGTATTGTGCCATTGAACCGATATGATATTCCTTCATAATCTCTCTCCTTTGGCTAATAAGCTTCCTGATGAGCTTTAATGCTCAGGACGATGCCGATACAGGCCATATTAATGAGAAGGGATGACCCGCCGTAACTGATGAACGGCAACGTAATTCCTGTCAACGGCATAAGTCCGATCAACATACCCACGTTCTCAAATATCTGGAACACGAACATGGATACGATCCCGACAATGATGAACGACCCGCTGAGCTCCCTGCATTGAATAGCTATGAGAATCATCCTGTAGATTAACAAGAAGTACAGCAGCAACAGCACTGAAGCCCCGACAAAACCAAACTCCTCCCCAATAACGACAAAGATGGAATCCGAGTAAGCAAACGGGATAAACCGCTTGTTCTTGGAATTACCGTTCATATACCCGTCCCCCGTCAAGGAACCGGATCCGATGGCAATCATCGAATTCCTAACTTGGTATTGCTCGTCATTGGATGCTTCTGAAGGGTTTACGAACGTATTGATCCGTTGGTACCAATGTCCCTTATCTTGTTCGTTCAGATATTGCTTGATCTCCGGCCCGAAGGCATTGAATACATACAGAAAAGATCCTAGGAACGCCCCCATAATTAACAGACCTATGGTGGCATGCGATAATTTAATGTTACCGATCCAGAACATGCCCAGCAGAATAACGATATAAATAACCGCATTCCCCAGGTCGGGCTGAATCATGACTAAAGCAAAAGGAACAAACACCACAATTCCGATGGGAATCACATCCGCAAAGATTCGCAGCGGTTCACCTTGTCTCTTTTGTAAAAAATAAGCCACGGTTATAATGATGGCAAGCTTCACAAATTCCGCCGGCTGGATCAGAAATGCGCCTACCCGAAACCAACCCCGCGCGCCATTAATGTTTTCGCCCAAAAAATAGACGGCAATCAAGGAAAGAATCCCGATGCCGTAGATGAGTAGCGATCCTTTAACGAGTACGCGATAATCGAACAGCGTGACGCAAATCATGACAATAAAGCCTAAAGTGTAGAAGATTAACGTCTTTGTATCGTAGTTGGGATAATCCGAGTCACCGTAAGTAGCACTGCGTACAACCAATGTGCTTATAACCATGAACAACAGGAGGATCCCTGTGATTTCAATATCAATTTTCTTCAGTTTGTTTAACAAGGGAGATCAACCCATTCCAAGAAATCTCTTCATTTTCTTCAGCATACCGGGCTTGTCCTCAAGGGGCATCAACGGTACGGTGTCGCCAAGGATTCGGCGTGCTATATTACGATAGGCGATGGCTGCGCGGGAATCCGGATTCATTACCGTAGGTTCACCTGTGTTCGCAGCTTTAATAACTAATTCATCATCCGGAACAATACCAATCAAATCAATCGCAAGCACTTGGCAAATTTCATCAATGCCGAGCATATCCCCGTTCTTAAGCAGGTTCGCTTTAATCCGGTTAATAATCAGCTTTGGCGACTTGATTCCTTCTTGCTCCAGCAGGCCGATAATCCGATCGGCATCCCGGACCGCCGCGTTCTCAGGAGTCGTGACCACTATAGCTTTGTCCGCTCCGGAAACCGCATTTCTGAAACCTTGCTCAATACCCGCGGGGCAGTCAATAATGACATATTCAAAATCCTTCTTTAATTCCAGGATAATGTCTCTTACCTGTTCAGGATTAACCGCATGCTTATCTTTGGTTTGCGCGGCAGGAAGCATGTAAAGCTCATCAAACCGCTTGTCTTTAATCAAGGCTTGGTTCAGCCTGCAACGCCCTTCGGCCACATCTACAAGATCATAAATAATGCGGTTTTCCAAACCCATAACCACATCCAGATTCCTTAAGCCGATATCCGTGTCGACCATACACACTTTCTTGCCCAGCAAAGCCAACGCGGTACCCAGATTGGCCGACGTTGTTGTTTTGCCTACGCCGCCTTTGCCTGATGTGATGACGATTGCTTCTCCCATGTTCTCACTCTCCCTTAAACTCCACCGCGTCCGGGCGAATCCGTCCAAGGTGAACAATTTTGTCAATCTCCATCTTTTGTTCATTTAGATAGGCGAACTCCATCGATGCATCCGATACTTCCCATTCATCCGGAGGCCTGCTGATGATTTCGGCAATACGAAGCTGGGTGGGCTTCAAGTAAGAGGCCGCGATTACCGCTCTGCGGTTCCCGGCGATTCCGGCATGTGCCAATCCTCGCAGGGAACCCATCACATAGATATCGCCCGTGCTCGTAATCGTTCCCCCGGGATTAATATCGCCCATATACATTAAGTTTCCGTCATAATGAATACTTTGACCCGACCGTACCATGCCCGACATAATTTTCAAGCTTCTGCTCGGTTCACTCGGGTCGCGTTCCTTCTCAGGCAAGTCTGACTCAATGGATTGAATCAACAAATTACCCCGTTGCCGTATACTCTCCCGAATTAACGTTTCCTGCTCTTCATCCACCACTCGCTTGCCCAATTTTACATGAACATGAATGATGGGTCCCGACAGAAACTTTTGATGCGTGTTTTCCAATTTATGATTCAATTCTTCCAGCAAGGAAGAAAATTCACATTCATCGTTCAAAAGAAAGATGAGGCCGTCCTTGACCCCTTTAATCGTAACCAGATGTTTTGAAGCAATCATAATCAACAAACGCCCCCCTACCTTATCCATTTCTGCATCAGACAAGAGAACTCCTGCTTTAACAAGCGATTAGCCCCGCAGGGACTCGTTACATAACAGGGTTTAGGCCGCATCGTCGTCCATCCCCGAAACGGAACGGCCTTCAAGGTATCTGCGCAATGGAATGTAGATCATCAAGGCAAATAAAGCGTTAATGAACAGACTTGGCAGGATCATATGCATGAATACCCATGAGTACTCTAACGTAGTCTTGGAGAATAACATGTATATGCCGTAAATCATAGAATCCAGCAAGAAATTAAACCAGATGATAATAATCATGGCCTGAGCAATGCCGTTCACCCCGCCACGGAACATGAAACCGGCGATGTAGGCGGTAACGCCCATGCAGAACGTATAAATTCCGAGCATATGATTGTAATATATGATGTCATGCAGGGCGCCGAACAATAATCCAAAAGTAAGAGCATAATAACGATTTAGGAAGATTGCGATATAGATAATAACGACAAATGCCAAATGCGGCGCAAATCGTACCATGTCTTGCCAACTTCCCGGAATAAGCCACGGGAAAATGGACCCTTCCAATACGAACAGCACCAGTAAAATGATGGATAGATTTCTTCTCATGCTACTTTAACACCTCATGACTTCGGTACTTCCACGATGAACACGTCTTTCAGCTGCTTTAAGTTCGCGGCGGGCTTCACTTGCGCAACATGGGTGATACCGAACTCGCCTACACCTACTCGATCGACGGTTCCTATAATGATTCCCCGCGGATAGACGCCTCCGATTCCGGAAGTAATCACCATATCGCCTTTCTTCAGCTTATTGGCAGGCGGGATCTTCGTCATTTGCAGCATTCCTGTCTTGGCATCATAGCTTTCAATCATCCCAAAGGAATTGGTCAGCTTTCCGTTATCCATCGTAGTGGCCGCGATTGCTTTGGTAGCCGTTTCCTTCGCATTCAGATCACTGATTAACTGTACATTGGAATAGAACGCCGAAGTGGAGATGATGCGACCGACCAAACCTTTCTCGGTCATGACCGCCATATTGGCTACAATGCCGTCCTTCTCGCCGAGGTTAATGGTGATGCTGTTGTTGAAAGGATCCGGACTCTGCGCCGTGGCTTCCGCATATCGGAACGTATAGTTGTTGGCATTCTTCTGCCGCTCTGTGAAATTCAAGTTTGACTTCAAACTCTTATTCTCATCTTCCAGATAATTCAGACGAACCCGGTCTCTGGCGTATTGAGCCGTCGTTGCTTTCAATACCTTATTCTCTTCATAAATAACCCGCAAGTTCCGAATTTCCCCAAAGAAGCCCGCTATAGAGCTAGCGGGCTTATAAAATAAACTTTGGGTGAAGGAGACGGAATCTTTCATAAACTTTTCGGGCCAAGAGAATTTATACACTCTGGCAGAAGTAAAACCCATCAAGGCTATAAAGAAGATAAAAGCCAGCATAAACACAATTAGTTTCTTACTCCCAAAAAGCTTAATCAATACGAACACCTTCCAACCTATCCTGAGTTCTTGTCATGCCGTCAAAGCTTGAGCTTCTTAGCGCTTGGAGCGGCCGCCGGATTTCGTTTTGAATAAATGAATGTTATCAAGCGCGCGTCCCGTTCCGATCGCCACGCAATCTAGCGGATTGTCGGCTACAATTACCGGCATGCCTGTCTCTTTGGAAAGCAGCTTATCCAGGTTACGCAGCAACGCTCCGCCGCCCGTAAGCACGATACCGCGATCCATAATATCCGCAGCCAGCTCCGGAGGACATTTCTCCAGCGTGACTTTAACCGCTTCAACGATGGCATTCACTGTATCTTGCAATGCATCCGTGACCTCATCGGAAGTGACGGTCAACGTCTTAGGCAATCCCGTAACCAAATCACGGCCTCGAATTTCCATCGTTTCCGGCTTATCCGAAGTTGTTGCAGAGCCCACTTCCATCTTCAATTGCTCTGCCGTTCTTTCACCGATCATGAGGTTATACATGCGTTTAATATACTGTGTGATGGCTTCATCCATCTCATCGCCGGCAATCCGGATCGAACGGCAAGTTACAATGCCTCCTAAAGAGATGACAGCTACTTCTGTTGTACCGCCGCCGATATCCACTACCATGCTGCCTGTCGGTTCCCAAACCGGCAAATCCGCGCCGATGGCTGCAGCAAACGGCTCTTCAATGGTATAAGCTTCCTTCGCGCCCGCTTGCTTCGTAGCATCTTCTACCGCGCGTTTCTCTACCGCGGTAATCCCGGAAGGCACACAAACCATAACCGCCGGATGACGGGGAAATATGGAGCGCTGCTTCTGCGCTTGTCTGATGAAATATTTAATCATCGTTGCTGTTGTTTCAAAGTCGGCAATAACGCCGTCTTTCATCGGGCGAACGGCACGGATATTGCCCGGTGTACGGCCAATCATCTTCTTGGCGGATTCACCCACAGCCTCGATCGTCTTTGTATCTGTACGGAGGGCAACCACAGAGGGCTCTCTCACGACTATTCCTTTACCTTTCACATATACCAGCGTGTTCGCTGTTCCCAGGTCAATCCCTAAATCTTTTGTAAAACCACCAAACATTGTGTATGTAGCTCCCTTCAATCTTGCAATCAATTTTCATTATATTACAACAAGCCCTGCTGCTTCAAACTTACGTACCTCAAATCTCCGATAATGATGTGATCCAAAACGTCTATGCCGACGATTTCACCGGCTTCAATCAGACGACGCGTCATGGCGATATCTTCCGGACTTGGAGTCGGATCTCCGCTCGGATGGTTATGTACGCAAATTAACGAGGCCGAGCTGCGCTGGATCGCCGCGCGAAACACTTCCCGCGGATGAACAATGGAAGCATTCAGACTTCCCATGGACAGCGTCTCTTGCCCTATGATGTGATTCTTGGTATTAAGGAATAACACAACAAAGTGTTCTTTCTGCAGATAACGCAGATCCTCCATACAATAGTTCGCAGCATCTTCCGGGGAACGGACGGTTACCGTCTCGGGTAGCTGTGTTCGACCCATTCTACGACCCAGCTCAATGCCTGCCTGAATCTGAATGGCCTTGGCGCTTCCAATGCCTTTAAACTTCATGAGTTCTTCCGTTCTCATCTCGACCAACGGCCGAAGACCGCCGGTTTCTTGCAACAATCTCTGGGCCAAACGGACCGCAGATTCAGCTATTGTACCAGTTCTGAGTAGAATAGCAAGTAATTCGGCGTTACTTAGTGCAGAAGCCCCAAATTGCTGCATGCGTTCTCTGGGTCGTTCCTCATTCGGGACATCGCGCAACGTTAAATTGGGCGACTCCATCAACAGCTATCCCTGCCTTTGTCTTAATGTAATTAAACATGTTCCGGCAAATTACAACACACGTATGCCAAATTTAGCAAGCAAATCCGATAAAAGCGATAACGGCAAACCCACCACGTTGAAGTAGTCCCCTTCAATAGAGGTAACCATCGTCGCTCCGATCCCTTGAATCGCATAGGAACCTGCCTTATCCATCGGCTCTCCGGTAGCGATGTAACGATCTATGGCAGCCGCGTCCAACGGCTTCATCGTAACTCGCGTCATGTTATGAGCGACCTCGTACTTGCCATCGGAAGCTTGAATAACAGCAACACCGCTGTATACTTCATGCACCCGGCCTTGCAGCCGAGTTAACATCCTATGCGCATCCCGTTCATTCCGGGGTTTGCCTAACACCTCACCATCCAACACAACGATGGTATCCGAGCCGATAATGTGCTTGTCCGAGCGTTCTTCATGTGTCAGCAAATCTAGTACCGTCTGTGCTTTACATAAGGATAAAGATTCAACAATCGCTTGCGGAAGCATTCCCGGAGCTGTCGTTTCATCCGCGTTGCTGACCCTGATGGAATAAGGAATACCCAGTGTCCGGATCAATTCCTGTCTGCGTGGTGAAGATGAAGCCAAAATAAGATGATGTTGTACATTTGTCAACGGCTTGTCCTCCTGATGCTTAATAACCAGATGAGATGAGATGAAAGCAGGACTTAAAACCTAATGCTACTATATCGGTATTCGACCTAAACCAACAACAGCAAATGTTGGAAGTTTAGTAATCTGCCTGTTCACTACAACTTGCGGTAAATCCAGATGGATGCAACTAAACCCAAGATGCTCATCACGCTTAGTTTAACCTGTAACTTGAGATCATAACTAATTACATCTAGATTCGCGCGGGGTTGCCATGAAATCATTGTGGATTCGGTCAAAAAAGATAACTGTTTCACGCCGGACAACACATGCGCCGCAATCGAACCTAGCAATAATCCTAATAGAATAAAAATGATTAACGTCAACGTATTCTTCTTCATCGTCCGAATTCCTCCGCGCTTGTGGATTACCTATTATTATAAGCCCTTATCGACGCCGTGCACAACGCACACTTGGATTTATTTGTAATCACGGCAGAAAGACTGACAACGGGTCGGTTGTCAGTCCTCGCAGTATGAAGACTGTTAGTATAATTCCTCGCTCTAACCGCTTATGAAGGATCTGCTGATATCGCTAGCAGCCATTCCTTCTCTGTCATTATAAACTGTAGGAGCGCGCTTTGCGCCTGCCATAAATACGAAGTTGATGTTTGTTTGCGATATTGCTCCATAGCCATGACCGCATTGTTCATGGATTGATTCATTTGTCCCATCAACTTTCGTCCCGCTTCGGGAAGTCCTTCCGAAGCTTCGGATGCTAATTTCGTCCAGGTTTCATGGGATTGCTTAAGGGCGGACCATTCGCCATCGGTTAGTGAAGCCGGTGCCGCATCCTGCAAATGGGCTTGTGTCCATTGCGCAAGCTGACCGGCAAGCTTGCTGCTTTGTTCGGCATAGAGCCCCGGAGCCTCCGACTCACCGCCTTGCCAGTGAATTCGTGATACCGCAGGCAATTCGAACGCCTTGGCATAGACCTCCAGACCATCTTGTTTTAACTGTTCGCCAAGACTTTTGGCTTGTTCCTGAGTGTCCGTCATCCCAACAAAGACCGTATATTGACTACCCGCTTCCCAAGCGGCAGCATAGCCTTTCTGTTTCAAGTCCTCCTTAGCGGTTTCCGCTCCCTCCAGAGTGCTGAACACGCCGTTCTGCAGCACGTAATAGGTTCTGGCTGGCCAAGCTGCTTCCAAAGTACCTGCCGTTGCCTCTGTAGGTTTATTGGCACCACTTATGTTGTTGGCCGCTGGGTTCTGTGTAGTCGTGTTCGTATTATCGTTCTTCTGCGTTGCCGCGTTTCCAAAGCTGTTCATCGGGTTTAGCAAATTCATGTTTGAGTCCGGGTTAAAAAGTGAAAGTACCACATAACCGAACAACGCGCCGGTTGCGATGGCGGCTGTAACAGAGCCGAAAATTTTGAACCAAGAAATGCCCTCGGAACCGCGGGTACGAAAAGCGGCGGAAGGACGTATCGGACGTTCGTCAATAATCGGTCTATGATATTCCCGGTCCATTGAGGTTTCTTCCACATAGTACCCTGTTTCTGAATCCAGGTTGCTCCTTGAGGCCTTGGAACCTTGCGTTCCGGCATACGCGGTTCGATCTGACTCCCGGATCATTCTTTCTAAACGATATGTTTCTTCCGTAAAGGGACTATTCCAGGCACCATAATCCGTTGTAAATTGATTGAGCGGTTGGGTATCGGCATAGGTTGGAGACTTGTCCGGTATGGAGGTCAGTGTTGCTTCCCTCTTTGGCTTTAATTCATTGTTCGCTTGGTTCTCCTTCTTCTCCTTGGTTTGTTTGGCGACAGGAGCAGGATTGAACACGATGGTATCGCTTGGCTCCGTTGGGTCAGGAGAAGGTGAGTGCTCATTATCTCTTGCCGCAGGAGTGACCGTTTCCGTGACGGACACCTCCTCCACTGTCAACGGAATCACTTTCCCCTGAATGTTGCCCTTGTCATCTTTATGTGAATGAGCACCGGTTGGTTTTTCCGGACGGTCAAATCTGTACGTTATTCTCGCTTTGTTCACATGGATCCGCTCCCTTGTCCATAGTCTATTAACAAATCTATGAGACAATGCGGGCAAATATGATAGATGCGGACAAAATTTTAGCAAGGGACACCATTCGCTCTACATTCAGTACCAATCTTTACCCCCAAAACCATCCGATGATTTAATGTCCCTGGGCACACTAATTTCTACCCATCCACCCATTTCAGCTGATTTAAAGTCCCTGGGCGCACTATTCGATCATCATACACCCACATCCGCCGATTTAATGTCCCTAGGCACTCTATTCGATCATCATACACCCACATCCGCCGATTTAATGTCCCTAGGCACTCTATTCGATCCCCATCCACCCACATCCGCCGATTTAATGATCCTAGGCACACTATTCGCTCTCCTACAACCTATATCCGTCAGTTTAATGCCCCTAGGCACTCTATTCGCTCCCCTGCCACCTATATCCGCCAGATTAATGTCCCTGGGCACACTATTTTCTACCCATCCACCCTTTTCCGCTGATTTAATTTCCCCAGGCACACTAAATTCTCCACGAGTCCATCTCTGACCAGTTCAATTCATATTTGGTTGTACGAGCACCGTTGTTCACTGGGGATAACTTACCTTGTTCGCACAAACTTTGTATGATGAGCACTACGCTCTTGCGTCCCAATTCCAGCTCATTCATCACATCGACTGGACGAATGAAACCACCCTGCCGCACAGCAAGCCGTAAGGTGTCTCGTTCATTTCGAGTAAATGGTTTTTCCGATTCTTTTCTATGCATCAACGGTGCAAATATGGGCTGTAATAAAGACATAACCAATGAAGGATTCTCTACAATTTCATCATAGGATACCGATAGTACTTCCACCCCCCGTCCTCTAATGTACAATTCCCGATTATTTTCTTTGCGAAAACCGGACCGATCCCTATGTTGCACATGCGTCCCAAATGATTTGATCTCCAGTCCCACATTCACATAGCCTCTCTTCCATACAAAATCCACAAAATACGGCCGCCCTCTCCAATCCGCCACTTCATATTCTGGGTGCAAGTACTCCAATGTGCCAACTAAAGGCCACCACACCTTCTCACAAAACAATCGTTCCCCATGCGCATGCCCACGCTTCAGACGATCTTTGCGCTCACCGGTCCTGCTTGCCAAATGTTGCTGCAACCATCGCTCGTGCTCCTCCGTAAACCCCAAGAATATCCCCCTATCTCATTCTAATTTAAAAACAATACCAAAAAGCCCCAAATCCTCCCTCTTAAGAGAGAATTCAGGGCATGCTATGCCACTTTCATATGTGGAAGAATTGTATCACATCAAACCGGGATCAACAATAAATTTCTAGACCCGGGCGCGCAATCCTTTAGCCAATCCGTCGGCTGCCTTCCAAATATCTCCGGCACCCATCGTGATGACAAGATCGCCGCTCTTCACACGGTTCAACAAGAGCGTTTGCACCTCTTCTTTGGTCGGTAAGTACGTTGTGTTGGCATTGCTGTTCTGTATAATCAATTCCACCAGCTTCTGCGAATTCACGCCTTCAATCTGCTTCTCCCCCGCCGGCGAATAAATATCCGTGATGATGACTTCATCCGCTTCATGAAACGCCCGGCTGAATTGATCCAGCAAGAAGAATGTTCTCGTGTAACGCTGAGGCTGGAACACAGCAATGATATGTTTTCCGGTAGCTTTAGCGGCAGATATCGTCGCTTCAATTTCCGTCGGGTGATGCGCATAATCATCTATAACGAGGATGCCGTCCACCTCGCCCAACACCTGAAAACGACGTTTGGCGCCGCGGAACTCCTTGATCGCCTCCGCTATACGGGCAAACGGAATTCCCGCTTCCAGACATACGATAATGGTAGCCAGGGAATTGTAAACGTTATGCTTTCCGGGAACGGATAATTCCACTTCTCCCAGTAACGTCACCCCGTGATATACCTCATAGGCCACCTTACGATCCCCCAAGCGAATATTGCGAGCTGTGTAATCGGCTTCGGAATGGATTCCGTAAGTCACAACCTCGCTGTTCAGCTTCGGCTTCATCTCCGCTAAATCCGCATCATCCAGACAGATGACCGCTTTACCGTCATCCTTAACCTGACTCAGAAACTTCACGTAAGCGGCTTTTAGATTTTCATAATTGCCATCATAGTTCTCCAGATGATCCGGTTCAATATTCGTCACTACGGCAAGGGTAGAATGATATTGCAGAAAAGAGCCGTCGCTCTCATCGGCCTCCGCCACCACATAATCCCCTTTACCTGCTTTGGCATTGTTGCCGACATTCATAATTTCTCCCCCGATAATATACGTCGGGTCGGTTCCGCATAACTCCATGACCAGAGCAATCATGGAGGAAGTAGTAGTTTTCCCGTGTGCTCCCGCCACGGCTACGCCCTTGCGAACATTCATTAAGCGGGCGAGCATCTGAGAACGGTGAATCACAGGAATATTCAGTTTTTCCGCTTCCATAATCTCTACATTATCTTTGGTCAGAGCCGTGGAATAAACAACCAGGTTAGCTCCCTGCACGTTGCCCGCTTCATGACCGATATAAATTTGCGCGCCCTTGGCCGCCAGTTTGTCCGTCAACTCTTGCTGTGCGACATCGGAGCCGGTGACCCGGTATCCCATTTCCAGCATGACTCTCGCGATCGCGCTCATGCCGTAGCCGCCGATTCCGATAAAATGTACATGTTCCGCTGTATTCAAATCTGTCTCACCAACCTTTTTCCGAATCGGAATGATATAAAATCCAGGAGCGCACATCTGAAATCAGATATAACGTTCCTGAAACAACCGCCAGATCTTCCTGTTCCGTCATGTCTTTCAGAAGATCCAACGCCTTACGCCAGTCGGGCTCTACCACGATCGGGATCTCTCTGTTCATGTCTCGCTGCAATGTTTCCGCCAATCGAAGAAGCTCAGCCGCATCCATCTTTTTTCGAAAATCCGGTTCGGTAAGGATAAGATTATCCGCTATGGGTAGTATATGCTTCAAATATCCCAAATGATTCTTGGTAGAAAGCATACCTACCATTAAATTCAATTTGCGATAAGAATAAACCGTCGTTAAAGCCTCCGCAAGCGTCGCCGCACCCTCAGGATTATGAGCTCCGTCTAGAAGAATACGAGGTTCGCTTGCTACCATTTCCAGCCTTCCCGGCCAGCCGGTGGCTCCAAAACCCGCCAGGACATCTTCATCTTCCAAAAGGACAGCCGAATACTGCCGCAATACTTCCAGTGTCATCAGTGCAACGGTGGCATTCACCATCTGATGTCTGCCGTTCATGGCAATGGCGATATCTTTCAACGGGCGGAAAGGTCCCTGGAAATCAAAGTGCTGCTCGTTCTCTTTAACCGCTTTCGACACAAATGAAAACTGATCTCCCAAAACATACGCGGAGCTCCGGCGTTCTCTCGCCTTTTCAAGAATGACCTGGAGCACTTCCGGTTGATCGGCGCCCGTAACTACGGGTACACCGGGTTTAATGATGCCCGCTTTTTCCGAAGCAATTTCAGCAAGCGTATCCCCCAACACATCCATATGGTCGTGGCCGACATTGGTAATCACGGAAACAACAGGATTGACAATGTTCGTACAATCCAAGCGTCCCCCGAGACCGGCTTCCCAGACAACCCAATCCGGAAAAGACACGGTACCGTAATAAGCAATGGCGAGCGCGGTGGTCACTTCAAACATTGTGGGAGATCCCAACTCGCTTTCCTCAATCTCCAAAGCGATGGGTTTCAGCCGATTGGTTAAGGTTAGCAGGACATCCTCAGGAATATCCTCACCGTTAAATTTCAACCGGTTCGTAAACTTCTCCATATAGGGAGAAGTAAACATCCCTGTATCATATCCGGCTTGACGCAAAACCCGTTCCAAATAAGCACAGGTAGAGCCTTTGCCGTTCGTACCTGCGACATGGATGAACTTGAGCCTCCGTTCCGGATGGCCCAGCTTCTCCATAAATACTTCCATACGTTGTAATCCGGGCTTAATCCCGAAAGGAATCAGCCCGTTAATCCACTCTACAGCTTCTCTATAGGTTTGAAGCGGCATGATTTCGCCGGATTTAGTCATGTAGTTCATCCTTTAACTATGGAGTTCGTTACCCGCGCAGTTCAGCGATCCGAGCCATTACTTTATCCCGTTTATCCGCATAATCCTTCTGTTTCGCCTTCTCTTCTTCGATTACATGCGCAGGCGCTTTGGCCACGAAACCTTGATTGGAAAGCTTCTTATCCACACGTTCCACTTCAGAAGTGAGCGTAGCCGCTTCCTTCTCCAACCGCGCAATCTCTTGAGTAATATCGATCAGTCCGGCCAAAGGCAAGAACAGTTCCGCACCGGTCACGATGGTAGTCATGGCTTTGTCAGGCGCGGCCACATCGGTGTCCACCTCAAGCGCTGACGTATTACAGAAACGGGTCAAATACATTTCATTCCTGCGCAAAATAGCGAGGGTATCGGCATCCGCCGCCTTCACCATCAACTCAATCTTTTTGCTCATCGGCACGTTAACTTCCGCACGGATGTTACGAACGGAGCGAATAATATCCATAAGCAGTTCCATTTCTTTCACGGCGTCCGGAGCTTCTTTGGATGCGTCATATTGCGGCCAGGCGGCCAGGGTAATCGTCTCACCCTCATGCGGCAGATGCTGCCAGATCTCTTCCGAAATAAACGGCATGAACGGGTGAATCATACGCTGGGTATGATCCAAAACGTAAGCGAGAACGGATTGCGTTTGTTTCTTCGCCGCAGCGTCTTCGCCATAAAGGGAAAGCTTCGCGAACTCAATATACCAGTCGCACAGATCGTCCCAGATAAAGTTGTACAGAATCCGGCCGGTTTCGCCAAACTCGTACGAATCGATCAGGCGCGTAATATCCCGAGCCGTTTCATTCAAGCGATGCAGAATCCAGCGGTCGGCTGTCCCCAGCTCTCCGGAAATATCAATATCCGTTGCCGTTACGCCTTCCAAATTCATGAGGGCAAAGCGGGAAGCATTCCAGATCTTATTGGCAAAATTACGCGCCTGCTCCACTTTCTCGAAGCGGAAGCGCAGATCTTGACCAGGCGTGCTGCCTGTTGAAATCATAAAGCGCATGGCGTCAGCGCCGTACTGCTCAATCACATCGAGCGGATCCACGCCGTTTCCAAGTGATTTGGACATCTTGCGTCCTTCGGAATCGCGTACCAATCCATGGATCAACACATCTTTAAACGGAATTTCATCCGTGAATTCCAATGCTGTGAAAATCATCCGGGCTACCCAGAAGTAGATAATATCATAACCCGTAACCAATACGCCTGTCGGATAATAACGCTTGAGATCTTCGGCATCGTCAGGCCAGCCCAACGTGGAGAAGGGCCAAAGCGCGGAACTGAACCATGTATCCAGCACATCGTTATCCTGGCGCAAATCCGAGGAACCGCAATGCGAACAGGAAGTCGCTTCCTCATCGGATACGGTCGGTTCGCCGCAAGTCTGGCAATACCAAGCAGGAATCCGGTGTCCCCACCAAAGCTGACGCGAAATACACCAGTCTCTTACATTCTCAATCCAATGTAAATAAATTTTCTCGAAACGGTCCGGAACGAATTGCACGCCTTTTCCGGATTTCTGCGCTTCAATCGCGCGTTCCGCCAACGGTTTCATCTTCACAAACCATTGCGTGGACAAATACGGCTCTACCACCGCACCGCTGCGTTCGCTGTGACCGACTTGATGCACATGCTCCTCGATCTTCACCAATACGCCAGAGGCTTTCATATCCTCGACAATAGCCTTGCGGCAATCCGCGCGGTCCATTCCCTGATACTTGCCTGCATTCGCGTTCATCGTGCCGGATTCGTCCATGACAAGAATCTGCGGCAGGTTATGACGCAAACCCATCTCAAAGTCATTCGGATCATGAGCCGGTGTAATTTTCACCGCGCCGCTGCCGAACTCTTTCTCCACGTAATCATCGGCGATAATCGGGATTTCACGGCCAATAATGGGCAGTACGAGCATGGAACCGATCAAGTGCTTGTAGCGCTCGTCTTCAGGATGCACCGCGACCGCGGTGTCGCCAAGCATCGTCTCCGGACGCGTGGTAGCCACCGTGATATATCCTCCGCCGTCTTTTAACGGATACTGCAAATGATAGAGATTGCCCTGAACTTCTTTATATTCAACCTCGATATCCGACAAGGCCGTACGCGCTGCCGGATCCCAGTTAATAATATAGTTACCGCGGTAAATCAGGCCTTTATCGTACAACTTTTTGAATACAACGCGAACCGCCTTGGATAAGCCTTCATCCAACGTGAATCGCTCGCGGCTGTAGTCCAGCGACAAGCCCATTTTGGCCCATTGATCCCGTATCGTGTTCGCGTATTGATCTTTCCAGTCCCACACTTGCTCAAGAAATTTCTCCCGGCCCAAATCATAACGGGTCAGCCCCTGCTCTTCCCGCAGCTTCGCTTCCACACGTGTTTGTGTGGCAATCCCCGCGTGATCGGTACCCGGCAGCCATAGGGCGTCATAGCCTTGCATGCGTTTCGTGCGAATCAGGATATCCTGCAATGTAAAGTCCAAAGCGTGGCCGATATGAAGCATACCCGTAACATTGGGAGGCGGTATAACGATGGTGTACGTTTCCGCGTCTTTGCGCTCTCCGGCTTTAAAGAAACCATGTTCGTTCCAATAAGCGTACCATTTCGCTTCGGCGGCTTTGGGATCATAAGTGGTCGGCATGGAGCCTGTTTGTTTCGTTTCGGTTGGTTCTGACATGACTGTTTCCTCCACAATATCGATTTAAACAACAAAAAAACCCTTCGCCCCAAAGGACGAAAGGTTTAGCTTCCGTGGTACCACCTTTGTTCCGTGTGAATGTTCAGCTCGGTTTAAACCCATAGCTCCGCACACGGCACTCAACAGATAACGGCTGCAACCGGCTGATCTGTACAGATCCAGCAACTCCCGGGCGACTTTCCGCAATTACATCCTGCGAAACCTCTCAGCAAATGGTTTCGCTCTCTGCAGGGTTGGCTGCGTACTCCTCCCGATCAACGTCATTCCTTATTAGAACTCAGTATAGACATTTATTATCCCTATAATACTCATTCTTGAAGGAGGAGTCAATCTTTTGTAAGTCCAAACGGAGTCATAAGCGAGCTTATCTTCTTCATAAACTGAGGGTACAGGGACATTTGCCGGGCGTATTTCATAAGATGACAGAAAGAACGGATAGAGAATGAGGAGGTTTCGCGGTGGAACGTTGGTGGTGGAGAATCCGTTATCAAGTTAAAGGGGTTTTATTTCCGGTTATCTGTGTTCAATTCGTGCGCACATTGCTGTTTCCGACGGGGTTTGACATCGTGTTGCTGTTTGGTTTGTTTCTGGCCTATCTGGGCTTTCTGCTCGACATGTACTAATCACGGGCAAAATATAAGCCTCCTTGCACGTCATCGGTTTTCAGTCCGATTTCGGCGGGGAGGCTTTTTTATTATGGTCAGCGCGGAATGTACAGCACTTGCCCTGCGGACACCGTCTGATCGTCCAAGCGATTGTAAAGCGCAATTTCCCGCGGGTTCAAGTTATATCGTTCAGCAATGGTACTGATGGTCTCTTCCCTCTGAACGATACACATTCTAAGCTTACGGAAAGAAGTTTCTTCGGTTGCATTGGCCAAAAATAAATTCTTCCACTGCAATTCATCTCCAGATGAACCGCCGATATACGCCGCGCTCTCATAGGCTTCCGTTTCCTCTTCCCCGGCATCGGCATCTCTGGGCGCAGACGTATGTATCAGATTCTGCAATCCGTATGGTGCAGGGGCGCTTGGATCAACTTCCTGATCACGTTTCACGCCGAAAGCCAGCTTAGGCTCCTTGTATTCTTCGGCAACATAGTTTTCTTGGTTGCGATCATAGGAGGAGTCATCATAGGAATAAGCGGACTCTTGCTGCTCTTGTTGTCCATAGGAAGCGGCGTAACCCGCCTGCTCGTAGGAATTATAGTTCGGCTCCTCTTCAGCCTGAACCTGAGCCTCAGCCGAATAATAAACCTCTTGTTCCGTACGCTGCCCCGCGTCATAAGCATAAGCTTCCGGATCGGAAACGGCATTATAGTCTTCCGAAACAGGCTCAGATAACAACGTATTATAGCTGGCGGTACCCGTGTACGGTGTGCTCTCCCCTTGAGACTCGTTTTCTCTGGATTCCGTTTCCCATGGGTACAGAGGACGTTCACCTTGTGTTTGTTGATTGAGTTGTTCATAGTACTCCGCTGCGGAGATGGAAGGTTCAGCATCCAGCGGATAATTGCGAGGGTTGTAAAGCTCACGCACATCTTCCGTTTGGTGCACGGCGACGATTTCTTCCTCGTCCCAGCGGGATTCCACCGTTTCCGTTACCAGCTGTACACCCCGCAGTGTAAGCAATCCTGTGACATTTAAGCTTCGGTTGGACAACACGTCAATATCAAAGTTTTCAATTTCCACCTGGATATCTTCCAACCGACTGACACGTGTCATGGGAATGGAAATTTCCACGGGGATGGAGTGCTGAAGCTCTACGCTGCTTCTGAACTCGTCTTCCCCCAGATATTTGCCGGTAAGCAACAAGCTGCCTCTGAGCACGGCTTGCTCTCCGTTGGAATACACCTCAATATAGGGCAGCAGCTCGGCTTCTTCCAATTCAGCAATGCCAATGCCTTCTTCAGCCAGATGAACGCGTTCATAAATATCAAATCTTAACCCGTTATGCTCCGTCACTATACAAATCCTCCCTTCAACCATCGGAAAATCGTTGGCTGCTCGTCTTGAGAATCCAAAATGCTTTCCGTCTATATATATGGCCGAAGGGAAAGGAGCATGACTACATTTTTAGTTGGAGTTTGGCGCATGCGGCCAAGAAATCCTCTGGCCACGGCGCTGCAACTTCAATTTCTTCATCGGTCAACGGATGTGGAAAGATCAGTCTTTCCCCGTGCAGCGCCTGCCGGGTAATCCCTTGATGCAGACTGCCTCCGTATAGGCTGTCCCCCAGCAGCGGATGCCCGAGATGACTCATATGCACGCGAATCTGATGCGTGCGTCCCGTCTCGAGGCGCAGCCGTACGAGTGAAGCGCCCCCGGCGGAGGAGACCGTCTCGTAATACGTGACGGCCTCCTCGCCCCCAGGCGACACTCTGCGCCGCTGCTTGTGATGCCGATCCCGCCCGATCGGCAGATCCACGCGGCCCGCCGGCGGTGACAGCTCGCCGGCGGCCAGCGCCACATAGATGCGGCCGATCGCCTTGCGCCGCATCGCATCATCGAGGCGCGCGAGGGCAAGCGCGCCCTTGGCGTAAAGCACCGGCCCGCTCGTCCATTCGTCCAGACGATGGACGTGACGCACAGCGCAAGCTTGGCCGGTGCATTCGAAGTAGGAGGCGACGCCGTGCGCCAACGTGCCGGGTTCACCGTCGGTGGGATGGACTTTAAGCCCGGCTGGTTTGAGAATGACTAGCACATAGTCATCTTCATACAGCACGGGGAGGTCCATCCACTCCGGCGCGAAGCCTGCAGGCTCCGCCCCGAACAAACGCAGCCGCAGCTTGTCGCCGCTCTGCTGCAGGCCGCCGGAAGCTTGCAGTTTGCGCGCGAACGCCGGCGGCGTGCGCAGGAGACGGCTGACGAAGTCGGTGATGCCGGCCGTCTCCAAATCTTGAAGATCAGCCGCGGTGATGCCAAGCTCGAGCCATTCGCCTTTGCGCTGAGCACCGGACCCCTTCAGACTGGACGAAACCGTGGTTTGCGACCCTTTATCTTCAGGTTGGCCGGTTGAATCAACAGGGATCACAGTCCTTGGAGCGCGGTGCGATGCGCTTCAATCGTCCGGTCGATATCTTCTTCCGTATGCACGGCGGAAACAAACATCCCTTCAAACTGGGAAGGGGCGACGCTGACGCCCAGATCTAGCATTTGACCGAAATAGGTTTTGAACCGGTTCAGATCCGAAGTTTTCGCGGTATCATAATTGACCACCTCGGTCGCCGTAAAGAACGGACATACCATTGAACCGACACGATTCAACGTAGACTCGATTCCCCGTTCCGCGCTGTTCCGCATAAACCCGTCCGCTAAACGCGAGGATAATTGCTCCAACCGCTCGTAGACACCCGGTTCCCCAAGTAAACGCAGCGTATGGTATCCCGCCGCCATCGCAAGCGGATTCCCGGACAAGGTTCCTGCTTGATAAATCGGCCCGCTTGGCGCGATCTGCTCCATAATCTCGCGTCTGCCGCCGTACGCGCCTACCGGCAACCCTCCTCCGATTACCTTGCCTAAACAAGTTAGATCAGGCGTTACGCCGTATAAGCCCTGCGCGCAGTTCAGATGAACCCGGAACCCCGTCATCACCTCATCGAAGATCAGCAATGCCCCGTACTTCATCGTTACATCGCGCAAACCTTGCAAAAATCCGGGCTGCGGAGGCACAACGCCCATGTTCCCGGCAATCGGTTCGACAATGATGCAGGCGATTTCTTCGCCGTAACGTTCGAAGGCGGTTTCAACGGAAGCCAAATCGTTATAAGGCACCGTAATCGTGTTTACCGCAACGCTTTCCGGAACACCGGGGCTGTCGGGCAATCCTAACGTGGCAACACCAGAGCCCGCTTTAATCAACAACGCGTCAGCGTGGCCGTGGTAGGAACCTTCAAACTTCAGGATTTTGTTCCGCTTCGTGTAGCCGCGGGCCAAACGCAGAGCGCTCATCGTCGCTTCCGTTCCCGAATTGACCATACGGACAATCTCGATCGACGGAACGCGCTCGCAAACCAGCTTCGCCATCACCGTTTCCATCTCCGTCGGCGCCCCGAAGGACGTACCTTTCTCAGCCGTTCTCTTCAGCGCTTCCACAACCTCGGGATGGGCGTGCCCCATAATCAGTGGCCCCCAGGAAGCCACATAATCAATATAAGAGTTTCCGTCAATATCATATACTCGGGCACCTTCGCCGCGTTCCATGTAGACCGGTGTTAAGCCCACAGATTTAAAGGCGCGAACGGGGCTGTTGACACCTCCGGGGATGTAGCTCTTGGCTTCCTCGAATGCGGCTCTGGAACGAGCGTCTTGACGAACTGAATTGTTCTGCTTCATTACATACACAACCTGTCTATTAGAATTGGAAATTGAACGGGTACTACAACTTACAACAGAGGCGCCCCTGAAGGCGCCCGGTGTAGTTCAAGTATTTCTATTATAAACGGGAATGACGATTAATTCTCACGCAGCCAGGCTGCAACATCTTTGGCGTAATAAGTGATGATAATATCCGCGCCAGCGCGCTTAAATCCGGTTAAGGTTTCCAGCACAATCGCTCTCTCGTCGACCCAGCCGTTCGCGGCCGCCGCTTTTACCATGGAATATTCCGCGCTCACATTGTAAGCCACAACCGGTAAATCAAAGTTCTCCTTGAGGGCGCGAATGATATCCATATAAGCCAGAGCCGGCTTCACCATTAACAGATCCGCGCCTTCAAGCACATCGGATTCCGCTTCGCGCAGGGCCTCGCGTCCGTTAGCCGGGTCCATCTGATAGGTCTTGCGATCGCCGAATTGTGGTGTGGAGTGCGCAGCATCCCGGAAAGGACCGTAGAAGGCTGAAGCGTATTTCACAGAGTACGCCATAATCGGCGTATTCGTAAACCCGGCTTCGTCCAATCCGCTGCGGATGGCTGCGACATAGCCGTCCATCATATTGGAAGGCGCGATGATATCCGCCCCAGCCTCCGCTTGGGACACCGCTGTCTTGACCAGGAGGGCAAGCGATTCGTCATTCAGAATTTCCGCCGTGCCGCAAGCTTCGTCATAATGGACGACACCGCAGTGTCCGGTGGAAGTGAATTGGCACAGACAAGTGTCAGCAACAACCAGCATGTCTGGTGTTACACGTTTAATGAGACGCGTTGCCTGTTGCACAATGCCTTCTTCCGCGTAGGCGGATGAGCCCGCTTCATCCTTCGTATCCGGAACACCGAAGAGCAGGATCGCTTGGATGCCCAAGGCGGAAACTTCACGAACCTCCTCTTCCAATAAATCCAGAGACAGATGATAAACTCCCGGCATTGAAGGGATCTCTTCTTTCACCCCAGTCCCCGTAGTAACGAATAACGGATATATAAGATCGTTAACGCTTAGACGCGTTTCGCGAACAAGATTACGAATACCTGCATTGCCGCGCAAACGGCGCAGTCTAGTGATGGGGAAACTCATAACCATCCTCCTTGTGTGTTGTCCAAAAGCTCATAGTGAAATTAAACACTAACCGCCGTGTTCACAAGCGAATCCACAAGTGAATCGATGGTTGCTTCCTTAGCTGTTAAATGTACTTGAATACCCGCTTTCAGCGCGGTTTCCGCTGTAAGCGGTCCGATGCAGACTACCGTTATATCTTGGAGCAGGTTATGCGGATCCGCCTCCCCAGCCTGCTTCAGCAAGTCCAGCAGATGGGTGACCGTCGACGAGCTCGTAAAAGTGACGATATGTACGTCTTTGTTCCGGAGCAGCTCCGCGATCTCCGCCGCATCTTCCCCCGACGGCACCGTCTCGTAGACGTCGACTTCCGTCACCGCCAGGCCAAGCTGAGTCAGCTCGGCCGGCAGCCAAGCCCGCGCCAGGTCCCCGCGCGGCAGCAACACCCGCTGTCCGGCCGCAAGCTCCGGCCGGATCGCGTCAAGCACGCCCTCGGCCCGATAATCGGCCGCGGGCAGCGCATGCACGGCCAAGCCGCGCTCCGCGAGCGCCTCGGCCGTTTTCGGGCCGACCGCCACGATCTTCGCGTCGCGGCGGATGGCCCGGATGTCCGCAGCCGCTTCGCGCAGGCTGCGGAAGAAATGCTCGACGCCGTTCGGGCTCGTGAACACGAGCCAATCGTAGGTGTCGAGCTGCGCCAGAGCGGCGCGGAGCTGCGCCAGCTTGGCGGCTTCGCGAACGGGCTCGACGCGGATAACCGGAAACTCGACGGCCTCGCCGCCGAGTTCATCAATCCGGTCCGCGAGCTCGCTCGCCTGGCTGCGGGCGCGGGTGACGAGCACCCGCTTGCCGAACAGCGGCTTCTTCTCATACCACTGCAGCTTGTCCCGCTGCAGCACAACCTCGCCGACGACGATGACCGCCGGCGGCTGGAAGTTCGCTTGCCTCACGAGTTCGGCAATCGTCTCGAGCGTGCCCGTCAGTGTACGCTGTTCCACGCGCGTACCCCAACGGATCAGAGCGACGGGCGTTTGGGGCGAACGGCCATAGCGTATCAGCTGTTCGCTGATATAGCCTATTTTCGCCACGCCCATCAGGAAAATCAAAGTCCCTGTGGCGTTCGTCAACTTAGCCCAGTCTATATTCTGATCCAGCTTTTCCGGATTCTCGTGTCCGGTGATAATGGATAATGAAGAAGCGATTTCCCTGTGGGTCACCGGAATGCCGGCATAAGTAGGCACTGCAATGGCGGAGGTGATTCCGGGGATAATTTCGAATTCGATCCCGTTATCCACCAGCAATTCCGCTTCTTCCGCAACACGTCCGAAGATACTGGGATCCCCGCCTTTTAATCGGGTAACCGTCTTTCCTGTTAAAGCGATGTCCGCAAGCAACTGATTAATGTCCTCTTGCTTCATGGTGTGTCGATCCGGCAATTTACCCACGTACACTTTCTCCGCGCCCGGTTTCATATGCCGAAGCAAACGCGGACTGGCCAACCGATCATAGACGACAACATCCGCCCGCTGAATACATTCTAAACCCCGCAACGTGATTAATTTAGGATCTCCCGGCCCCGCACCGACTAAGTAGACTTTTCCCCTCTTCATGACGCCTCATCCCCTAACTTGCGACAATATACGATCCGCGCCTTTGACTTTGCAGCGCTCCGCTAATTCTTTTCCTAAGGCGACAGGATCGGTTCCCGTCAATGTCTCTTTAATCTGTTCAGATCCGTCAGGTGTGGCTACATAACCAGTCAATTGTATGCCGTGTCCCTCTTCCCCGTCGACCAATACGGCATAGGCTCCGATCGGCACTTGACAGCCCCCGTTCAGTTCGCGCAGGAAGGCGCGTTCGGCTTTAACGGTCAATTCGGTATAAGGGTCATTCAACATACTGAGAATTTCAAGCATCGGCATGTCATCGCCTCTGCATTCAATACCCAGGGAACCCTGTCCGACGGCGGGTAAGCACACTTCAACCGTCAGGTATTCGCTGATCTTGTCCTCCCAGCCCATACGATACAATCCTGCCGCTGCCAGCACAATCGCGTCAAAACCTTCCGTATCCAGCTTTTTGATACGGGAATCGATATTGCCTCGAATGGGCTCAATGTTCAGATCCGGACGATATTGCTGCAGCTGGGAAGCTCGCCGCAGTGAACTTGTTCCAACCTTCGCTCCTTGCGGCAGCTCGTTTAACTTGAGATTTCCTTTAGAGATAATACAATCCCTGGGATCCACCCGCTTCGGGATCGCGCCGTTAATCAAGCCCTCCGGCAACTCCCAGGGCATATCCTTCATAGAGTGCACCGCCATATCAATATGACGATCCAGTAATGCCTGTTCTATTTCTTTCACGAACAAACCCTTCCCGCCTACTTTGGATAACGTCACATCCAGGATTTGATCCCCTTTGGTCACAATTTTCTTCACCTCGAAGTTCACGGATAGCCCTCGCGCCGTACACAAGTTTTGTAAATGATCTATAACTTGATTCGTTTGTGTGAGCGCCAAGGCGCTTTGACGTGATCCAACAACGATCGTACGCATATTCATTTCCCCCCTGGTTCTAATGCAACGGCTATTTTCTGCTTCAGTTTGTGAAGTTCGCCGTTACGAATCTGATCAATCGTGTCTTCTGTCCAGAGTTCCTTAAGAATCCGTTGCCTGTCTCGCGGATCCGCCAAAGTTTCCTTTAAGGTAACGCGAAGTCCGGCTAACCAATCCAGCGCCTCTTCGAATTCAGGGCCATATTCTTGTTGGAGCTCGCATTGTATGGCCTTCGCCATCCCCGGGCTTGCCCCGCCGGTAGAAACGGTTATAGCAAGCTGGCCTCGGCGCACAACGGCCGGGTCCACCCAATCCCCCGTATCCGCTTGATCGGAACGATTAAACATCATGCCTTCTTGTTCAGCCTCCAGGCATACCTGTTCATTCACCGATGGAACATCTGTTGAAGCATATACGATAAAGCTTCCTTTCAAGTCACCGTCCCGGTAAACTCTGGATTCACCCAGAACTAGGCCCTCATCGATCCACTTCGTGATCGCTGGGGTCCATCTTGGCGCAATCACCTTAATACGCGCATCCGTATCCATTAATGAACGTATTTTGCGTTCCGCTACAGAACCTCCGCCAACGACTGTACACAAGCGGCCCTTCATTCGTAAACAAATCGGAAAGTAAGTGTCCTTGGCCATCGCTAAGCACCGTCCCAATGATGAAATCCGGAAACATAATTAATTGCGAAATTTACTATAATGATACCGAATGCAGCCAAATTCCACAATGCCAACTGGTCGCCGGCGCGGTTTGCCGAAGCTCTCTGCCAGAGATAGTAACTGTAAGCCGCCAGGACGAATATGGAGGTCCATACTTTCATATCAAGCAATAAAGACCAGTCCCCCAATATCATAATTCGCATAATGCCTAGGGTCAGCGCCATAATTAACAGCGGCGTACCTACCACAGCGCTCATATTGGTGAAATAATCAATTGTTTCCAGACTGGGAAACCGGCGAACGGTCATGGACCATTGTTTGCTTTTTAACTGAAAATGAAGAAATAAGTACATCCCGGCAAAAATGGCTGAGATGGTAAACACGGCATACGACAAAATCGCAAGTGAACTGTGCACAATCAGCAACTCATCCACCACATTGCCATGCGTTCTCGGTGCCCTGCTCTCCAGATTACTGAATATATTTAATGTAAGAATAGCAAATCCAATGACATTTACGAAGAAAACAATGAAATCCATTCGGAAAAACCGACTCATCACGAGAGACACCGTCACCAGCAGCCATGAGAAAAAGAAGAGCACTTCAAAGAGGGTGAGTACCGGCATGTAGCGATGTTCAATCATTCTTATTATGAAAAAGATCGTTTGGAGCACCCAAACAAAAATTAATAAACCCGCACCCATGCGTTTGGCGCTTCGGTTCTGTCTTGCAAAGTCGGAGAAGAAAAACAACAAGCTTAAAGCATAAATATAAATAATGGCATCGTAAATCCAACTGTTGCTTGCCATGAGTGTCTCCTTTCGTCCCTTACGTAAAACGGTCCCGATAATAAATAATCCCCTAAAGAGCTGCCCCGAGTGATCGGGGCATTCTTACGGGGTTATAACCGCATAGGTGAACGGCGTGGGTGCGGAGGTTAAGTTATGCTCTGAAGATGTTTCCTTTACTACCGGCGACACAGCTTTCGGTTGAGGCTTCGAATCCTCTTGGAGCTTGACGAGTTGTTCTTCCAGAGCAAAGATATGCGTGAACATCTCGATAGCTTCATTCCCGTGCTTACCGCCGGCCATCTCTTTCACACGATTGATCGGATCATGCATCATCTGGTTCACGATGCTCTTCGTAAGCTTACGAATGACTTTGATCTCACGTTCATCCAGGTCAGGCAACTTCTTCAGCAAGCTGTCCATAGTCTCTTCATGGATGGATGCGGATTTCTCTTGCAGCGCCCGGATCACGGGGCTTACCCCTAACATCTTAAACCACTGATGATAAGCTTCGATCTCTGAGACAATCATACCCTCAATCTTGGCGGCCTCTTTCCTGCGCAAATCCATGTTCGTTTCCACAATGCCTTGCAGATCATCAATATCATATAGGAACACATTGGCTACTTCGTTTATTAGCGGGTCAAGATCACGCGGAACCGCAATATCAATCATAAAGAGCGTCTTGGACTTCCGCTTGCGCATCGCTTCCGCAACCTGTTCCCTTGTCAGCACATAACCTGCCGAACCTGTGGACGAGATGATAATATCCACCTCGGCGAGAAAACCGGGAACTTCAGCCAGGGAGCAAGCCACGCCGTTAAACTTATCAGCCAATTGCGCGGCTCTGTCATACGTGCGGTTCGCGACAATTACCTTACTTGCCCCGTTCGCGTACAGATGCTTGCCTGTCAGCTCGCTCATCTTGCCCGCACCGACGATCATGACTGTCTTGTTGTTGAATTGCCCAAAAATCCGTTTGCCCAACTCTACTGCGGCGTAGCTCACAGAAACCGCGCTTTCCCCAATGGATGTTTCGGAATGAGCCCTCTTGGCCATAGTGATCGCTTGTTTAAACACCATATTAAATAGGGTGCCTGTCGCTTTCTCGCGTTGAGCCGTTAAAAATGCGGTTCTCACTTGACCCAGAATCTGAGTTTCACCGATGACCATGGAGTCCAAACCGCTCGTTACCCGGAACAAATGCTCCAATGCCAAGTCATCTTCATAGATGTAAAGATGTTTATTAAAGTCCGATACAGGAATGCCGAACCACTGTTCGATAAAACTGCGAATAAAATGCCCGCACATATGCAAACGGTCAACCACTGCGTATATTTCCGTACGGTTGCATGTGGCGACGATGACACATTCCAGAATGCTCTTGGTTTCTTTCAATTGTTGCAAGGCTCTTGGCAAATCCTCATCAGAGAAAGCAAACTTCTCTCTGACCGCAACAGGAGCTGTCTTATAATTCAATCCCACGGACAAAATGTGCATATCGTCGTCACCGCCCTTCCGCTAGTAAAATCATCATTTATTATAACATAGTTCGACATTGGGATCAGGCGAAAACCCAATCAATTTTGAATAATTTATGAAGAAAATCATCACTTTGCCACAAGCTTTACTATTGTGAACTAATTCCAGAATGACTATACCATATTCAGGCTGGCGGACCATTATAAACCTAGCTGCTCCTCTAACCAATCGGCAATCTCGCGATCCTCTTCATCCAACCGTTCGCTCCGGACGGAATAGAGCTGTCCCGTTTCATTAAACAATTCTGTATATTCTTCGAATAACGGTGTGAAACGTTCATGACATTCCTTTAGTACCGCTGATTCTTCCGTACTGAGTTCACGTTCCGCGAGTTGAACCCGGATAATCCAATCCGATAGCCGCCGTAAAGAGATCAGTTCATTTAAACTCTCTTTACCCACGGCCAATGTGAGCTTTTCATGGGCATAAGACGCGGAGAAAACCCTTTCTTTGAGGGCTGCAAGTTCTTCTGCCACGGGCTCCGCCGAAGCTTCTTGAATGCCTTTATGTAACAATTCCATCTGGAGCGCGGTCACTTGAAATAACAGATGCCCTTCTGTTCCCTCCACATCGCGCGCACCGCCAAAGAGCTGGTATAACGGCCACAGAATCACACAAGCCACAATTAACAGCAGCAGCATCATGCCGCCGAATCCTCTTTTCAACATCATTCCCTCGCCCTCCTGCCTGGCACTTCACTCTTGTACCATTGTATGGACGGGGTAAAAAAGAAATAACCACGGATCAACATCCATGGTTACCGCTTATATAAATCTTTATTTGATAAGTTGTGCTTCTTTCAGTTCAGGTGTTTCCACTTTCAATTCGCCGAGTCCGCGCACTAATTTCTTGGCATACGCTTTCTCCGGTTTCAATACGGATACCATATGGTCGATCGCGAGTTGCGGATCTACCGTTTCGCCGCAAGTATAACAGTCAATTGCCGCAAAACCTCTCTCAGGATAAGTATGAATCGAGAGGTGACTCTCAGACAGTAATACGAGCACTGTTGCTCCTTGTGGTTCGAATTGCTTCGATTGTACTGATAATACGGTTGCACCGCAAGCCTCCGCTGCTTCGACCATTTGAGCTTGTAGCCATTCTGCACTGTTCAGTTTGTCGAAATCGACTCCCCAAGTATCAACAGCAACGTGTCTTCCGAAAGTTGAGTATTCCATCTTCCGGTTCCCCCTTCCTAGGAATAAAATGTTTGTAAAAATTTCATCCGCTAGGACCTACGTCATTCACTTCTCCGAGGGAAAAATCTCTCGCAACATATCTAATGTCGTCCTGAGTGAATCCTGGTTCCTATATGTGATTGTCAACGAAAATAAAAATAACATCTATTGGGTTGAATTGCAATACTTTTTTTTGATATGCGAAGGTTAATGGTTCTAGGACTTTATGCCTCATCCCGACTCCATCAACATATGTGAAGCAAACCCTTCATGTGATAAGGATCGTTTAATTTTCGTAAGCAAAAAAAAAAGACCCGAAGGGCCTTCTCGTAGATTATGCTTCCAAAGTGAACAAAGTCTTCGTCAAGTGCGCAAGCTGCCTGTCAATCACAGCTTTCTCAAGTTCTGTGGTACAAACAATCCTTGCGTCCAGAAGCTCATTAATTTCAATATTCGTGACCTGAATAGCCGCTTCAACATGGTTCTTATCGAATAATCGTTGAAGTTGACCCAGCGTATCCTTGTATTCGTAAACGAGCTTCTCTTCACCGGCTTTACTTTCGATGATCTTGATCGCCGTTCCGCCTACATAGTGATACACCATCGTGTACCCGGCATAAATCCGGTGTACAATCGCGTCGCCTTTATACATCGACACGGCTTTACGCATGGCATTAGCCAGCTTGGGATTGGTGAATCGGCACGTGCCATGAAACAAATATCCGCCTGCGACTCGTTCGAAGGTTAATAAACCTTCTTGAACAAGATCATCCGCGAACGACATTTCATGATTACCGTTCTCCGTAACCTTTACTTGCATGTTGATTTGTTGCTCGGCAAACCATTGCGCGAACTCCATCATTTCGGTTTCCGATAGTGTCAAACGGGTTTGGACATATACCGTGGCTAACCGCTGAGCCATAAAAATCTCCCCGATCTTTGTGATACAGCTTGTGAAGCGCTTCTTGATTCTTAAATCCTGATCTCATTATACAACACCCGCAGACGTTCCCGCCTGCCGATAAAATGTGATTTTTCAGCGAATTTCATTGAATAACGCTGCTTTCATGGAAGAAGTTCAACAGAAAGCTAAGAATGCTCTGTTTCCTGCCTTTCCATCATGCGTTTCCTATGGTGTTTCCTATTCTGCTGTGATTTCAGTTTCTGTTTGAAGGCTTGCAGCTTTAGCTATATGTAACCACAATTCGTCCTTGCCTAAACCGGTTTCGGAAGAAAACATGATGATGGGGTCTCGGGGATCGACCTCAAGCGTTTCCTTAACAATCTTCAGATGCTTCTGCCACTTCGTCTTCGGGATCTTATCCGCTTTCGTCGTAACGATACATACCGGCAAGTTATAATGCTTCAACCAGGAGTACATGGCTTGATCATCCTTAGAAGGGGGATGACGCAGATCAATGACATGCAAGATCAGTTTAAGCGGTTCCCGATGTTTGAGATATTCTTCAATCATCTTGCCCCACTGCTCGCGCAGCGATTTGGATACCTTGGCAAACCCGTAACCGGGAAAATCGACGAAGTATAAGGCCTCATTAATTCTGTAATAATTCAATAATTGAGTTTTACCTGGCTGGGAACTTGTCCGGGCCAAGTTCTTGCGTTGCAGCATCTTGTTAATCAGTGAAGATTTGCCGACATTAGAACGCCCTGCCAGAGCAATCTCCGGCAAGGCATCTTCAGGGTATTGTTTAGGACCCGCGGCGCTGATTGTAAATTCGGCTTGGGTGACCTTCATATTCTTTCCTGCTTTCTAAAGGACTTCCACGGGTTTTACCAAGGCATGGTCCAGAACTTCGTCCATATGGCCGACGGGTACAAATGTAACCTCGTTCCTTACACTGTCCGGGATATCCCTTAAGTCCTTCTCATTGTCTTTCGGTAACAAAATTTTCTTGATGCCCGCGCGGTGTGCGGCCAATGACTTCTCTTTCAGTCCGCCGATCGGCAACACGCGTCCGCGCAACGTAATCTCTCCGGTCATGGCCACTTCCTTGCTGACCGGAATGTTGGTAAGAGCGGAGATTAACGCTGTAGCCATCGTAATTCCGGCTGAAGGACCGTCCTTCGGAATGGCCCCTTCGGGAATATGAATATGGATATCGTTCTTTTCATGAAATTCAGGATCGATTTGTAGCTGAGCCGCCCTGGAACGTGTATAAGAGAAAGCCGCCTGCGCGGATTCCTTCATCACATCACCCAGTTTACCCGTTAGAGTAAGCTTGCCCTTACCCGGGAGTACTGTCACTTCAATGACCAGCGTATCACCGCCGACTTCAGTCCATGCCAAGCCGGTTACAGCTCCAATCTGATCCTCGGCCTCTACCATACCATAACGGAACTTCTGAGGTCCCAGATACTCTTTAAGCTCATCCGGTGAAATTACAATGGACTGTTCATCGCCCGATACGATTTTCTTGGCCGTTTTCCGGCATAGGGTAGCCACCTGTTGTTCCAGGTTCCGAACACCCGACTCGCGGGTATACTCGCGAACCAGCTTCAGCAGAGTCGGTTCTTCAACGGTCAGCTGTTCATCCGTTAGTCCGTGATCAGACTTCTGCTTCGGCAGCAAATACTTGCGGGCAATCTGAAGCTTCTCCAGCTCCGTATAGCCGGGGATGTAGATCATTTCCATACGATCCAATAACGGACGAGGAATCGTATGCGTCGCGTTCGCGGTTGTCACAAACATCACGTTCGACAAATCGAAAGGAACTTCAATGAAATGATCGCTGAACGTGTTATTCTGTTCCGGATCCAGCACTTCAAGAAGCGCAGCCGAAGGATCTCCCCGGAAATCAGATGCCATCTTATCAATCTCATCTAATAAGAAGACCGGATTACGCGTGCCCGCATTCTTCAAACCTTGAATAATACGGCCGGGCATTGCGCCTACATAAGTACGGCGATGCCCGCGAATTTCCGCTTCGTCTCGTACCCCTCCAAGTGAAATGCGCACGAACTCTCTGCCTAGCGACTTGGCAATGGATCGGGCTAAAGAAGTTTTACCTACGCCCGGAGGTCCAACCAGACAAAGGATGGGTCCTTTCATCTTCTTGACAAGCTTCTGCACCGCCAAATATTCAAGTACGCGTTCCTTCGGCTTCTCGAGACCATAATGGTCATCGTTAAGAATCTCTTCCGCATTCCCGATGTCCAGATCGTCTTCTGTCTGCTTATCCCAAGGCAAGCCCAGCAGCCAATCCACATAATTGCGAATCACGCCGCCTTCGGCTGATGTAGCGGGCATTTTCTCCAGACGGTCAATCTCTTTCTCGATCTTCTCCCGAACCTTCTCGGGCACCCCGGATTCCGCCAGTTGCGAACGAAGCTCTTCCACTTCTCCGGTACGGCCTTCCTTGTCCCCAAGTTCCTTCTGGATCGCTTTCATCTGTTCACGCAGGTAGTACTCTTTCTGCGTCTTCTCCATCTGCTTCTTGACGCGCTGGCTGATCTTGCGTTCAAGCTCCAGCACCTCGCGTTCATTATTAAGGATGTCCAGCAATTTCTCCAAACGTAGACGCACATCCACCGTCTCCAGAATTTCCTGTTTATCTTTAATTTTCAAAGAAAGATGGCTGGAAATCACATCCGCCAAACGGCCCGGTTCATCGATATCCGATACCGCGGCAAGCGTCTCGGGCGTCACCTTTTTGGAAAGATTGATATAAGATTCAAATTGAGTCAGCACCGTTCTCATCAAGGCGTCTGTCTCCGGATCTGTTGATTCGTCCTCCGGCAAATCCTTCGCCTGCACCTCATAGAACTCCTCATTCGCGAGAAATTCGATAATTTCAGATCGGGTGATGCCCTCAACTAATACGCGAATTGTACCGTTCGGCAGCTTCAGCATTTGCCTTACTTTGGCTACAGTTCCTATGCGGTAAATGTCCTCTTGCGCGGGTTCCTCTATGTTGACTTCGGATTGGGAACACAGCAGGATCATGGAATCGTCAATCATCGCTTTCTCCAGCGCCTTGACGGATTTCTCACGGCCTACATCCAAGTGAAGCACCATGCTGGGGTAAACAAGCAGTCCCCTAAGCGGCAATAAAGGAATGTTACGTCCTTTTGATTTTGTTGGCCCCATGCGTCAGCACCTCCAAGTAGCTCTTGCTTCCATTTGTTGCATAACCCATTTTAACAAAACTTTAATCAAAACACCAATTCGTCGCACGGCGCCTGGTTATATTGCGATTCAACTGGTTGCGACGATTACAGCATTGGCGTCTGTTTACTTTCACCTGCTTGCAAATAAGGAATGGACGGCGAAATCAGGAGCTCTGAAGCAGCAGGAAATATTGCGGTTTCTTCCACCGGTTGTTCGCCAAAGCATTGTGTAAACACCTCTTGGATCGTATCCACCGGGATGACCTTCAACCCGTCAAGTCCCGCAAAAATTTCTTGCCAGTTATCCTTAGGAATGATGACGGTAAGCGCACCCGCTTGGAATGCGGCTTCCACCTTGGCTACCACGCCGCCAACAGGCTTCACACGACCGTGAATACTGACTTCTCCGGTCATGGCAATCGTATTGTCCAATGGCTGGTTCGTAATCGCGGAGACGATGGCGGTGGCCATGGCTATACCTGCGGAAGGTCCGTCAATCGGAACGCCCCCCGGGAAATTGATATGCATGTCATAGTTATTGGTGTGATATCCAAATCGGCGCAAGACCGTCAACACATTCTCGACAGAGCCGCGTGCCATCGACTTCCGTCTCAACGTGCGGGACCCTCCGCCCATCTCTTCTTCATCGACAACGCCTGTGATGTTAAAAGAACCGGCTCCTGGTTTGACGGCTAGCGTTGCGGTTACCTCAATTTCCAGCACAGTTCCCATATTCGCTCCGTACACGGCAAGACCGTTCACAAAGCCTACCTGCGGCGCGTGAGGCACTTTCTTCTCCGGGCGCGGCGGAATCTGGCTGGAGTTGACCACCCATTCCACATCTGCCGCAGAGATGGTCTGACGGCTTTCCGAAATGGCGATGCCCACGGACAATTGAATGACGTTCACGGCTTCCCTGCCGTTGGTCGCGTATTTTTTGACGACTTCTACCGCTTCCGGACTGGGTGGAAAACCGATTTTCTTCAGCGCGTTAGAGGCGATACTACCGATTTCTTCAGGCAAAAGAGGGCGGAAAAAGATCTCCATACACCGCGAACGAATCGCCGGCGGAATCTCTTGGGGCGAACGCGTTGTCGCGCCTACGAGACGGAAGTCGGCTGGTAAGCCGTTTTGAAAAATATCATGGATGTACGAAGGAATGTTGATATCCTCCGAATTATAGTAAGCACTCTCCAGAAACACTTTCCGGTCTTCCAGTACTTTTAACAATTTATTCATTTGGATCGGGTGCAATTCACCTATTTCATCAATAAATAAAATTCCGCCGTGCGCCTTGGTGACAGCACCGGGCTTCGGCTGCGGAATACCCGCCACACCCATCGCACCCGCACCTTGGTAAATCGGGTCATGAACAGAACCGATCAGCGGATCGGCAATGCCCCGCTCGTCAAACCGGGCCGTCGTGGCGTCAATCTCATTAAACTTGGCTTCAGTGAGAAAAGGAGACATGGGGTTCTTCTTGGCTTCCTCGAGAATAACCCGGGCCGCCGCCGTTTTCCCCACTCCTGGGGGACCGTACACGATCACATGCTGGGGATTAGCGCCGCAGAGGGCCGCTTTGAGGGCGCGGATGCCTTCTTTTTGCCCGACGATGTCTTGCAATGTTGCCGGACGGGTTTTCTCCGCCAGCGGTTTGGTCAGGGAAACCGAGCGAAGCTTGCGCAGCTTCTCCATTTCCTTGCGCGATTCCCGGTCAACGGCGGATCGGTTCGTCTTTTGGTTACGGAGCAAATTCCAGAAATAAACGCCGATGACAATGGCAAAAAACACTTGAATCAACATCAATACGGTACTGAATGTCATAATTAACTACCTCCCAGCTAGTGTCTGTACTTGGTAGTATATCCTTTCACTGGGGCGGATAATCGATTGGGGCGAAATTTGGAAATGTGTTTGAAAGGTTGGGGTTATGTCTTTCTTATTCTTCGATTTTTTTCTTTTTGTTCTCGATGATAGGATAGATGTTCATTTTCCAAACGTTGTTATCTTTATTTAAGCCAAAAGCCGTGGAACTTTTATGTATGCCGATACTTGCAGAAATGATTACGGAAAGTTGGTCGTCTTTATCTGCTACGTTCTGAATGTCAATGGAATCATAATATCTGTGACTCAAAGCTAGTTGCGAAAAATAGGTTGATACATGGTCAAAAAATTCTTTACTAAAAAGATTTGCATCGGGCAACTTGCCGTCATTATAAGTTAGGGCTAATTGACCTCAATGTCTCCCGATACGGAAGCGTGAATATATGCCAACAGAACTTCTTCTGGGGAAAAAGCTTTAAAATGGCTAATGTTTTTGTCCGCCAAATATTGTTCATACAGTTTAACCTTTTCATCAGACAGTTGTTCGAGATATGAAAACTTGGTTTGATGAACCGCAACTTGAGTTTCTTGGGTTTCTTGAGTTTCTTGTACCTTCATTATTTCTTTGTCATTCTGGTTAGAGTTGAAACAACCTGTTATTAGAAAAACAAACAACGTTACGTTAATTAAGTTTACGGTCCATCTCATGATACATTCCCTCCCGAGCCGAAAGGGCTCTCAAGCAATCTGATTTCATTCCTTAAAGGATCCAATTGCATTTGAGCACCAAGAGGGAGGATGAACTTCGGGTCTGTGTGTCCAAAATCAAAGTCAACGACGATCGGCACTTGATCTGCGCTAAATTCAACTTTGAAGATATCGAGAATGATGTTGTTGAGCTCCTGTTTCTCTGCGGTAGAGTAATCTTTTGGCCGACCGAATAGGATTCCGTTAATCTTCTGGAAAATGCCCTGCATCCCGTAATTTCTTAACATATATCCAACTTGCATAGGCGAAGGTTTGTCTTCGGATGTCTCAAAGAACAGGATACGATCTTGCCAAAAAGAAGGCTCAGGCCAATACTCCGTAGACTTCATAAATTCCAGAACCTCAATACAGCCTCCCCACAAAGTCCCTTGTTGAACCTGACTCCCTTGCAGGAACTTCCAGCCCTCAGTATTATCTTGAAATTCCTGACATTCGCCTAGGGTGTCCAGATTACTCCAATCTTGATAACCTTCTGTCCAGTGTGAGTAAGGTGCATAAGTATAAGGATATTCGTTGGAGAACAGGATGGATTTCAAATGTTGCTCATATCCTGTCGGAAGATATTTCATTTGAGCCAGTCCCGCCATAACTGAGGGACCGTAGAATGTTACCAACCCAAGTTGATTAAAGTAGGCCAGGAAAGTCGTCGCGTCCGAGAAGCCCATAATAAATTTCGGATTGTTCATGATTAGTTCCGTATTTAGAAATGGCAAAATTCGTATGGATTCATAACCGCCGATAGACGTAATAATCCCATCTATTTCAGGATCTTCGAAACAGCGATTGATCTCTTGAGCGCGCAATTTTGGATTTCGGTACAGTTCATCAGTAGACATCCTTGCAGTAGGCATCTCCTTAATTTCAAACCCTAGTGTTTCTTGCAGGTGTTTCAAACCCAGCTCATAAATCCCCGGATACAGATATGGCAATCCGCTTGAAGGCGATATTATAGCAATTTTAGCTTTTGGTTTAAGGCTATTCGGTTTCTTCAATCTGGCCCCTCCTAACGATCAGTTCAAAATAGTTTCTTTGCAACCAGATGATGCACATCCATCTTCCACACTTTGTTTTCTTTCTTCAAGCCATAAATATCAGAACTTGTGAAATTACCCACACCTGCGGTTATGGTGACCGCTACTTGATGTTCTGTTACCATATCGTCTTGAATCTCAAGGGAATCAAAATACCTGTAGTTAAACGCAAGATCCCTAAAATTTCGCTTTAAATGTTTATTATAAATTTCTTTAAAATCCTGATATTTAGGCGATGAACCGTTGTGGTATGAAAGATGATAAATTACACTAAACTCATCCTCAGCCACGGCATGTAAATATGTAGTAAAAATATCTTCAGGTGAAAAATCCTCAAAATGAATTAGATTCCGATCTTTCAAAAATTGTTGGTATGCCTCTATTTTGGTCGGTGGAAGTTGGTCCAGGTATGAAAATCTCTTAGGTTCTTTGGTCTCTTCCGATTTTTGAATTTGTGTTGCAGATTGTTCAATTTTCTGTTCCCGCGCCTCAGTTGCAAAGCCCGAAACCTCACAACCTGTAATCATTATCGCAGTAAGTAAAGTAATACCATATGCTGAGGCTTTCATGATGTAAACTCCTTATGTTTTTGTGAATTTCAAGACAGTGTGATGCTTATGAATATGTAACGTTCTACAAAGGGATAAGTTACATGAGGACCACAAAAAAAAAAGACTGCCGAATGACGGCAGCCTAGTGATTAATGCGCGTGCTCTGCGCGACCCGGGATCATACCCGTGCGCTCATAGTGCTCAACAATAATATCGATTTCCTTCTTCAGCTCTGCAAGAAGCTCGGCCTCCGGAACTTTGCGAATCATCTCTCCGTAACGGAACAACATGCCTTCTCCGCGGGCACCGGCGATGCCGATGTCGGCTTCACGCGCTTCCCCCGGTCCGTTTACCGCGCAGCCTAGCACAGACACCTTAATCGGCACTTTGATCTTGGAGATATATTCTTCCACTTCGTTCGCGATGGAAAATAAATCGATGTCCAATCGTCCGCAGGTCGGGCAAGAAATAAGCGTAGCCGCGTTTGTGATCAATCCGAAAATTTTCAATAACTCGCGCGCCACTTTCACTTCTTCCACCGGATCCGCACTAAGAGAAATACGAACGGTGTTACCGATGCCCATGGAAAGCAATGCGCCGATGCCGGCAGAGCTCTTGATGGTTCCTGAATGAAGTGTCCCTGCCTCTGTTATACCCAGGTGCAAAGGATACTTAAAGGCCTTGGAAGCTTTCGTGTAGGCTTCAATCGCCATCGGTACATCAGAAGCTTTCAAGGATACGATAATATCGTGAAAATCCAGCTCTTCCAGAATACCGATGTGATACAAAGCACTTTCGACCATCGCATCCGCAGTCGGATAGCCGTACTTCTCCAGCAAGTGGTTTTCCAGGGAACCGGCGTTCACACCAATGCGAATCGGAATCCCTTTGTCCTTGCACGCTTTAACGACGGCTTCCACTTTCTCGCGGCGCCCGATGTTCCCCGGGTTAATCCGCACCTTGTCCACACCGTTTTCGATGGCCGCCAAAGCTAGTCGGTAGTCGAAATGAATGTCCGCTACCAACGGAATGTTGATTTGTTTCTTGATTTCTTTAATGGCTTCCGCCGCTTCTTTATTGTTCACCGTGACCCGAACGATCTGACAGCCGGCTTCTTCCAAGCGAAGAATTTCGGCAACGGTCGCCTGAACATCCGCTGTCTTGGTCGTACACATGCTTTGAATAATGACTTCATTGCTGCCGCCAATCGTCAAGTTGCCTACTTTCACCGGTACCGTCTCAGTTCTTAAGTACATTCGTTTAGGTCTCTCCCATGAACGCCAAATCTCCACCAAGCACACCGGTATAAAGCTCGGTGGGTTGGTGGAGTACCTAGGCGTAATATATTGTTAAGCCGATTCTTCTTTCTTCTTCTTCGTGTCTTTCTTCTGCGTCAGTTCCGGTGTCACTTTGTCCATGACAACTTCCTTGGTAATGATGCAATTGGAAACATCATCACGGGAAGGAACTTCATACATCACTTCAAGCATAATGCCTTCAATGATGGCGCGCAGACCACGAGCTCCGGTGTTCCGCTTAATGGCTTCCTTCGCGATCGCTTCCAGCGCTTCCGCATCGAAGTCAAGCTTCACATTGTCCATATCCAACAGCTTCTGGTATTGCTTCACCAGAGCGTTCTTCGGCTCGGACAGAATCTTCACCAAGGCTGCTTCATCCAACGGCTCCAAAGTGGAGATCACCGGCAAGCGGCCTACAAATTCGGGAATTAATCCGAATTTCAGTAAATCTTCCGGCAAAGACATGGATAAGTATTCGCCCGGCTTCAAGTCGGCTTTCAAACCGTCCGCTCCGAAACCGATAACTTTCTTGCCGATTCTGCGCTTGATAATCTGTTCCAGACCGTCGAATGCACCGCCGCAAATGAACAGAATATTCGTCGTATCAATTTGGATAAATTCTTGGTGCGGGTGCTTACGTCCGCCTTGAGGAGGAACAGAAGCCACAGTACCTTCAAGAATTTTCAGCAAAGCCTGTTGTACGCCTTCACCCGAAACATCACGAGTAATGGATGGATTCTCGGATTTACGAGCCACTTTATCGATCTCATCAATATAGATGATGCCGCGTTCCGCTTTCTCCACATCGTAGTCAGCCGCTTGAATCAGTTTCAACAGAATATTCTCAACGTCTTCACCTACATAACCCGCTTCTGTTAAAGAAGTAGCGTCTGCAATCGCGAAAGGTACGTTCAGAATCTTAGCCAAAGTTTGCGCAAGCAAGGTTTTACCGCTGCCTGTAGGTCCTACAAGCACGATATTACTCTTCTGCAACTCAACATCTTCTAGCTTGTTCTGAGAATTAATACGTTTATAGTGATTATAAACCGCAACGGAAAGCGACTTCTTCGCCTGTTCTTGACCAATGACGTACTGGTCGAGGATGGTGCGGATTTCTTTCGGCTTAGGAACTTCTTTCAAGTCCAATTCTTCTTCGCTTCCGAGTTCCTCTTCCACGATTTCAGTGCAAAGCTCAATACACTCGTCACAAATGTATACGCCCGGACCTGCCACCAATTTGCGAACCTGGTCCTGGGACTTGCCGCAGAAAGAACATTTCAATTGGCCTTTTTCATCGTTAAATTTAAACATCGGATCACCCCTTCATTGTTAGATCTTCTCGAGTGATGACTTTATCTACGAGGCCGTAAGCAACAGCTTCATCTGCGTCCATAAAGTTATCTCTATCGGTGTCGCGGTCGATTTTCTCATACGGTTGACCCGTACGTTCCACCAGGATTTGATTCAGCTTCTGCTTCGTCTTGATGATCCAATCGGCATGAATCTTAATGTCCGTCGCCTGACCTCTAACGCCGCCAAGAGGCTGATGAATCATCACTTCACTGTTCGGAAGCACGAAGCGCTTGCCCTTGGCGCCCGCCGTAAGCAGCAGTGACCCCATAGAGGCTGCCAAGCCTACACAGATGGTGGAAACATCCGGTTTAATGAATTGCATCGTATCATATATACCCATCCCCGCTGTGACAGAACCACCCGGAGAATTGATGTAGAGATGAATGTCCTTCTCAGGATCTTCCGCGGCCAAAAATAGCAACTGAGCTATAACAAGATTGGCTACATCATCATCAATCGCGCTCCCAAGAAAGATGATGCGATCTTTAAGCATTCTGGAATAAATGTCGTAGGACCGCTCGCCACGATTCGTTTGTTCAACTACCATTGGCACCAGATTCATGTCTCCAACCTCTTTTCCTTTTAAAAAATAGCTTACACTCCTATTTTATCATGTTCAAACGGGTATGTCATTTTTGTAAAGCATATGTACTCTTTTGAATCGTATGTAATAGGTTTTTCCGTTATGTATAGCGATTTTGGGTAATAAAGAAGGCACGCAATAGGATACGTGCCTTTCTTCTTATGTTAGTGTTAAATCTCTTAAACAGCTTTGCTGTTTTCAACGAGGTATTTAACGGTTTTCTTCACTTTAAGTTCATCCTTCATAGCGTCAAGGCTGCCGTTAGCAGACAGGATGCTGCGAAGCTCTTCAGCGGAACGCTTGTAAGAATCAGCCATCGTGTTCAGTTCAGCATCAAGCTCTTCATCAGACACGGTAATGCCTTCAGCTTCTGCAATTGCTTCAAGAACCAGGTTGTTCAGAACGCGTTTCTGAGCATCTTCGCTCATTTGAGCGCGAAGCGCTTCTTCGTTCTGACCGGAGAATTGATAGTACAGGTCAAGGTTCATACCTTGCATCTTCAAACGGTTCTCGAAATCTTGAACCATGTGATTCAGCTCGGAACTCACCATAGCCGCAGGTACTTCAACTTCAGCGTTGGCTGCCGCTTTCTCAACTACGTCAAATTCTTGCTTCTGAACAGACTCTTGGTCCTTCTTCTCAGTCAAGCGTTTAACGATGTCTTGTTTGTACTCTTCCAATGTTTCGAACTCACTCACGTCTTTAGCGAACTCATCGTCAAGAGCCGGCAAATTCTTACGTTTAATGTCATGTAATTTCACTTTGAATGTAGCTGCTTTACCCGCAAGGTGTTCCGCATGGTAAGTTTCAGGGAAAGTAACTTCCACATCTTTCTCTTCGCCCTTGTTCAAACCGATTACTTGCTCTTCAAAGCCGGGGATAAAGCTTCCGGATCCTACTTCAAGAGAATAGTTGTCGGCTTTGCCGCCTTCGAACGGTTCTCCGTCTACATAACCGTCGAAGTCGATGATGGCGATATCGTTGTTCTCAACAGCGCCTTCTTCAACGACTACCAGTTCAGCATGACGTTGTTGCAAACGAGTCAATTCTTCATTAATTTCTTCGTCGGAAACAGATACTTCGTCCTTGCTTACTTCAATACCTTTGTAGTCGCCCAATTTCACTTCCGGCTTCACTTCAACGGTTGCTTTGAATTTAAATACTTGTCCTTTAGCGAATTGTTCTACTTCTACATCCGGACGGTCAATCGGTTCAATCGCAGTTTCTTTCACAGCTGCAGTGTATGCTTCAGGAAGAATGATGTCGATTGCATCTTGATAAAGAGCTTCTACACCGTATTTCGCTTCAAAAATTTGACGAGGCACTTTACCTTTACGGAATCCAGGTACATTGATCTTACCTTGAACTTTCTTGAACGCCTTGTCTAGTGCGGAAGTAACTTGATCCGCATCTACTTCTACCGTAAGAACCCCTTGGTTCTTCTCTAGTTTTTCCCAGTTTGCTATCATTTTATGCTTTCCCCTCCAAAAAATTAACAGTTCCTTATATGAAGTTCCTGACATCTTGAGCTTGGCGGCACAAATAGGCCTAAGGAAGCCTGTCCGCGCCATTATAACCATTACATTATAAACATAAACAATCTCTTTTACAAGGCATCCCACATAATCTGGATAAATCGCTAGCCGGCCGCGCTCTGTACATAGCTTTTCAACAACTTATGAGCCTGCTCAAACCGAAACACCAGCGCGTCATGAATGCCGTACATGTCAAAAAGTTCACCCGGGTCCAGATCGCCGCCCATAGTTTCCAACAACGTACCATGGAGTGCGGCTGCCCACACATCCATCGTACTGTCATCGTGTTCCAACAGTTGCCGGTAAGCGGAAGTTCCGTAAACATAAAACAAGAATTCATTCCAGGTTTCCTCCGCAAAATAAGACAAAGCCGGCGAATGCACCTCGCTGACTTCCTGCACTCTGAGCAAAATTTCACGTACTTGTTGAGGAAAATCATCCGGGCCCATCGGAAATGCTTCTATATCCACCGTAATGGTTTCACCGTGTTTGTTCAGACGAATTTCGCCTTCGACGCCGCGGGTTTTCAACGTCTGCACAGCTTTGCTCTGAATTAACGGATGTAAAGATTTCCCCTCCGCGAACCGGACTAATTCTTTATCGATACTTGGATGATCTATGTAAGATAATTGGCCGAGTGCCAGGAGCTTTTTGTCCATTTCACGGCTGTGGATCAACGTGTCTATAATCTTCCGGGCATAGTCCGGATCGCTGTCCGTCTTGTACTTCACATGTTCTTTCAATATATCGTTCTCGGTTAGATCCTGTTCGGTATCCGGTTGAACCTGACCGTCCTTTACGTGGGGAAATGCCGTCACAAGCCAGTTGAGCAAAGAGCCCCATTCCTCATAAGTGCGTTCTTCTTCACCTTGACATTGCAATAAAAATTCAAGTAAGCCTACGGCTTCGCCGTATTGCTCCGTTTCGAGCATCCGGGTTAATTCAATCTGATAATAATCCAGTGTTTTTGGAAAAAGATATATATTGTCTGCTATCGTTCACACCACCTTTGCCTCGAGACCGCGCCTGCTCGTTTACTTGCTAAAGATTATAGCATTGTTCTCGGCAATGTAAAAATGTGATGGAGATTGCTCGTTTCCATACGTTGGTCATTGATTTTCCCCGCGTCCTCTGCTATTATAATTTATTGTGTCCCAGTAGCTCAGCCGGATAGAGCATACGCCTTCTAAGCGTACGGTCGGGGGTTCGAATCCCTCCTGGGACGTAAAAAATAAAAGACGCGTAATTGCGTCTTTTTTTATGTCCAGGTAGATTCGAATCCCCGACGCGGGGGGACGTCGCAGCGCATTCGGCACGGGCACAGCCCGGCCGTAGCGGAGTCGCGAGCTCCATCGGACGGTGACACCGTCCTGATGCCGCAGCGCATCCCTCCTGGGACGTAAAAAATAAAAGACGCGTAATTGCGTCTTTTTTTATGTCCAGGTAGATTCGAACCCCCGACGAGGGGGGACGTCGCAGCGCAGTTCGGCACGGGCACAGCCCGGCCGTTGCGAAGTCGCGGACATAGATAAAATCACAGCAGACGGGCAAACTTAGAGGGAACTTCATACGAAGGGAGCCCAGACATGTCCTATCTCAACAATAACCCTAATCCGCATGAAACTGACGAAGCCGCCAAGAAGGCGAATCAGGAGATGGACCGTATCTTTAACGGCGACGCCGCTGACGAAGGAGAACAATCTCCGGATCTGGCCGGTGTGGAAGCGCCAACCGGCACCTTTCCTTCCGTGAATCCGCAGACCGCCTCAGGCATTAACAAGAACATGAGTTAGTACCTTAGTCCTGCCCTAATCAACAAATAACCCGGCTGTCACAAAAGCTTAAAGCCTAGGTGACTGCCGGGTTTTATTTTGCCATAAAAATTAGCCTAAACCGTTCCTGACCGAGTCCCGAACATCCCCATAGCTCAGAATTTCCTTGCCTAACAAATCTTTGGTGTAAGATGAATTGCCGGTCGGCGAATTTTCGGAAGATGTAATGTTTACAAACGCGTTGTGCAAATTATTTTCATACCAGTCAATATCAAGATCAGCGTGGTTTTCGAGCAAGAGCGGCATTTCATACTGATTCTCGTCCTTCTTCGTGAAGTGAGCCAGCATCTCCGGTTGTCCCGGAACCGCCGATTGCACAGCTACTTGCGCGTATCGGGTACCATTTTTCTCAACAACGCCTAAATAATGCGCACTTTTTATTGTATACAAGACGGGTCCTCCTACTTATTTGATTTTGTCCAAAATCTGCATGCTCTCAATGTGCTTCTTCGTCTCCGGTGTGCCCAGCTTGTGAATCAACGCGTACACGTCCTGCAGATGATCTTTATAAATGGTATGATCTTGCGTCGCTTTTAACGGGTGCAAAATGAAAGTATCTGTAACCATCGGGATTTCATCTTCATATTGTGTTCGAAACAGCTCCTGCAATTGATCGGCTTCCTCTTCGGTCGCTTCAATCTCGAGTTCAAAGGCTGCGGCCCCCTGATCCTCCATCACCGTGCCGGCTCCAACCGCAATATAGTAGTGCTTTTTCTCCATAACACAGCTCCTTTCCCTTTCTCATTAGGTTTCCTGTCGGACAGACATTTTATCCCTGCCCTGCGCATACTTTAACATTATTGACTTGAGGTTAATCCAACTATTACGTTTACTGAGAGGATGAAGGTCTATGTGCGGAATTACCGGATGGATCGATTGGAAAAAAGACCTGACGCATTATCCGTCGATTCTTGAGAACATGACGGAAACGTTAGCCAATCGCGGACCTGATGCCTCCGGAACCTGGATATCGTCCCATTGCGCCTTCGGTCACCGCCGTCTAAGCGTCATCGATCCCGAGAACGGAGCGCAGCCTATGGTGCGCAAAGCCGGAGACGATACGTACACCCTGGTGTATAACGGCGAATTATATAATGCTCCCGAACTTCGCAAGGAATTGGAAGCTCGCGGACATACGTTCCGCACAAATTGCGATACCGAAGTGCTCCTGGTCGCCTATATCGAGTGGGGACGGGCGTGCTTGGATCGGTTTAACGGAATTTTTGCATTTGCGATATGGAATGAGAAAGAACAGCATGTGTTCATGGCCCGGGACCGGCTTGGCGTCAAACCTCTTTTTTATGCCCATGATAACGGTACGTTTCTGTTTGGTTCGGAGCCGAAAGCGATTCTCTCGCATCCCTCCGTACAACCCGAAATCAGCCGGGAAGGGTTAGCCGAAATTTTCATAGTCGGTCCTGCCCGTACGCCCGGTCACGGCGTTTACGAGCATTTAGCCGAGTTGAAACCTGGACATTTTCTTGTGTATGACCGAAGCGGTGTCAGAGTTTCCTCCTACTGGTCGCTGGAAAGTCATGAACATGAAGATGACCTGGACACAACGATCGCCAAAGTACGTGAACTGCTCATCGATACGGTGGAGCGGCAATTAGTGTCGGATGTTCCGGTCTGTTCTTTGCTGTCCGGCGGTCTGGACTCCTCCGCGCTGACCTCGATCGCGGTTTCCTACTATAATGAAACAGGCCAAGGGATCGTACCTACTTTTTCTGTGGATTATTTGGACAATGATAAGCATTTCAAATCCAGCGCCTTTCAACCCAATGCGGACGCGCCATGGATCGCGCGCATGACCGAGCATCTGAGCACGAACCATACTTATGTGGAATTCGACACACCGGAATTGGTAGCCGCGCTGAAAGACGCGGTTCGTGCGCGGGATCTGCCGGGGATGGCGGACGTGGACGCCTCCCTGCTGCTCTTCTGCCGGGAGATTAAGAAGAAAGCGACCGTGGCGGTTTCCGGGGAGGCCGCCGATGAAATATTCGGCGGCTACCCTTGGTTTCACCGCGAGGAAGCGTTGAACGCGGGGACGTTCCCTTGGGCGCTCTCCACGAAAGAGCGCGGCGCTCTGCTTTCCCCCGACCTGCTGGCTTGGGTTAAGCCGGAGGAGTACATTGGGGAACGCTACCGTCAAGCCATTGACGAAGTGCCAAAGCTGGTCGGCGAAGCCGGACAGAAGGCCAGGATGCGGGAGATGTCGTATCTCAACATCACCCGCTTTATGCCGACGCTGCTCGACCGGAAAGACCGCATGAGCATGTATGCGGGTCTGGAGGTTCGTGTTCCATATACCGACCACCGGTTAGTCGAGTATGTGTTTAACATTCCATGGGAGATGAAGGTAGCGGGCGATCGGGAGAAGGGGTTGCTGCGGAAGTCGCTTACGGGGATTTTGCCGGATGATGTGCTGTACCGCAAGAAAAGCCCATATCCGAAGACGCATAATCCGAACTATCTGACGGCCGTTAAGGAATGGGTGATGGAAATCTTGGATGATCCTTCTTCCCCGCTGTTGCAGTTTATTAACGTGCCAAAAATCAAAGCGCTGGCGAACTCCGATGCCACACAGTTTAATATGCCGTGGTTCGGGCAGCTGATGACGGGACCGCAACTGTTTGCTTACCTTGGCCAAGTAGACACTTGGATGCGGGAGTATAAAGTGACGGTTAAATAATACTGAAACCCTGACAAATTTGTCAGGGTTTCAGTATGTCGAAGATGCCGGGTTATTCCTTTCCCTTAGGGGGCGGCGTGTGATCGGTTGTGGTCGCTTTGGCGGTGATGCCGGGTTATCCCTTTCCCTCAGGGGGGCGGGATGATCGGTTGTGGCCGCTTTGACGGTGATGCCGGGTTATCCCTTTCCCTCAGGGGGGCGGGATGATCGGTTGTGACCGCTTTGGCGGTGATGCCGGGTTATCCCTTTCCCTCGGGGGGCGGGATGATCGGTTGTGGCCGCTTTGGCGGTGATGCCGGGTTATCCCTTTCCCTCAGGGGGCGGGGTGATCGGTTGGCCGCTTTGACGGTGATGCCGGGTTATCCCGTTCCATCAGGGGGCAGGGTGATTGCGCACAGCCCGCCGCAACATCATACCAGCTGCGCCAGCAACGCGCGGAGCGCCTTTCCCCGGTGGGAGACGGCGTTCTTCTCCTCGAGCGTCAGCTCCGCCATGGTCTTGGCGAATTCGGGTACGAGGAAATACGGATCGTACCCGAATCCGCCGCTCCCGCGAGGCTCGGCGACAATGACGCCGCCGACCTCGCCCTCGGCCTGCACGCGCAGGCCGGTCGCCGGGTCGTACAGCACCAGCGCGCTCACAAAGCGCGCCCGGCTGAGCGCCTCCCCGGCGCCATCGCCAAGCCGCAGCGCAAGTTCCCGCTGCAGCTTGGCGTTGTTGTCCGCGTCCGACGCGCCCTCCCCGGCATACCGGGCGGAATACACGCCCGGCGCGCCCTCGAGCGCGTCGACGCACAGCCCCGAATCGTCAGCCAGCACCGGCAGGCTGAACGTATTCGCGATGGCGCGCGCCTTAATCTCGGCGTTCGCGGCAAACGTATCCCCGTCTTCCACAATGTCGGGAATCCCGGGATAATCCAGCAGGCTCGCGGTTTCGATCCCCAGCGCCGCGAAGGCATGGGCAAATTCCTGCACTTTGCCCTTATTCTTCGTCGCAACGAGGATTCGCTTACTTGCCAGCCGCACGGCCCGAGCCTCCGATCTTATCAGCGATCGGTCCAAGCACTTCCTTTTGCCGTTCAATAAGTCCCCGAATCCCTTCCTCCGCCAGTTCCAGCAACGTGTTCAGCTCTTCGCGGGTGAACGGCGCATCTTCACCGGTACCTTGAAGCTCTACGAACTGACCGTTGCCGGTCATGACGATGTTCATATCCACCTTGGCTTTGGAATCCTCTTCATAAGCAAGGTCCAGCAACGGCTTACCGCCCACCACACCCGCCGAAACAGATGCCAGGAAATCCGTAATCGGAAATGACTTCAGGTTATGTTGTTCATGAATCTTGTTAACAGCCATGGCCAAAGCGATAAAAGCGCCCGTAATGGAAGTCGTGCGCGTGCCTCCGTCCGCCTGAATTACATCGCAATCCAATGTAATCGTGCGTTCACCCAAAGCTTGAAGATTCACGACAGAACGAAGCGCGCGTCCGATCAGACGTTGAATTTCCATCGTGCGTCCGCCCAGCTTTCCCTTATTCGCTTCTCTTTGATTCCGCACTTGAGTCGCTCGGGGCAGCATTGAATATTCCGCGGTTACCCAACCCCGGCCTTGTCCTTTCATAAAGGGGGGAACCCGCTCTTCCACGGATGCGGTACAGATAACCTTGGTCTCCCCGACCTCAATCAGCACGGAACCTTCCGCATATTTCGTATATGGCGCCGTAATCGTTAACGGCCTGATTTCATTGGCTTGTCTTCCGTCTATTCTCATGAATGGATGCCTCCTAGTTTTCGCATGTCCCAAGGAACATTCTTCATTTTACCAAACCCCAAAGCTCAAATCCAATTTAACGTCAAAATAAAAACCGACAAGACGGGTATAAATTTTCTTCGGTCTAAAAAACAAAAAGCCCCGCTTAAGCGGAGCCGAATTACTCTTATCTCATTATAATTCTACGGGATTGACATGCGCAGGACGGGTGACTGGTTTGCTGTAGCTCTGTTCGTCCGTGCCGCTCACTTCCTTGTCGCCGTCAATCAGAATCTGCACCTTGGAAGCACCCGTATTCTCTGTTAAAGAAAGAATGACGGATTGCAACGTTTCGGAAGGCACCTTAAGCTCCGGCGTCTGAATTTCCCCGCTCAGATTGACTGTAATAATTCCTTCTTGTTGCGCCACCTGCAACACCTGCGCACCCGGGTCCATAACCGATGTAAGCTGCGAGCTGCTTAACGGCCCTTTAATGAGTTGCTGAACCGCGGCCTGAGCCATATTATCCGTTCTCCGCACCAGTCGCGTTACAGGAACAAAGTATGTTTCTTCGGCTTCAGTCTTGCCCAAAAAGTAAAGTGTGACCGGGGAAGAATTACCTAATTCACTGGCATCTAAATCCGCGCTTTTCTCGATGTTGATGCCCATGCCTCGGGTTAACGGCTCATCCAACGGCGTGGCGGCTTCAGGCATTTCAGTCAAAGCCTTGCCTTCTACTCGGATCTGCACGCTTTGTATCGTCGGAAAGCCGGTTAACGTATAAGTGACGGCCTCCAATATTTTGCGCTCGTCCTGAGCGTTATAGTTCACGAACTCCTTGGAGAAGTCCACGGTAGCCAGTTTACTTTTCGGATCAATATTTAACTCTTTCACCTGGGTACCTTTTGGCAAAATCGCCGTAAATCCTTCCGGTAACAAATCCTTATATTCCCCGTCTTCAACCAAGTAGGCCAATGTCATTTTTGCGATACCGTCCACTTTAGGAACATTCAGCGTAACCGGAGCCACATAATTGTTCGCGTCCTTCAGGTATAAGGTAATGCCCTTGCTCATTTCATTCGCATCCGTCGTTTCAACGGCGCCCACGGCGGTATCTTGCCCTGTCAGAATTTCACCCTGTGGCGGGTCAATCTGCCCCGTCGTCGTTCCCGACTTTAATAAGCCGCATCCGGTTGTCAACAGGGGCAACGCAACCAAACCTACAATCGCGGCACCTCTCATTTTTGCAGAAAAGGTCATCTTCTCTTTGCCTCCTTCAAGTATAGAAATTGCATGGGGTCCGGCCAAGCCGGGTTTGTACTACTATGTATACGAGCCTTCGGACGTTTTATAACTACTTTTTGATCAAAAAGGGAACAATGCAAGGATGCGGAAATATTGATGACAAAGTATGAAGACAAAGGTGGAGCCCCTCTTGAAGTACAGCTTAAACAGCCGAAAAGTTGCCGAAGCCACGGAACAATGCTTGAAAGAACGAGGCGTGAAGAAACGGGATATCGCGGAATTGGTGTTATTTCTGCAAAAAGATTATATTCCCGGGCTCACGCTGGAAGAAGTATATGGTCATATGGAACGTGTGCTGGCCAAACGCGAGGTACAGAACGCGATCCTGACGGGCATCCAGCTGGATGTGCTGGCCGAGCAAGGGAAGCTGATGCAGCCCCTGCAGGATATCATCTATAACGACGAGCCGCTGTATGGATGTGATGAAATTCTGGCTTTATCCATTGTAAACGTGTATGGGAGCATAGGCTTTACGAATTACGGCTACATCGACAAGAAGAAGCAAGGCGTACTTTCTATGCTGAATGACAAAAACGACGGAAAGATTCATACGTTTCTTGATGATATCGTAGGAGCCATCGCCGCAGCCACCTCCAGTAAAATCGCCCACGGCTATCAGGCGGAGCTTGAGAAAAAACAATTGACAGAAAGCGAAGATGCGAATAATATTTAATTCATAGTTAACCGATAGGATTAACTGGTTCTACCGGTCGGCCGGAGGCACCCTTGATGGGGAGTCTCCGGCTATTTGTGTTTCTGTCGGTGGAAACCACAGCAATGACTAGAGGAGGAGAAGAAATATGAGCGGACAACACGTTGAATTTGGGTGGTTTATACCAACTAGCGGGGACGGAAGGTATATCGGGGTTAAGCCGGAGCGCGAGCCTTCGTTGGATTACTTTGTGGAAGTGGCTCAGACGGCTGAAGCCGCGGGCTTCGAGTTCGCCCTGATCCCCACCGGTCATCAATGCATTGATGCCTGGGTTGTGGGTTCCGCCGTCGCCGCGCACACGAAAACCTTGAAGCCTTTGGTCGCTATGAGGCCGGGTTTGATCGCTCCGGTATTGGCCGCGCGCATGGCTTCCTCCTTGGATGTGATTTCAGGCGGGCGGGCATTAATCAATGTGGTGACCGGCGGATCACCGGATGATTTGCGGGCTACGGGAGATCCGCTGTTCTCGAATCATGACGGTCGTTATGAACGCACGCTTGAATTTCTGAACATCGTTAAGGATTCATGGACGAAATCGCATGATTTCTCCCTTGCGGAATACGTGAAATCAGGCGGCCAGAGCGGCACAAATTTTAAAGGCAAATATTATGAAGTTGAAGGCGGACTAAATCTTCCCGCTCCCGTACAGCAGCCTCACCCGCCTCTTTACTTCGGCGGCAGTTCTCCGGCCGGCAAACGCGTTGCTGCGGAGACCGCGGATGTGTATCTGCTGTGGGCTGAGACGCTGGACATGATTAAAGAGCAGATCGCGGATGTGGAACGACACCTCGCGGATGTAAACCGGAAACAGGGAAGCCAGCGCACACTGCGCTACGGTTTGCGCGCACAGATCGTTGTAAGAGAAACGGAGCAAGAAGCGTGGAAAGCCGCGTGGAACATCATTTCGAAAGTGGATCCGCAAGCTTCAGCCGTCTCCGAATTCGTACAGAGTCGGTCAGACGCTACGAATCAGCAGCGCCAAACCGCTTTGTGGAAGGATTCCGAAGCAAACGGCTACATCATCGGACCTAATCTGTGGAGCGGTTTGGCACGTGTACGCGGCGGGGGTGCCGTCACATTTGTAGGAACTCCGGCGCAGGTTTCAGATCGATTGCTGGAATTTATCGACGCGGGCATTTCCACTTTCGTTCTATCAGGCTATCCACATGTCGAAGAGGCGCAAATTGCGGGAGAGCATCTCTTACCTCTTGTGAAAGCGAAGTTGGCGGCGCGTGAAGTGAAGGTCGTTGTTTAATTTGTGGTAACGGTTTGCATCTATCATTATTATGGAGGGGTTTATATGTACATAAACAAAAGAAGAACATGGTTGACATCCGTATCGCTTAGTCTGGTTCTGGCATTCGTCTTGGTGCTGACAGGTTGCGGCAACAATAACACCAGCTCTTCGGTTGCGGCTGATGCGGATTCAAAAGTTTCGGAAGATACATCTTCCAACAAACCGAAAGAGAAAATTACTGTGAACATTGGATACCAAGGTGTCGGCTTGCTCAATCTGCAGCAGGAAAAGGGTTGGCTCGAAGAAGCCTTTGCCAAAGCGGGAGCCGAAGTCAAATGGTCCGAATTCCCCAGCGGTCCGCCCCACTTTGAAGCCATCGCGGCGGATCGTCTTGACTTCGGACTGGTCGGCAACGGACCGGTTATCGCCGGTCAGGCCGGCGGCGTTCAATTTAAAGAAATCGCGGTTCTATCCGACGGTAAACGGGGAGATTCCATTATCGTTCATGGTGACAGCGGCATCAAGCGGATCAGCGATCTCAAAGGCAAGAAAGTCGCCGTAGCCAAGGGCAGTTCAGCTTATACGTTCGTATATCGCGCGGCGGTAAAGGACGGCTTGAAGCCTAGCGATATTGATCTGATCCAATTGCAACCTGATGAGGCGCAAGCCGCGTTCGCGTCCAAAGCGGTGGATGCCTGGGCTATTTGGGAACCCTACGTTTCCATTGCTCAGCAACAAGGGGCGGTATTGCTCGCGAACGGCAAGCAGTTGGACTTGGCCAGCCCTTCCTTCGCCATCGTCAGAACGGAATTCGCGAAAGAACATCCCGAATTGGTAAAGTTATTTTTGAGTGAATATAAGAAAGGACTGGATTGGCAGCAAGAGCACCTGGATGAAGCGGTGGAGCTATATGCGGGTTTGAAGAAGATTGAACCTGCACTCATGAAGAGCATCATTGAGAAGCAGAATCCGATTGTGGAACCTGTCAGTGATGCATACCTTAAAGCCCAGCAGGAAACGGCGGACTTGTTGTTCGATACCGGCGGTATTAAGAAGAAAATCGATGTAAAGGAAGTCGTGGATAACACCTTCGTTCAAGAAGCGTTGGGGAAATAGACGGGCGTCAAAGAAAACCAGCGTGCTTCGATATCCGAGGCACGCTGGTTTTTTGGCTTAGTACAGAGGTTGCCGGTGAAAATAAGTAACGCCGTTTTCCGTCTGGGATTCTACAACGCGCTTCAACTCGCGCAGATATACCAGATGTGCCAGCGTTTCCGACATGGCGAAGCGCAGTTGATGCACGGTCAGACTCTCGCCGAACATCAATCGGCACAGCTCGTAGCCTGTCATTGGCGCAATCAGGTGCTCCTCAATATAGGTAAGTCTTTCCTCATGATGCGTAAGAAGCTCCCTCACCCGTTCATGCCAAGTTCGGAACGGATCCCGGTGCCCGGGATAGGCCTGCTCCACATCTAACTGCTCCAAGTCTTGCAAACTTATCATGAAAGAATTCAGCGGATTAGGGTCACTTCCCGGCAGTAGACTGACATTGGGTGTGATTAACGGAAGCACCTGATCGCCGCAAAATATCGTCTTCCCCGCCTCATCATGGAAACACAGATGCCCCCATGCGTGGCCAGGCGTATGAAGCAGATTATAAGTTCTGCCTCCGAAGGTTAGCTGCTCCCCTTCTTCCATGTATGTGATTACCGGTTGCGGCGAAACCTGCGGGACGAAACCGTTCATATGCGGCACCATCAAATCCGCCAGCGATACATCGAGCCCGTGACTGAGGTAAAGCTGTCGCAATTCATTCGCATATTCGGCATGACCGTCCCCCCATAACCGAACAGCATGTTCGTGCCCCAGACGAGACAATCGAACCGGAACACCTCCGGCTTGTTGTTGCATCCAACCTGCTAAACCATAATGATCCGGATGATAATGTGTGAGCAGAATTTGCCGGATTTGGTCAAATGCAATGCCCCAGGCTTCAAGCGTTTCGGTCCAAACCTGAACTGCATCCGACGTGTGAAGTCCCGGATCGATAACGGTATACCGGTCAGCCGAATCTGCATCCTCTGCGGGTACATCCCTTATAATGTAACTGTTCACATACCGTAACGAGAACGGCAAGGGTACCTTTAATCTGCGAATTTCGCCATAATTCAGGTTGTTCTCATCAGCCATCACCGTTCACCTGTTTATGACCCACCATAATCAATCTGGACGAAGTGTCCGCTTTGTACTCCTCAGCACTATATTCACCATATACTCGGTCGATGGTTAATCCATAATCCTCACAGAACTTAATCATATCAGGAAGACCATACAATTTAACTTGCTCGTAATAGACCCGGGGCTCGGCACCGGCTTCATGCAGTGTAATTTTCTTTTTGACAAAGCCTTCTTCAACGACACGTTGTTCCAATATATGAATATCTCCGTCGGACCTGAGGGATTCCGGCACCAAATGGGCTTCAACCCAGCTGGCATTCAAGAAGTCGATGATGAATAATCCGCCAGGCTTAAGCAGACGACCAATCTCTTTAATAACCTTGCTGTTTTCTTCATCTTCATTAAAGTATCCGAATGAGGTAAACAGATTTACAAGCGCGTCATACGGCCCTTCCAGCGGCACTTCGCGCATATCTCCCCTGATCCAGGTTACCTGCCCGGCAGAGTCCATAGCTTCCGCTTCCGCAAGCAACACCTCGGATAAATCCATACCGGTTACGTTATAGCCCAATTCAGCCAACGCGAGGGAATGCCGACCCATGCCGCAGCATAAATCCAGAACGTTAGCACCCGCAGGCAATTGCAGCCAGTCCATCATGCCTTTCACTTCCTGCTGAGCCCCCAGCAGATCCCGATGTTTATACACAGTCAAATAATCTTTACCGAAACTTTGCTCGAACCAGGCTTTCATGAATGAGTGCTCCTTCTTTAATCTTGCTTATGTATACCCTTATTTTACATGCAGATTGATTTCGCAAGCAACCTGGATCCCCAAAAGTCCAGTCCATCTTCAAATAGTACTTTATGACCGTTTTGTTCAAATCGTTTGAATTTCGTCTTTAATCCGTTCTAAAATGAGAATTGAGAAGTGCATATGTCTATATTCATATATTGATTTTTCAAATTATGGGAAATGATAAGGAACGGAGCGGATGAATGTTGATCAAAAAATCAAAAAAGAGGATGAATTCTTTGCAGGACAGCAAACTTATTCCACAGCCCAAAACTTTTGGTCCCTTGGGCAACTTGCCGCTTGTCGACGCCGAAGCGCCTGTACAATCCATTGTGAAACTTGCCTATGAATACGGCCCCATCTTCAAGCTGGAGTATCCGGGCAGCGGCACCCGTGTGTACATATCCGATCATAAGCTGGTTGCGGAGGCTTGCGATGAATCCAGATTTGACAAGAATGTATGGGCTCCCCTGCAGAAAGTCAGAGCTTTCGCGGGCGACGGCTTGTTTACAAGCTGGACCGAAGAACCGAATTGGCAGAAGGCGCACAACATTCTCCTGCCCAGCTTCAGCCAAAGGGCGATGCAAGGCTATCATGAAATGATGGTCGATATCGCGGTGCAACTCGTTCAGAAATGGTCGCGGCTGAATCCGGATGAAAGTGTGGAAGTGCCTGAAGACATGACACGGTTGACACTCGATACGATCGGTTTGTGCGGATTCAACTATCGCTTTAACAGCTTCTATCGCGAGCAGCCTCACCCTTTCATCACCAGTATGGTCCGCGCCTTGGATGAAGCCATGGGACAGCTGCAACGGTTGGGAATCAAGGATAAGTTGATGGTGTTGACAAAGCGTCAATTCAACCATGATATCCAAACGATGTTCTCCCTTGTCGACAAGATCATCGCGGAACGTAAATCGCAAGGAGACGAAACCGCGGCAGACCTGCTCTCTCACATGCTTAGCGGCAAGGACCCGGAGTCAGGAGAAGGACTGGATGATGAGAATATCCGGTATCAGATCATTACGTTTCTTATAGCGGGTCATGAGACTACCAGCGGACTGCTGTCTTTCGCGCTCTATTATTTGCTCAAGAATCCGGATAAGCTCCAGAAAGCATACGATGAGGTCGATCGTGTGCTTACGGATCCCGTCCCCTCCTATCAGCAAGTGCGTCAGTTAAAATATATTCAGATGATCCTGAACGAAGCTTTACGCCTGTGGCCGACCGCGCCTGCCTTTTCGTTGATCGCCAAGGAAGATACCATGCTCGCGGGCACGTATCCGCTTGTTAAAGGGGACAGTGTGAATGTACTGATTCCTAAGCTTCACAGAGATACGGAGGCTTGGGGCGAAGATGTGGAAGCTTTCGTGCCCGAGCGGTTCGAGAATCCGAGCACGATCCCACATGATGCATACAAGCCGTTCGGAAACGGACAACGCGCTTGCATCGGGCAGCAGTTCGCCCTTCAGGAAGCGACGCTCGTTCTTGGGGTGGTCCTGAAGCAATTCGAGATTATTGATCATACCAACTATCAGCTTAAGGTCAAAGAATCCCTCACGTTGAAACCGGATGGCTTTACCATGCGCGTCAGAACGCGGGCGGGCAGTCCCTCGTTCACAATCTCAGGGGTGAGTACGGAACCTGCTGCTAAGCCACACAAACAAGAACAACGTCATAACAACCCTGTCGCCCAGCACGACACGCCGCTGCTGGTGCTCTATGGCTCGAACTTGGGTACGGCCGAAGGTATTGCCAGGGAACTGGCGGACGAAGCCCGTTACCTCGGTTTCCGCAGCGAATCGGCACCCATGAATGCGCGGATGGGCGCGTTGCCTAAAGAAGGCGCGGTTATTATCGTCACTGCCTCATACAACGGCAAGCCGCCGAGCAATGCCGGCGACTTTGTGCATTGGATTGAAGGCGCGGACACCTCTGAATTTGAAGGGTTGAACTATGTCGTATTCGGTTGCGGCGATCATAACTGGGCCAGCACCTATCAGAATGTTCCCCGTCTCGTTGATGAGATCCTTACCGCCAAGGGAGGGCGTCGATTGGCCTCGCGGGGAGAAGGCGATGCAAGCGGAGATTTCGAGCTGCAATTGGAAGCCTGGCGGGAATCTTTATGGCCGCAAGTGATGACGGCTTTAGGATTGGAAGTTAAGCCTTCCGCCGCTAAAGCCCATAGCAACCTCAGCGTTCAATTCGTCAGCGGCATCGTGGGCACCCCCATCGCGGAAACCTATGAGGCGATTGTCACCACCATTGCCGAGAACCGCGAACTTCTCGCCGAAGGAAGCGAACGAAGCACGCGCCACATCGAAGTGAACCTGCCGGAAGGGGCCGTCTATCAAGAGGGTGATCACATGGGCGTCCTTCCTGTCAATTCACCGGAGCTGGTCGGAAAGATTGTGAAACGCTTCGGTTTTCAGGCCAATGATCATCTGATCTTAAACGCGAGCGGCCGAAGCGCGGCGCATCTGCCGTTAAACAGACCTGTTTCGCTTCATGATTTATTAAGCCATTGCGTGGAGCTTCAGGAGGCGGCCACGCGGGCGCAGCTTCGCGAGCTGGCTTCATTTACCGTCTGTCCGCCGCATAAACGTGAAATCGAAGCTTTACTGGAAGAGGACGCTTATCAATCGCAAGTTCTGAAGAAGAGATTATCGATGTTTGATCTTCTGGACAAATATGAAGCTTGCGAGCTCCCTTTTGAACGGTTTCTCGAACTGCTGCCACCGTTGAAAGCCCGCTACTACTCGATCTCAAGCTCGCCTGCCGTAACGGCGGATCGCGCAAGTATTACGGTCAGTGTGGTGAAAGGAGCAGCCTGGAGCGGTTTAGGCGAGTACCGCGGCGTCGCTTCCAATTACTTGAGGGAGCGCAAGCCGAGAGATCCGGTCGCCATCTTTATCCGCACGCCGGAGTCTGATTTCCAGTTGCCTGCCGATCCGTTAACGCCGATGATTATGATAGGGCCAGGTACTGGCGTTGCCCCATTCCGCGGATTTTTGCAAGCGCGTCACGAGATGATCCTGCAAGGACTGACACTGGGAGAGGCTCATCTCTATTTTGGCTGTCGTCGTCCCGAAGAGGATTATCTGTACAAACAAGAGCTGGAAGGCTATCAGAACGAGGGCATCGTGAAGCTTCATACCGCTTGCTCGCGAGTCGAGGGTCAACCGAAAACCTACGTACAGCATTTGATGCGTGACAACGGGGAGCAGTTAATTCAGTTGATCGACAACGGAGCTAAGCTATATGTGTGCGGCGACGGCAGCAAGATGGCTCCGGATGTGGAAGCAACCCTGTGTCAAGCTTATTCGGATGTGCACAAGGTAACAACGGAGGAAGCCGCCGAGTGGCTCAACAAACTGCAACAAGAAGGCAGATACGCCAAAGATGTATGGGCAGGATTATAATGAGTTATCAGTTCAGTTAGGGGATGTAATATCATATGGATCGGCAACATTTAGCTCAAAGAATAGATTCCCTCTCGGATCGCGGCGTCCGCATTGTGGATAAGGCCGTTACTGCCCTGGAGACGATGAAAGAGAACAAATATCCGTTTCTGGGTAACTTTCTGGGTATCGTTATGGAGCCTTCGAAGGATCAAGACCTCTTCGTTTGCTCTATGCCGATCACACCGGACATTCAGAATCCGTATCGGATTGTATACGGGGGGATTACAGCTACATTAGCCGATATGGCCATGGCCTGGATGATCGAACACAAGCTTGAGCCTGACGTGAAATTCGTCACGATCGATATGCAAGTCCATTATCATCATGCGGGCACGGGCAAAAAGCTCATCGCCGAGGCGAAGCTCGTCAATCAAGCCAGGGAAGTTATACAGGCCTCATGCGAGATTCGCAACGACAAAGGTTCGCTTGTGGCCACGTCTACGGCAACCTTTCTACAGTTGTTGAGAAATTAATGGCTGAGGTGAGTATGGAAAAGGGAGCCGCATTCGTGCAGCTCCCTTTGTTGTATTCCGGGTGATGTGTCCCACCCGTTGGGTTAGACCCAGTTTCCTTTACGGAATAATGGCTCCACCGTACCGTCAGCCAAAATACCGTCCAGATCCAGCTCCTTGGAGCCGATCATGAAATCAACATGCGTAAGGCTGACGTTGGCGCCGCTAGCCAGCAGCTCTTCCTTCGACATCTCCGTACCGCCTTCTATATTGAAAGGATACGCGCTGCCAATCGCAAGGTGGCAGGATGCGTTCTCGTCCAATCCGGTATTGAAGAATATCCGGTTCAGGTTGGAAATCGGGGAATCGTCGGGTACTAAAGCGACTTCACCCAGATATCTAGCTCCTTCATCCGTTTCCAACAAGGCCTTCAGCGCATCATAGCCCACTTCCGCAGAATAATCGACGACTTTGCCTTCTGCAAACGTTAAGGTAAACTTATCTACCAAGCTGCCGTTCAGGTTTAACGGCATCGTGCTGGTTACCTTCCCGTTGGTTCCAGATCGCTTGGGCATCGTGAATACTTCTTCGGTCGGCATGTTGGCCATGAAATAGACACCGCTCTGATTCTCGCCTCCGCCGCCTTCCCAGATGTGATTATCGGCCAATTCTACGGTGAGGTCCGTACCCGGCGCGCGGAAGTGCAATTTGGCGTAACGCTTCGTGTTAAGACGCTCGGATACGCCGTTCAAATGAGCGATATGCTTCTGCCATGCGGCAACCGGGTCAGGCTGATCGATTCGATTCATCATGAAGATGGTTTCCCACATCGCTTGCATACGATCTTCTTCCGGCAGGTCCGCAAACACCTTGTTGGCCCATACGCGGGTTGGCGCCTTCACTAAACACCAACTTAACTTGTTCGTCCGAACATACCCGGAGAAAGTTTCCCTAGCTTTAGCCGCCGCGCGGGTTGCCGTCGATACCTTCCGGCCGTCAATTCCTTCGAACAGATCCGGATTCGGCACTTTAATGTTGACCAGGGCGCCTCCGCCCTCCGCCAATTGCTCCATCATGGAAGCATTCCACTGCGGATAGTAAGAGAAGGAATCCTCGGGAGCCGTTTCGAAACGTGCTCTTGTAACGGCCTCGTCATCCCAGGCTACCTGGACGTACTTTGCTCCGGCTTCATAGGCTTTGCGTACAAGAACACGCGTCAGTTCGGCCGCTTCCAGCGGGGACTCCACATAAAGCACTTGGCCAGGCTGCAAGTTGACGCCTACCTTAACGATGAGTTCCGCATATTTATGTAATTGTTGTTGGAAAGTGTCTTGCATAGGAAAACCCTCTTTTCTTTGTAAATTCGAAATCCGACCATGCAGTTGCAAGCACTTATTATACTCCATCCTAGCCGGCAGCTCAATTGAAGGCGCGAAGCCGCCATAATAAAAGCCTTACAACCGACGAGCTCAGCTCGTTCTAGTTGTAAGGCCTGATTTTATCTGAACTTCGCAAGCCGCTCGTTCAGCGGCCGCGTAGCGGCATACACATCGCAGTACACCGAGTACAACTCGTCGTACTGCTTCTGCCGCTCCGCGTTCGGCTGGAACGTCTTGGCCGGGCGGATAAAGCGCTCCGCGCATTCCGCCAGAGAGCCAAACCAGCCGCAGCCCACCGCCGCCAGCATGGCGGCGCCCATCGCGGGACCCTGTTCGGTCGTGAGCTTCACAACCTCGGCGCCGAACACATCGGCCTGCAGCTGCAGCCAATGTTCGTTCTTCGCCCCGCCGCCGATGGAGGTGATGCTGCTCACGCGCTTGCCCGACGCGCGCAGGATGTCCACGGACTCGCGTAACGAGTACGTGATCCCTTCCACGACGGCGCGCGTGAAGTGGCCCAGCTCATGAGCGCCGTCCATGCCCACAAAGCTGCCGCGGATGACCGCGTCGGCATGCGGCGTCCGTTCACCCGCGAGGTACGGGGTGAACAGCAGCCCTTTCGCGCCGGGCGATGTGTCGCCCAGCGGCGCGAGCAAAGAGTCGAACGCGACCGCAGGCGCGAACGTCTCCCTGAACCACTGCAGGCTGTAGCCCGCCGCGAGGGTCACCCCCATCGCGTAGAAGGCGTCCTTCTGCCCGTGGTTGAAGAAGTGCACCCGACCGCCGTAATCCGCGCTTCCGTCGGTCTCGTAGGAAAGCACGACGCCCGATGTGCCGATGGAGCACATCGTGGCTTCGCCCCCGAGAATGCCCGCGCCGATGGCGCCGCAGGCATTGTCGGCACCGCCCGCGAACACCTTCGTCGCGGGCGAGAGGCCGGTCTGCTCCGCCACCTGGGCTGTAATCGTACCGACTTCGTCGGACGATTCCACCAGCGGCGGGCAGACGGCCGAGTCCACGCCGAGCGCTTCGCAAATCTCGGCGCTCCAGCGCTTCGCGCCCACGTCGAGCAGCAGCGTGCCCGCTGCGTCGGAAAGATCCATCGCGATCTGCCCCGTCAGGCGGTATCGCAGGTAATCCTTGGGCAGAACGAACACATCTGCCCTAGCGTACAGCTCAGGCTCGTGCTCCTTCACCCAGAGCAGCTTCGGCAAGGTAAATCCTTCCAGCGCCGGGTTTCGGGTTATGGTCAACAGCCGGTCGCCAAGCACCTGCTCGATCGTCCTGCACTGCGCCGTAGTGCGCGTATCGTTCCACAGAATCGCGTTGCGGATGACTTTGCGATCCCGGTCCAGCAGTACCAACCCGTGCATTTGCCCGGAAAAGCTCATTCCTTCGACGCGTTCCGCAGCCACGCCGCTCTCGGACATTACGCTGCGGACGGCAAGAAGGGTACCTTTAACCCACTCGTCCGGGTCTTGCTCACTATATCCGGACTCTTCTTGTATCAACGGATAAGCTGCCGTAGCTTCCGCGCTGACGTCGCCCGCATCGTTGACCAGCACTGCTTTCACACTGCTTGTGCCCAGATCAATCCCTAAAACATACTTCATACCCTTTCCCCTCCGTCCAATCCGTTCATAGAACCCGTTAACCATTCATTCATTCGGTGCTTAGCGTAATAAAACTACGTTAAACATATTCCGTGCCAAAATAGCGTTGAAAAATCACGTTATTTCTGACCAATTCTTGACTTTGACCTGAATTCTTGGTGTTATAAGCAAATTAACGTAAAAAACTTACGCTAATCCTGTCGATTTCTCCAATAACGTAAAAATCTTACGCTAAGCTATTTGAACCTCTTATTTATCATGAGCATATCTGCCAACTCGTATCTCATCATCCGCTTTGCACTTCTCCTTGCCTTAAAGTAACTTCTATTGAGGCTTCTCAGGATGGGCGACCGCGATTAAAGGTAGGTTATTATGCCAATTGGAAAAGCGTGTTTTCGCGAGCGAAAACATATACTTTTCAAGGTGGTCAACAAAACGAAGGCGACCCGCAGGCCGCCTCGCAGCTTAACTTAACCGAACAGGTATTGGTTAACTACCGACTTGATCAGTTCTTGGCGGCCGGACACATTACGGATTTCCCCTTGGTTCAGCGCATGCTTCTCAAGCGTATGCAACGTTGCTTTACCAGCCACGATGTCAGCGCCGATGCCTTCCTTAAAGGAGCTGTAACGCTCATCAATGAACGTATCCAACGCGCGGTCTTCAATCAGCTTGGCTGCCACTTTCAAGCCTTTGGCATAAGCGTCCATACCTGCAATATGAGCGTAGAACAAATCGACCGGTTCGAACGAAGCGCGTCTGATCTTCGCGTCAAAGTTAATGCCGCCGCGTCCGATGCCGCCGTTCTTAAGCACTTCGTACATCGTCATGGTCGTCGCGTACAGATCCGTCGGGAACTCATCCGTATCCCAGCCCAGCAGCAGATCGCCTTGGTTCGCATCCAGGGAACCAAGCATACCGTGCATGGAAGCTACACGAAGCTCATGCTCGAACGTGTGTCCTGCCAGGGTGGCGTGGTTGGCTTCCAGGTTCAGCTTGAAATGATCCTTCAACCCGTACGTTTGCAGGAAGGCCACACAAGTTGCCGTATCAAAGTCGTATTGATGTTTTGTCGGCTCTTTCGGCTTCGGTTCAATCAGGAATTGCGCGTCAAAGCCGATCTCCTTCGAATAATCGATAGCCATATGGTACAGGCGCGCCAGATTATCCAACTCCAGCTTCATATCTGTATTCAAAAGTGTTTCATAGCCCTCGCGGCCGCCCCAGAACACATAGTTTTCCGCTCCGAGCTCTTTACCGACTTCAAGACCTTTCTTGAGCTGCGCACCGGCGTAAGCATAAACTTCCGCATTGGAAGTCGTTCCCGCACCGTGCACGAAGCGTGGATTTGTGAACATGTTGGCTGTGTTCCACAGCAACTTCTTGCCGCTTGTTTTCATATAGTTTTTAAGCATCGCCACAATCACATCGAGGTTCGCGTTCGTTTCTTTCAGATTGGCTCCTTCGGGGGCAATGTCACGATCATGGAAACAGTAATAGGAAATGCCGGTTTTCTCCAAAAATTCGAAGGCCGCCTCCACACGGGCTTTAGCCAAATCCATGCCGTTAAACTTGCTGTAACCGCGAATGGCTGTGTCGGCGCCGAACGGATCCGAGCCTCCGCCGGTCAGGGTATGCCAGTAAGCCATGGCGAACCGCAGGTGCTCATCCATCGTGCGCCCCGCTACGACTTCTTCCGCATTGTAATGTTTATAAGCAAGGGGATTGCGGGAATCTTTGCCTTCGAATTGAATTTTGTTTACGTTTTCAAAATAAGCCATTGTATAATTCCTCCTAAAATGTGTTTACCCGTTGGATATTTTCGACTTGATCACCTGTAGCATAACATGACATCTTAGTTTGTGCAATGGATAAACTAAGTTGCTATTCTTATTTTTTCACACTACACTAGAACAAGATTCTATTCTCGAACGGAGTGTATTCATGCGTACTACAGGTGATCAGCATCTGGTCAAAAAAATCAATAAATCCATCATTCTCGGACTCATCCGCATCCACTCTCCGCTTTCCCGCGCCAAGCTGGCCGAGGTTAGCGGTCTTAACAAAGGCACGGTATCTTCCTTGGTGAATGAGCTGATTGAAGAAAGGTTTGTGGACGAAACCGGTCCCGGTGAATCCAGCGGAGGCCGTCGTCCCGTGATGCTGACTTTTCAGAAAAGGGCGGGATATGCTGTCGGCATCGATTTGCGGGTTCATGAATTGGTCGGTGTCCTTACGGATTTGGAAGGCGATATTATCACCGAACTTAAGCAACCTCTCGCGAGTCGGAAACCGGAATCGGTATTGCAACAACTGCTTAACATGATACAAGCTCTGTCGGAGCAAGCTCCCCTTTCCCCTCAAGGCGTTGTCGGCGTTGGTATTGGCGTACCGGGCATTGTGGACGCGAACGGCACCGTACTGTTCGCCCCTAATCTGGGTTGGGAGAACGTCCGTCTTCAGGAGCTGGTCTCCGGTCAGTTGAACCTGCCTGTGACCATTGATAATGAAGCGAATGTCGGTGCGTTGGGCGAGATGAGATACGGCGCCGGCAAGGATTCCCGAAACCAGGTTTATTTCAGCGTAGGTACAGGCATTGGGACCGGGATCATTTTGAATAGGGAATTGTTCAAAGGCGCTTATGGCTTTTCCGGTGAAACGGGCCATATGTCGATCAATGCGTCGGGCATCCGCTGTACTTGCGGCAACATAGGCTGTCTGGAATTGTATGCTTCCGAGCAGGCCCTAACGCCCGCATCCGGGGACGGCACGTTTCTTTCAGCAGCGGGAAATGCCCTAGCAGGTCATGAAGAAGCCACTTCCGAGCTGATCAACATTTCAACTTCATTAGGAATTGGCGTTGCGAATATCATCAACGTGATGAACCCTGAGCTCATTCTAATCGGCAATGAAATCATCCATGCGGAGCCTTGGGTCGCCGAGGGAATCCGCCAGACGGTTGAAGCGCGCGCATTGCCCTACCACCGCGGCCCGGTCCGTATTGAATTCGCTGAACTGGGCGATCGTTCCACAGTCCTGGGAGCGGCTTCAATCGCGGTTGAATTTTTCATGACTAAAGATCGGGTGACATTAGGTCATTAGTCTCGATTCGAGTTATTTTGCAAGACCTATTAAAAATTTTTATTGGTTTGTCTGTTTCAATTGCGGTAAAGTAGGTTAAATCATCATTTGGATATAGAAGTTTTATTACCATAAGGGGGATTTAATCCATGAATTTGTTTGATAAACTCAGAAGAAGCGCGGCTGATGCGGGACGCAAAGCGCAAACAGCGGTTGAAATAAACAGACTCAGAACGCAAATCGGAGATTTACGCGAACAAATGGACGACAAGCTCCATGAAATGGGCGAAGCCGTTTATGAGGCTTACCGCGTGCGCGACCTTGCTCTGGCTGAACGTCCGATTGATGAAATTTCAAGAGATATTCAAGCTTTGGAACAGGAAGTGGAAAAACTCGAATATCGAATTCACCAGTATAAGAATGAACGTCAATGCTCATGCGGCGCTGTCGCTCCTCTGGGGGCTAAGTTTTGTCCTGAATGCGGCAACCGTTTCGGGGAGTTAGCGGTCGTTGTTGAGGAAGAACCTGAGGAAACGCTGGATACTTGCCCTTCATGCAAAGAGGAAATTGAAGAGGAAACCAAGTTCTGCATGAATTGCGGCTTCCGGCTTGCCCGCGACACAGGCGTAGCCGCCGTGTATTCGGAGCCCAGCAACCTTTAAGGCAAGCTTCCGAGGTTTCGGAAGGATCATTACATACCCGAACATATAGTTGATTGAAAAACCCCGGCGGGAAGCCGGGGTTTTCGCATGTTAGGGCAGCAATCCGACAGCTTTACCGTCCAGATTCCATTCCGTCCGGATCGGAACATTCAGGTGCTTCAGCGCTGTAATCAGGGTATCCGTCTGGTTGGGAGCGGCAGCCAGAGCGCCTTTAGCCGCGCTTGTGCCGCTCACAATCAGGAAGATGGTTCTCTCTTCCACACTGCTTCCGCCGTGCGAAGTGCCTTTACCTCCGTGGTCGGTAGTTAGAATGATAAGCCAATCTTCCTGCGCGTATTGTTCACGGCTGGTAACCGCATTGACCAGGGTGCCGACTTTGGCGTCGATCGCTTCAATCGCGCTGATATACTGAGGAACCGCGGGGCTGAAACCGTAATCGTGACCCGCATGGTCGACATCGTCGTAATGTACAAACGTCAAGTCGGGATTGGCTGTCTGCATAAGCTTTTGCGTTTCCGTTGTAACTGCCGTGTCCGTAGAGACATTCACTTCCTTATCGATACCGCTGAGCAGGGTCGCATTAATCGGTGCCCAATGCACGATGGAAGCGGTGTACAAAGTGCTGTTATAATCCTCAACCCGATTCATCAGAGGCGGATATTGGCTGAAGTTCGAATTGGCCCAAGAGTTATCTTTTACGCCATGTTTGCCGTACCACACACCTGTATGTACCGTCGACCAGCCGGTTGCGCTCCACGTATAGTTGGAATTGGCTTGAGCATTCCAGCTGTAGCTTCCGTTGCTGACTAGGGCGTCGATGTTAGGGGTGTTGGCTGCTTGCAGAGCGTCCGGTCTTAGCCCGTCGATCCCGATAACCAACACTTTCTTGGGAGATGACGGCGCCGACTTATAGAGAGACAGAACCTCGTTTGCGGTCAGCTCTCTTTTGAACATTTGAAGATGGTCGATTTTGGCATTCAAAGCATAGTTGTACGTGCCTGTCCCGTCCTGGGCCACCTTGGTGCTGTAAGTCGTATCGATGCTTCCTTGTTTAGGGGCAATATTGGCCGAAGCGGCTGCTTGTCCGTCTTTGTAAATTTTAGCCTCTCCGTCCCGGTTATGCGTAACCGTAATCAGATGCCATTGCTTGTCAGCCACACCAGGAACGGTAAGGTCTGTGCGTACCTAGACCCGGCTTAATGGAATGCACTAGTTCTTTTACTTGATTCCCGTAATTCGCATAGACCTCTTCCGCCAGAGTTAAGACGGCCGCCTCGTCCCTCGGATCCTGTCCCCGCTCCCGCAAGGTCCGAACACAGAATTGACAGTAACATTTACGGACACCGACAATGTCAAGAAATATACCGTCGGCATCATAGCGGGTAACGACTTCCCTAATCTGCTCAAGCAATATCGGCAAGTAAGGGGTATTCATGCAGAATTCGTGGTAACCCGGTTTCATGAATCCGTCAACCCAACCGGTACGGTCATCCGCGTTCCGAATTAACCATTCCGGATGTACTCGCGCCAGCTTTTCATCTAATCCCGCCGACAGGTACACAGGGGTCTTGACATTAATTTCATGGGCAGCTTCAATCATGGCACCGAGCAGATCGAACTTTAGCTCGGGATGCTGCTGATTGGCAACGGATGGATGATAAGCCCAACCGTGATGGCATTTAGAGAAAACCGTTATAGAATCAACACTTCCGCGGATCAAATTAGCCTGAAAGTTCTCTTTCGTGAAATGGGTTCCTATGTGGGCTATGGCCTCCGATGTATGAAAGTCCAAATGTACTTGTCTGAATCGCATTGAAATTCGCTCCTTTGATGTACTGTTCATATGATTAAATGTAAGCGTATAATGGTTCATAAGTAAGGAACGGATTCGACTTGTTATAGCACAAAAACGATATATACTGAATCGCACGCAATAGAAGTGAACAGGAGATGGTGTCATGAATTGCATTGAGCTGATTTTACCTCCGTTACCTCAGTTCATTACCATTGGACATGATATATGGAAGCCGGGAAATGTACATAATTCGAGAACATTTCATATTTATGACTTGTTGTTAGTGGTGAAAGGCACTCTGTATATGACAGAACGTGACCAGGCTTATTCCGTGGGTCCGGGTCAGTTTCTGGTTTTAGAACCCGGCATGGCTCATTTCGGACACAAGGCCTGCGAAGAAGACACCGAGATTTATTGGGTACATTTCACGCATCCCGGCGTGTCCCGAACGCGTCCGCTTAAAGAATTGGAGTGGAACCGAATTCTCCAGCAAGGAACCGATGTTGACCCCGCACCGCGTGAGCATTCCATGTTTATTCCTAAATACATGAACTGCGATGTTTCAGAACTTATCCCGGTACTGCAGTCCATGCTCCAAATTCAAAGCTTACTGAATGTAGGCAATGCCATACAATTGCATGTATACCTGATGGAATTTCTGAGCCGGTTACAGAAGGGGCTTCAGCGCTCGCTGAAAATAACGCCCTCCATGAAATTAAGCAACAGGATTAAGGAGTACCTGGCCGGTCACTATACCGTTCCATTCCAAGTGCAGACCATGGAACAAGCGTTTCACTTCCACATCGACTACCTCACACGCTGCCTAAAAAAACATACCGGACTCACGCCCTTGCAATACCTGCACTATTTAAGAATGGAAGAAGCCAAATTGCTGCTGGTTCATTCGGAATTGAAAATATCCGCCATCGCCATGGAAATCGGGATGGAGAATGACAATTATTTTATCCGACTATTCAAGAAACACACAGGATTTACACCGGGCGAATATCGTAAACGCAGGCAAGGATCCGTATAGCGGCTATATGGGCCTGACCAACTTATCCGCAATGGATTCGCCGGCTGACAAGCGTTTACTTGCGGGGTAATCCACATGGCCTAGACCTTTGATGCCCAGCTTGTTTAAGGTCAGCATGCCGCGCATGACAGTAAGCTTTATAACCGTGCCCTCATCCTCCGGCGATTGTTCGAATGACCCCCATGCAGAACCGTTGGACCAGAACCATCGGGTTCTCTCCGCAGCGGACTTGAAGGTCATCGTATGACGAACCCCGTCATATTGAAAGCCGGTCCATGCAAGAATCGCCCCCCATGACGCCATGGAACGGACATAATGATATCCGCATTCCTGTTCATTGAAGGGATTGCGCTTGCGGCCGTCATAACGGGATCGAATATCGCGGATCACCTGCAACCCTTCTTCCGTCATATCTACAAGAAGCATATGCACCGCGGCCGCATATTCCATCCCGTTCATCGCTTCACTGTAATAAGGGAACGGGAAAGCCGGTTTGTCTCCCTTAGGATAGGAACAGATGACCAGGGACGGCTCATCATTCATCACGAAACTGCGCATATGGTTGAACGCTTCATACGTATCTGCTCTATAGTTGTACTTTCGTATACTTTGCAACGTCCGCTGGACATGTTCCGGGTCAACCAAGTCCCCGAGCCCGATCAGGGCGGCGACCATCTGTGCTATCAGTTGATCGGTCAAACACCCGCTGCCAAGCTGAACTTCAGGTTCCTGCTGATTGACGGCTCCTTCTCCGGTCTGCAATCCGGGGGCGATCAACTGCGGATCGAACGGACGTATCTCCTGCTCGTAATACTCTCCGTTGAATAAGTTCTCGTCCATCCAACGGCTGCCATAGTTAAATAGTTCTCGACACATGTCCGCCAACGTATCTTCCCCCAAATATGCCGCCATCTCGTTCATGGCTCGAAGTGCCCCTAAATACCAGATGCCGGATAACGGATTGGGTCCATGAAATTCAATATCGTAGGTTACATGTTGACAACCTTCCGCAACCCCGTCCTGATCGGCATCCCAGCCTCCCTCCTGCCAGCAGAACGATAGGGCTCTGACCGCTGCGGGCCATAATTCACGAAGGAACTCGTCATCACCGGACAGTCTCCATTCGCGGTACAAGCGCATGATAGTTCCGCATTGTCCGTCCGCGGCAGCAACCCCGAATTCCTGGGCCCGGTGCAGAGGTAACATCAACCTGTGGTTAAGCAAACCCTCCTCGGTGACTCCGTACCGGAACTCCGCGTCCCTCATGTTGCGGGCCAAATCGCCAAATAGGAATCCGGTAGCCGATTCATAATTCCAGACATGCGTAGCGGATCCGTGGCAGGAACCGTCATGAGCATTGCTGCCCTCCCATCCGAGAAAGTGGCCGTCCTCAATCCGAAAGCATGTCTGTGAACGAAGTGTGCTTATGTTGTATAAGGCCGCTTCCTGCACAACAGGCGGAACATCCGTATCCATAAATGTCTTCACGAACTGGATCGTAGCTCCCTCCAACTCTTCCAGACGCTCTGCTGTAACCACGGCCGCATCCCACGCGTCGGAATACCGTGTGGTGTAGTAATTCCCAACCCGTTCCACAGGCTCACACACACATATCCCTCCGCCGCAGCAGGACGTATTCGCTTGAGGGACCTTAGGCTTAATCAGAATGTCCCATGATTGGCGGTTCGGGAAATGCCAGGTAATCAGGAATGTCAACGTGCGCGTAGCATAAGGATCTAGTTCCACCGAAGCGGCAAGGGAAGCAACAGGAGCTTGTTCCGATCGATCATCGTTCGTGACAAGACGTCCGGTTTCACTGAACATCCGCCAGAAATTCGTCAGCCGCTCCCCCCACCCGTGTTTGATGGCCCATCCCTGCCAAGCTTCGGAGTAGCTGACATCCGGTTCTGTCGTGGCCAGACAGATTGTGCCATATTGTTCAGCCAAGGGGTCCACCCCGTCCGAGTACATGTACATGCCCCGCACACCCGGGTCATTGCCGACGCCGGGTTGGTGACGGAACACATTCCGGTTATGGTTGGGCGCACCCGAGTTGCCGTCGGAGCCGATAAAGTTTTCCAAGCTTCCGCATACCGAAGCCTTAACCGTTCTGTCCGTCTTGTTCGTCAATTCGAATCGCAGCACAGCCGCCGGTATACCGCTTATGTCCGAATCCCCCGGTACAAGCGGATTAAACCCGCCCAGACGCACGGACACGGGGACGTCTTTATCGTCAAGAACCGCTTGGCCGAAAGGATACGCCGCTTCGAAGGAGCAAGTCCTGAACCGCGGCAGTCCGTGATTAGGCACAGTACTGCCGTGTGCTCCGTCCAGCTCAAGCTCATCCAATACCCCCTCCAACACCCGGGTAACCGCAGGCTGGTCTTCCGCCTTGGCGTATAAGGCAAAGAATGTGTTTCGCGGCGTAAACCCCTTGGCAGGCCGGTTCATGATCTCCCAATCCTGCAGGTTACCCCGTCCGCCCAACGAAATGGTTCCTGTTCCGATTCCGCCCAGAGGCAGCGCGATTCTGCGCAGATGATCCTGATCGTACCGGGTCAACACCGGCCAGTCGCATACCGTCCTGGACGCCATCGTTTTAGTTGGACTCATCTGATCCACCATCCCTTTATCTGTAATACTTTTAATGTAAGCGTTTATCACGAAACGGGGTATCTACGAACACGACTTTATATAGCACAATAACGACCTGTCATGGTTCTTTCCCAAAAAAAACGGTCCCCCGGCTTAACAAGAAGCCAGAGGGACCGGATTTAATACTTATTTCGTTTTCATCTCGCTATACCATTCATTCACATCAGCAGTGATCTCATCGCCGCCCTTGCTTTTCCAATTTTTCACGAAAGTATCGAAGTAATCAACGGATTCCTTACCATATATAATTTTCGTGTAATCGGTAATCCACATCGTTTTTATCGCTTCGCCTTTATCAATCATATTCTGAGTCACTGGTCCTTGGTATTGGGACACAACGGCCGTTTCTTTCTGAGAGTTTAGAATAGCGCCCGCTTCGATAAATTTGGGCTTGTCCTGCTTCAGCGTTTTTTCCTTTGGTGTACGAGGTTCCTTCCCGCCGTTAAGATAGGTTAGGGAGTCGAAAATGCGATTAGGCATATCTACATTAGACGTCAGGAGATACTCCGGGAATATGCTTACTTTTCCGCCCGGTATTTGTTCCGGGTTTGAAGTGGGTTTACCGTCTACCATCGCGTAATCGTAGCCCTCCGCGATGCCATGCTCATACTTGCCGCCGTATGCAGGATCCACCATTTCATCATAGATATAATTCAGGTATTCGATAAACACTTCAGGATGCTCCATCTCTTTACTCACAATATAATTACCGAAGAGAGGCGCCCACGTCATACGCACTAGTGTTCCATCCGGACCCGTCGGCAAGGCGTACGGTTTAAATTCCGCGCCTTTCACATTCTTGAGCAGGTCGGATAACGGCCAGTCCGGCAGCCAGTAGGGGCCTGCAATCAAGCCCGCTTTACCTGAAGTGAAATCCTCCGCCCCTTTTCCTTCATCTACGACTCCCATATTAGGAGACATGTATCCCTTCTTAAACCATTCCTGCAATTTCGCTAAAGCCTGTTTATTCTCAGGACGGATGGCATCATACATCAGTTTACCGTCTTCGCCTTCTCTCCACATGCCGTCCCAGGGAGCGGTTCCATAGGCGCCAAAGACGAAGCCAAGATCGGCCATCCAGGAAGCCATATTATTCTTAGTTCCGGCCGAGATGGCGTAGGTATCTTTCTTACCGTTGCCATCCGGATCCTTATTTACGAAGGCATCAAGAACGACTTCCAGATCTTCCAATGTCTTCGGCGCCTTGAGATTTAATTTCTTCATCCAATCCTCACGGAACCAAAGCACCGGATCTACTTGGCCCTTGGAACCGATGATCGGCAAGCCGTACCGTTTACCGTCCTTGGTAACACTGTTCCAAACCGTTGGACCCGCCTGCTCAAATGCCTTCTTTAAGTTGGCCCCCGCGTACTGGTCAAACACCGGACCGATATCCGTTAACATTCCGTCTTCTATCATCTGATTAATCAGTGTCGCGTCAGCGGTCACTAATACATCCGGCAGTTCTTCACCTGCGGCAACGCCTAATTGAATTTTATTCTTGTAAGCGTCATCCGTTGCCGCCGTCCACAAAGGCTTAATTTCAATTCCCTTTTCCTCTTTAAAAATGTCATGAAGAATGTTATTCTCCGGCGTTTCTCCGTTCTTGAACTTCATGACCTTCGTGTTGTAGCCTACGGTCATGGTTTGCGGCGGATCAAATTTACCGTTCTTCATTAACGTTTCGGCTGCCGCTGTATTAGACCCTTCCCCGCTGTTTGCTCCGGATTCCTTATTGGTTTCATTACCAGTCTGGTTTGTAGAACATGCTGTCATCGATACACTCATGGTCAATGCTAGCATGAGCATGAGCATCTTAGGATTGCGTTTCATTGTAACTCCCCCTTATGTAATGGCTTACAAATTTAATATACTTGATATGTTCGGAACACCCCATGGCGCTCTCATTCCTTTCATGATGTTTCTATTACTAGTTTGCGAATCCAGCAGTACTCTACTGCCCAACCGCCCAGATTCGGCATATAATAGATTTAATCTTTATAGGAGGCGTACCGTGATCCGAATGAATATCTTTACCAAAGTCCTGTCTTTGTTATTGTTGTTTCTGATTCCCGTTGTATTGCTGTATACTTTCACATACAATTCGAGCATTAACGTAATCCAACAGCAAATTGTTGAAAACCAGAACGGAAAACTCAAATTTATGGTGAACCAAGTTTCCTCTCAATTACAGCAATTAATGGACATCAATATTCTGTTATCCCGTGACGCAGATGCGAAAGAGTTCGCTGAACTGAATTCGGATCAGTACTCTACCTATGACTGGGTTAATATTGTGCGAAGACTGCAGAACAAGCTAAGCTACCAAAGCACCTTGTCCAGTTGGAAGAATGATGTCCGCATCTTCTCCTCTGGGAATCAGTTGGCCTTAGCTTCGGAAACGCCTATCCCTTATGAGCAGTTATCCATCAACGACAGACCTACCGGCCGGTGGGTCTATGATTCCAAGCGCGAGAGTTTCTTCCTCTATATGAAAAGTGCTAACCGCACAATCATTGTTGAGACGGAATTATATTTGGATAACATCCTTGATATGTTGAGCGCGTTCGATACAACCGGTGACGGAGAAACCTTGCTGTACAGGCCATCGGACGAGAAATTGCTAGGGAATTTCCCCAATTCTGATTACACCGAGACAACGATGGAACTAAGAAATCTGCTCCGTTCAGTTCAACTGCAGGACACCGGACAAATGGTGAGAGAAATGCATGCCACACGCTATTCCTTTCATTATAGCAAATCCGGAATTTCGGATTTTTATGTCGTAAATTATGTGCCGCTGGAAGACATCCTTGCGCCGGTGAAACAGAGCAGTTCCCTGTTCTATGCCGGGTTAACTCTTCTATTCGGAATGAGCGCATCCTTGGCTTATGTTCTGTATCGGAACATCCAAATCCCTTTAAAGCGTTTAATAGGAGGTCTTTCCAGTATGAGGCGAGGTGATCTGAGCACACGAATTCAGGGGGAAAGCAGCAGAGAATTCACGTTCTTGTTTCATCGCTTTAATGAGATGGCGATCCAAATTCAACACTTGATTGAAACCGTATATCTGGAAAAAATCAGATTAAACGAAGTTACCCTTAAACAGCTGCAGTCCCAGATCAATCCACATTTTCTGTATAACTGCCTTTCCTACATGATCAACATGTCCAAATTAAATGACAACAAAGCTGTGATTGCTATGGGACGACATTTGTCCTCCTACTACCGGTATACGACCCGAACCGAGAAACAGATTCTTCCGTTGCATCAGGAATTGGGGCATGTCTCCAATTATATGGAAATTCAATCTATGCGGTTTCCATACTTGCGCTACGAATGTCATGTTCCGCAGACCATGCTTGAACAGAATGTCCCGTTGTTGTTGATCCAACCGATTGTAGAAAACTGTCTTCAACATGGCTTTCCCTTTCCTACGGAAGATGCATGCATTGTGATTACCGGCGAAGAGAAGGGCCGTGATTACTTATTGCGTATTGAAGATAACGGTGTCGGTTTAAATGAAGAGCAACTCCAGTCCTTAATGGAGCTTCTTCAGCTGCCTCTGAGTGAAACAACAGGCTGCGGACTGTGGAATGTGCATCATCGCGCGGTTCATCATTTCGGAACAGATGCTGGACTAAGCGTGCAGCCTTCGCCGCTCGGCGGTTTATCCGTCTTGCTGCATTGGAGGGACCAATCTATGACAACAAAGGAGCAATCCCATGACACAATTGTTAATCGTTGATGACGAATTGCATATGATTGAGGCTTTGGAACAGACGATTCCTTGGGAGAAGGCCGGTGTTAAGCATATTTATACCGCTTCTTACGGCGACCTTGCTCTGGAGCTCATGCAAAGTTATGTAATCGACATTCTGATTACGGATATCCGTATGCCCGGCATGTCAGGGTTGGAACTCATTCGCGTGGTAAAGAATCGCTGGCCGCGCACGCAGTGTGTGCTGCTGACCGGTTATGCGGATTTCGAGTACGCCAAGGAAGCGCTCAACCTGAACGCTGCCGAATATTTGTTGAAACCGGTGGATGAGGATCAGTTGCTTAAAACCGTTTCCTCCATTGTTGCCAAACAGGAAGAGCAATGGAAATGGATCAGTTCTATGGAAACAAGTCAAACCCTGATGCGGGATCATCTTCCATTAATGAAACATAACCTGTTAAACTCCCTATTGTTAGGGGCCAAGTATTCCAAATCGGACCTTCGTGCGAAATGCAGCACCTATGGTATGATGTTAAACCTGGACAACTCCGATATCTTCTCGCTGTTGTTAATTCGGTTGGGCGAAGGTTTTTACCGTTATGCCTACCATGATCAGACCTTGTTGGAATATGCGTTCTTAAATATAGCTGAAGAACTGTTTAAGCCCGATTACACGTTATGGTACTGTAAAGATGCGAATGATTATTATGTATTCCTGCTTTTTCCTAAGTCTGATGATACCGAAAACCTGACCTTGGAACGACTGGCGAATGAGTTGCAATATTACATAGACTTATATCTTAAAGCCCATATCGCGATCGGCATCAGTAAAGTAGGCGAGTTTCCGGAGCATCTGGAGGAAATGTACCAATCCTGTATCCAACTTTATCAAAGCAAAGTGAATAGGGATGAACAGTGGTTAATGAAAGCCCATGAATTCGCCGTCGTGCCGGAGCAGCAATCCATTCACACCCTCTATGAGCCTCCGACACTCATTCATTTATTGGAAGCGAGTCAATGGGACCAAGCGCGGGACAAGATTCAGAGCATCTGTACGGAGCTTCGAACGAAATCAACCTTGACGCAAGCCCACTTGGTTGAGGCCTATTATTATATATGCAGCACCTATCTGTATATCCTCCACAAAAGCAATCTGGATGCCGATGAAGCCTCAAAGCTCGCCGAGAAATTGCAGAAAACGCCGAAAACTTTTGTATTGGACGAAATTGAACGCTGGGCGCTCACGATCCTTCAGCAATTGGAAGTGGGCAATTTAAACCGCAATGATTCGCAGACGCGAACCGGCAACCATTTAACGAAGAAGGTCCAGCTTTATATTCAGACTCATCTTTCCGGGGATATTTCCATTATGACGCTTGCCAATCATGTGTACTTAAATCCATCCTATCTTTCACGAGTGTTCAAGCATGAAACCGGTGAATCTATTAGCAGTTACACCATGAGGGTTCGCATGGAACGAGCCGCTTACGACTTGCTTAACACCCGCAAGAAAGTCTATGAGATTACATCAGAGCTCGGTTATCAGAATCCGCAGCACTTTATCAAGGTATTCAAGAAATACTATGAATTGACTCCGCAGGAATACCGTGAATCCGCATCTCGCATGTCATGAGTAAAAGCGCTGCCGTGGAAGTAAACGGCAGCGCTTTTCTATGTTACTCTTTAACCGCGCCAAGCACCATCCCTTTGACAAAGAAGCGCTGCAAGAACGGATATACTAACAGGATAGGCAGAGCGGATACGAAAATTTGAGCCGCTTTAATCGACCGTTGAGAGAAATTCTCCAGATCCTCCGGACGCATCACACCTTTGGAGAAATCCTGCTGCACCACAATGGTCTGAAGGTAACTCGAAAGCGGATAATTCTCGAATTCCATAAAGAGCAATCCGTCGAACCACGCATTCCAATTCGTGACCATCGTGAATAATGACAGGGTTGCAATGGCCGGCATGGACAGAGGCAGGAACACTTTGAACAAGGTCGCCCAGTCCCCCGCCCCGTCTATGAAAGCCGCTTCCTCTAATTCTTTGGGGATACCCCTGAGAAAATTAATCATCAACACCAGGTTCCATACATTGACAGCGCCCGGTAAAATTAAAGCCCAGAGCGTATCGGTAAGATTCAACTTGGTCACGGTAATATACCAAGGAACCAAGCCCCCCGAGAACAGCATCGTAAAGACAAAGAACCAGGAAATGAACGTCCTTCCCTTCAGGACTGCGGATGATTTGGACAGAGGATAAGCCGCCAGAAGAATAATCGTCATGGACAAGACTGTTCCTAACACGGTTCGTTCCACCGCCACCCAAAGCGCCCTGATGAAACGGTCATTCCCTATGGTCGTTTTATAGGATTCCATATTAAAGTCTATGGGCCAGAAGCCAACCAGATTGGCATTCGCTGCCGCCCTCCCGCTTAGTGAAACAGCCAATATATGAAGCAGCGGAAGGATGCACAACAGTGCCAACCCCACTAAGAATAGCGTATTAAATAAGGTGAAAAGTCGATAACCAGCGGTTTTGTGATACATAAGTCACCTCAGAATATTTTGTAATTGGCATAACGATATGCTGCTCTATAAGCTGCCACAATAAGCAAGAACGATATAGCCGACTTCAGGAGTCCCACGGCGGTGCCGAAGCTGAACTTGCCGCTCAGAATGCCCACCCGATATACGTAGGTGTCCAGGATATCCCCTTTCTCATAGACCAGAGGATTATACAAGTTAAAGATCTGATCAAACCCCGCATTCAGAATATTTCCCAGAGACAGGGTGCCTACCACAATAATAATGGGTGTCATCGCGGGCAATGTAATATGCAGCGTCTGTCGTAACCTTGTCGCACCGTCTACTTCGGCCGCTTCATAAAGCGCGGGATTAATACCGGCCAGACTGGCAAGAAACACAATCGTCGAGAACCCGAACTCTTTCCACACATCGCTGACAATGACCGTAAACCTAAACCACGCGCCGTCCCCCAGAAAGTGAATCGGCCCGATTCCCAAGACGGAAAGCGCCTGATTGACCATCCCGCCGTCAGGGGACAAGATGTCCACTAACACGCCGCCCAGAATAACCCAGGACAGAAAGTGAGGCAGATATACTAACGTTTGGACCGTCCGCTTCAACGCCATATGCCGCATTTCATTCAGCAGTAAGGCGAAGACGATCGGGACCCATAATTGGAATATTAGTTTAAGACTTGAAATAATCAGCGTATTCCAAAAAGCGGTGGAGCTCTCCGGATATTCGAACAAATTTCTAAAGTGCTTTAATCCGACCCATTCCGATTCCGTAAAACCTCGTGCAGGACGGTAATCCTGAAAAGCAATCACCAGACCGCCCATAGGGATGTAGGAAAATACGACGGTGAGCAGAACTGCCGGCAGCAACATGAAATACAGCGGCCATCTGAACTTGCGGGTTGAGGCAGGGAGTTGCATGGTGGATACTCCTTTCGGTGACGTGAATACTATGAATCTAGTTCATTGTAGCAAGGGGATGCGTCGGCTGATATGTCGCATAATTGAGGTTTATGATCTTTTGATAACTTTCTGTAAGATTTGGGGATTAAACCTGTATATTTAACAAAACACTTGGTGAAATGCGAATAATTACGATAGCCTACTTGGTAAGCCACCTCGGTTATCGAGTACTTTGATTCCTTAAGCATCGCTGTTGCTTGCCGGATCCGATACTGTTGCAGATAATCGACCAGGGTATATCCGTACATTTGCTTCATGCAGCGCGTCAAATAGGCGGTGGAGTAATGAAACGTACCCTTTACTTGTTCATATACATCGGGTTGATCATAGTGTTGATGGATATATGCGGCTACATCTTTAGCAATGGATTCGCATGAAGCGCTGATGATCCGTTCTTTACTTTCGGAGGAAAGCTTGTGAAGCAGCTTCTGAAACAACAATTGTTGTTGGATTCGGGATTCCAGCGCGGGGCTATGTTCGAATTCAATCATTGTCATTAATTGGCGATAAACTCGTTCTGCATCAGGTAACTTAACCGATTTTGGCAAACTGAATTTGTAGGCAAAGGGGAGCTCACCGCTCCTCTCAGTCTCCCTTGATACGGAAGTCAGTTCCACCCTCTCATTGTAACTATAGGCTTTCGGATAAGGTTCACCCTCTTGGAATTGCCTGACTTCTTCCCAATCTCCGGATGTTTGAAAGTGCAGCCAGAAATATTCGGTTCTCTCCGTACAAGCGCCGCCCGACTCATGATAAAGATCCGGACGAAGAATCAGCATGTGTCCGGGGAACAGCTCCCATAACTCTCCGCCTTCCCGAACGGAAAGTTTCCCCTTAGTCACTATAAGCATGTCAAATACGCCGATATTGGAACGATTCTGATGCCCTTCACCGACGGAAAGCGCGGCGATACCGCCTACAACGAAGTGCGGCCACGGCGGTGTTGTGAATTTATAATATGAAGTCATGATGAGTTCTCCTCTTTGTTCAAATTAACGACAATACGTTCAAATAGGAAATAACAGTTGCGAATTGTGGATGCAGCCTGACACGAAGCGCGTATACAATAAACTCATTCTGTACCCGAAGGAGTGATGTTGTAAATCAAATAGCTTTAAAGCAGATCGTTGTGTAAGCGCTTTTACAATAAGGAGGATGAAATCATGTTTTGGTCCAAACACCGTAAATTTAAATTTCCCAAAACCTTAATCTTTGCATTATGTTTAACGATGTTATTGCCTGGTCTGGTTACTCCCGGAGCATCCGCATCTGCAGCATCTACAACGACGTTCACGAATCCGCTGAATGCGGAGGGGCCGGATCCGTGGATTTACTATCACACCGATGGATACTATTATTACATGCGAACTTTAGGCGACCAGTTGGACATCTGGCGTTCGCGAACGTTGACGGGGATTGATCACGGAGAGCGAAAGACGGTATGGACTAAACCGTCCGGACTGAATGACATTTGGGCGCCGGAAATACATCATCTGGACGGCAAATGGTACATTTATTATACAGCAAATACGGGATGCGGCGATTCTTGCCGGGGTGTATATGTATTAGAGAACAGTTCCGCGAATCCTTTACTGGGGACTTGGTCGGATAAAGGGAAAGTGAACGCACAGTATGCGGGGTTAGACGGATCCGTATTCGATCATGCGGGGAAACGGTACTTCATGTACGCCGCTTACGGGAATTGGCCTGATTACGGAACGGCTGTGGCTATCGCGGAAATGAGCAATCCATGGACTTTGACCGGACCGAATGTCGTTCTTACTAAGCCGGAGTACGCATGGGAGAAAGAAGGCGGCCTTGCCGTCAATGAGGGTGCCGTGATCCTCAAACGCAACGGAAAGCTGAATCTTGTATATTCCGCCAGCGCCTGTTGGTCGGACAACTATGCCTTGGGCATGCTGACCGCGCCCGATACGGCAAATCCTCTCTCTGCCGCATCGTGGAGCAAGGCTTCCGCACCGGTGTTTGAGAAATCGGCTGCCAATAATATATACGGTCCGGGACATAACAGCTTTGTGCGTTCCAAGGACGGCACGGAAGATTGGATCGTCTACCACGCGAATACCGGGACTGGACTTGGTTGCAGCGGCCGTCCAACGCGTACACAGAAATTCACATGGAATGCCGACGGTTCTCCGAATTTCGGAGCGCCTGCACCGGTGAATACGCCGCTGAGCGTGCCATCCGGCGAATACCGGATTGAAGCCGAGCATGCAACGGTACAGAATGCTGCCATCTCTAACAAGAGTGCAGCATCCGGGGGTAAGGTCGTAGGTTACATTGACTACGCGGACAGCAGTGTAATGTTCCGGGATGTGAACGTACCGGCGGCAGGTCTTTATAAAGTAACGGTTCGCTACACGAACGGCTCAGGCGCAACCGCATCCCATAATGTTTCCGTTAACGGAGGAGGCAGCTTTGCGGTAACTTATAATAACATTGGTTGGGATACGTACGGTACGGTTTCATTCCAGACCTCTCTTAATCTCGGCTACAATAACACGATTCAGTTCACCAAAGGGAATCAATATGCGGAAATCGACAGCATAGACTTGGAACTTGTCAGCGCTAACGTTACTTCGATGAACGACAACTTCGATGACGGGAATGCGAATGGATGGACGTCTTACGGAGGAACCTGGGCTGTTACCAACAGTAAATATACCGTGAATTCGGGCGGGGGTCATAAAGCGGTTTACAACGGGTCCTCCTTCTCCAATGTAGTTTATGAGGGAGATGTTACGATTACGTCTGGCAATGGCGATGCGGGCCTTCTCTTCAGAGCAACCAATCCGGGAAACGGAGCCGATACGCTACATGGATACTATGCGGCGATTAACACCAACGGGACCGTGATTCTGGGCAAAATGAGCAACAACTGGACATTCATCGCTTCGGCAAATATGACCGTTTCTACCAACACCGCCTATCATATGAAAGTTGTAGCCAGTGGGTCCAACATTCAGGTGTTTGTTCAGGATATGAGCACACCGAAGTTGAATGTGAATGACAGCTCTCATGGATCCGGAGCTGTCGGTGTCCGCGTTTCCAATACAGCCGCGGCTTTTGATAATTTGAGCGCGGCAAGTTTATAAAGATTCATAAACAGGCCACCAGCTCTAGACTTCAGTCTTGAGCTGGTGGCCTGTTCCACTTTATCTTTCTTCGTACCCGCCGCGGATTACTTCGGATTACTTCTGCAAAACTACCGACATGCTGATTCCTGGACAGGATATATCTGCATCCCCACGAATCATAACCGTAATTTCGACGCGGCCGGACTTCGGTAATGCACCTTCTTTATGCAAGGAAACCGTTACAGAATTCCCCTGGGAATAAAGCTTTTCGGCCCGAAGTTCGCGGTTGATATAAATTTCGGCAAAGCCGTCGATCTTGCCGAAATACAATTGCACCGGATGCTCTGTTTCATGCTCCTCCACAGTAATTGAAGTCCGAAACAGAGCAAAGCCGAGTAAGCCTTCGAGCTGCCGCTGCGGCCCGTTACCCGTTTCAATCCGTTCCCAGGAATTCATATCCGAATCGTTGATCTCGGCATGGGGATTCGGACGTTCCTCAAACTTCGTTTGACAGAGAAGCCACTGGTTAATGAGACGGAGCTCCTCCGTTTCCGGAACCGGGATGTGACCCCCGTTCAGAACCGGAATGGTCAGCCTTTCCGACCGCAAGCTACCCTGAATCTCGACTTGGATACTCAATGTGTCCGATTCATTCCCTGTCAGGATCGTTGCTCCGATAACCGCTTGGCAGCAGCCGTGGAACAAGCTTCTTCGATCGGCCTTATCGGCTTCATGGCAATTGGGATCGCCATTTCCTACGCCAAGCACAGTCCCAGCCCCTTCCACGCGGAACTGCACAAGTTGGTCCGCATGCGGCACCGGTGTACCGGCTGCATCTTCTGCGTATACATTTACCAGCATAGCATCCCGCCCGTTACCCAACAGGTTCTCTCGATTCGCTTCCAATCTCAGCCGCGCTATGGGCCCCGCCGTCCTTCGGATATCCTCGGCAATGACCGCCCCCTTGCCATAGCCAACCGCCTTAAGCTCGCCGGCTTCATAAGGGACCATCCAGAACGTCTGCTCATACAAGGGTACCTGCTTTCTCCCCAGTGACTTTCCGTTTAGAAAGAGTTCCGCTTCCTCGCAGTTGGTAAAGGTCATCACCTTGATCTCTGTACCTTCCTGCCCCTCCCACGTCCAATGAGGCAATACATGCAGAGCAGGCTCCTCTTTCCAATAAGCCTTCCATAAGTAATACGCATCCTTGGGAAATCCGCAGGTGTCCATGACACCCCAGTGGGAATTGATGCTTGGCCATCTGTGAGGGGACGGCTCCCCGCGGTAATCGAACCCGGTCCAGACAAAGCATCCCATAACATAATCACGCGAATGGATTTCCTGCCAGGTTTCACGAATCGTTTGGCCCCATTCCGCTTTATCTTCATCATATGAAGCAAAAACCTGACACTCCGCATCCGTCCGGTACTCGCCACGGGTAGAGAAGGTGCAGTTATTCTCAGAGCCCAGGATCGGTTGATGGGGGTACCTTTGGTGAAATTCATCATACTGATGCTGCATATAATTAAAACCCGTAATATCCAGGACATCGGATACCCCGTTCTCCTCGAGGAAGCCTCCGTTCATCGCTCCGATTACCGGTCTGGTATCGTCAAGTTTCCGGATAAATTGTCTCATGGATTGTGCCATACGACGCCCCGTATATGTACCCTGATGAGGTTCCTCGTTGAAAATGGAATACATGATGACGGAAGGGTGGTTTCGATCCCGGATCACCATGGCTTCGACCTGCTTCAAGCCTTCCTCTGAGGAAATAAAGTTCCGGTTTTCGTCCATAACCAACATCCCTAAGCGGTCACAAGCGTCCAATAGCTCCGGGGCCGGATTGTGATGGGCAACCCGGTACGCGTTAGACCCCATCTCCTTCAGCATGCGAATCCGGTATTCATGTACGGCATCCGGCAATGCAATTCCAATTCCCGCATGATCCTGATGGTTGCAGGTTCCCTTCAGCTTTAAGGGTTTATCATTCAGGAAGAATCCTTGATCCGCAGATATGGAAATGGTTCTGTAACCGAAAGAAGAAGTTGCTGTGTCTGTCAGGGCACCGTCCACATACAAGCTGGTCTCCAACGAATATAAGTTTGGATGATCGACATCCCATAACAGGGGATGGGTAAGAGGCAGATTCTGTTTCACAACGGTATCTTCTCCCGCGTACACCGTTCCCTCTACAGTGGATACCGCTACGGATTCATTCACGGGAGAGTAGACGGACGTCACCAGTCGGAATTCGCAAGCGCCTTCCGGCAGGCTGCTTCGGACCGTTGTTTCTACGAGTGTATCCCATTCACCGGCCTTACGCCGCGCCGGTTTAATCCACAAGCCCCATGGTTTTACGTGAACCGGAGATTGTTTCATAAGCCATACATGGCGATAAATCCCGGCCCCTTCATACCACCAGCCTTCGAAAGCTTCGGCATCCACGAATACAGCAATCGTATTGGAGCGTTCTCCGAAATGGGCTACATCTGTGATATCTACTGTGAAACTGGTATACCCGCAAAAATTTCGATGAAGCAAAATGCCGTTCACATATACAGCCGCATGCGTTGCCACTCCATCAAATTGAAGGTACAGCTTCTTTCCTCTATCTTCCGAATCTAATCGGAATTTCTTGCGGTACCATCCCTTACCCCTGGGCTTAAAGCCCTGAGGAATGGCTTCCGAATGGTCAAAATCCCTACCCACTACCCAATCATGGGGGACCTGGACTTTCTCCCACAGGCCATCGTTCCAATTCTCCTGCGCGACGGGTTGTCCTCCGCCGGCTTTGGCACTCAAATAGTATTCCATATGGTTAACCGGTCGTTCTTGGGTGATTTCCCCCAGCTGAAATTTCCAGTCTCTATCCAAGCTCAAACGTTGTTTAAACATGCGCTTTACCCCACCCTGCCTATGATTTATAGTTAAAATCATAGACGAACAGAGCGGTAACCGGTTAGTACAAACGGAAGCCAATCATAGTACAGAATGAAGATGGTGATCGAGTGTGACTGACAAACTGCTTCCCTTTCGGCTTACAGGTGAACCTCATGAACATCCGCGCCCCCCATTATATCTGTATTGCATTGGTTATCACGAGCAGCAGCCGATGTCGAGATCCGGAGGTTATCCCGCCGCCCAAATCTTTCTTTGCCGAGAAGGGAAAGGACGTTTTCAGTTTCAGGGAGGAGAGGAAATGGAACTTGGCCCTTCTCAGTTCGGAGTAATTCCGGCTGGCCAACCCCATACCTATAGTTCCATTACAGGGGAGCCTTGGCTATTGGCCTTCATCGGGTTCGGCGGTGCTCTGTCAGAACGTATCGCGGAAGTCAACGGATTGAACCCATTCCAAGCCTATACGATGGCGGGTTGGGAACCGGTGTGGAGCCGGTTTGAATCCATTTGGCAGCTGTTCGACAAGACGGACGGGGAATCTGTATGGTCAAGCTCCCCGTTAATTTACGAACTTCCTTTATGGCTGGGCCGAACCCATCATCAAGCTCAACACCCGGTTCAAGCCGACCATCCGTCCGTGAGCAATAAAGCCATGCGCAAAGCTGTTGTCTTAATGGAAGAGCATTACGGTGAACCTATCCTAATTTCCGATCTCGCGAAGGCTGTAGGCTATTCTATTCAGCATTTCGGCTTTCTCTTTAAAGTGCAATATGGTGTGACACCGCTGCAATACCTTAACCGTATTCGAATGAATCATGCGACAGCTCTGCTTGAAAGCGATCCGAATTTACCTGTCTCCGAAGTGGCCCTGCGAATTGGAATGGAGAACAATTATTTCACCCGGGCCTTTAAGCAGTATTACGGAAAACCCCCGGGATCTTTCCGAAAGCCTAGTGAATCATAAGCAGCCGAAGTGCCCTAATTGCAACACAAGAACAAAAAGACATTTAAAGCAATCAAGCTGCTTTAAATGCCTTGGTCGTGTAATCTTGATCAGTCTGCCGATAATTCCACAATCATCTCAATCTCTACGGGGAAATTCAGCGGCAATTCATTCGTGCCCACCGCGGATCGCGCGTGCTCCCCGTTTTCACCGAACAAATCCAACAGCAGCTGCGACGCACCGTTTATCACCAGAGGCTGATTGTTAAACCCGGGACCGCTGTTGACAAACCCCAGAATCTTTACGATTTGAGAAATCCGCTCAAGGCTGCCCAAACCTTCCTCCAGCACACTCAGGCAATTTAACACTGCGATTCTCGCCATTTCTTGTCCTTCTTCAACCGTTAGCTCCACACCAAGCTTACCTTCTTTAACGACCTTTCCGTTCAGCATCGGACCTTGTCCCGAAGTGTAGACCAGATTGCCGGTTTGTTTAATCTTGGCGTAGATCCCGCCTTTGGCCGGAGGATCGGGGATGTTGAGGCCAAGCTGCTCTAACCTTGCATATACGGACAAATCTCTCATCCTCTCTGCACATTTACATGGTATATACTAGGCGGAACGAGCATACGGTCAAAATAGTTATGGGCCATCTCTATAGCTTCGGATGCACCGCCGATAATGGCTTGATCATGTCCGGGCAGCAGGATGTCGATTGACAGATCCTTTAGTTTAGCAATCGTTAAAGCATACTCGGTCAAAGAACAATCCGGCCAGTTCAACAACATAATCCTTCCGTCAGGGAACACAATATCCCCCGTAACAGCCGCTTTCTTTCCCAGGCTACCTGTTGGAATCAGATAAGTTACGCCGCCTTTACAGTGACCCGGCGTGGACACAACATCCAGGTAGGCCGCTTCGCCAAGCGGCATACGCGCGCTCATGCTAAGAACGAGATCGACCGGGCAGCCCCGGATTCTATAATCCGTTGGATACCCCCCTTTTGAACGTGAATAGGCGAGGCCAATCGCATTCTCGTCTCCTGCTTCAATTAAGGCACCCGAGTGCTCAGAGGCACAGACGGTAGCACCGGTTAACTCTCTCAGCACAGCAGAACCGCCCATATGATCTGCATGATGATGCGTCAGAAAAATATAGTTAATATTCGTTAGCTTCCCAGCAACTTGGAGGAGCTGTTCGAGCATCGGATTCATGCTGCGGCCTGCGCCGGTGTCGAACAGAGCGAACTGGCCCGGTTCATATTCCCATAAATAACAATTACAATCATAAGGGTCCGTGATGCCATAACCCAGCGATCCACTGGCTACTAGATGCACCTCAGGAAGCAGCTTCATTCTATTTCACCTGTTTCCGTTAGTATTTAGCATACTTAGGTGTAAATCCTTGACGGGCTACACGCTCGCGAATCGGTCGTGCCAGAAATTCCTCTACAATCTCGCATAATTCGTCAGAGGCTGCTGCAAGGATGATTTCACCTTTTTCCCTTGTCGCTACCGTAGCATCTCCCCAGACGCCGGTTTCCGAAACCGTACTCCAATACTCGTTCAGATTTACCGGATTACCGGCTTCCGGATCAGATGACTGACCCACAAGATCGGCCCAAAAATGCGCGGAGCGAGGATGCGTGTAGTCTTTCACAGCTAGATTCATATTCACGGCTTCCGGTTCAATCGCCAAATATAACGACGTCTCGAGTTCACAGCCGTGTCCTGTAATCTCCGATTCGCGAAATGCTTGCACAGCCTGCTGCACTTTCTTGAGGTTCCACCACGATACCAGCGCGCAACGGGCCTCCGGGTTTTCCACATTCGTCAACCTTGCCGCCATATCCAGAACGGGATGGTTACTTCCGTGCGCATTCACAAACAATAATCTGCGGAACCCATGATGAATCAGACTTCGAGTGATGTCCTTGCAATAATTAATAAATGTATCCCATTCGATGGTTACGGTCCCGGGGCCGTCGATGTGATGGGGAGAATATCCTATATTAATGCAAGGCATTAAAACTACCTGTTCCGGAATTTTAAGAGCAAGTTCCCTGCAGATCGCCTCCGCTATAACCACATCCGTATCCACCGGCAAGTGAGGGCCATGATCCTCCAGCGTAGCTGCGGGAATAATGACGACCGTGTCACGTTTGACGATTTCGTTAATTTCCGCGTCGGTCAATTTTTGAAATAATATCGGTTTCGTAATCATGATTGCTCCCGCTCCTCATATCCGATTAGTAACGCGTAGTCACCGCTCCGTATGGTGTTGAACACTCGAATTCCCCATATCTCGCCTGCAACCGGCGCCTTAACAACCTCTAGTTCTTGACCTGAAATGGATACAATTTCACCTAGAATCTGTTCCTTGATTACACGTTCACCCAGCTGAACCTTTGATTTAAAGAAACCCGTTGTGTGCACCCATGCCCATTCAGTACTCCAAGTCTGTTTCTGCATCTCTTGAGCACCAGCATCAACAACAGATTCGATCATATTCTTATACTGCATTAATCGAATCAGCCCTGCTTCCAGCATTGAAACATCATTCATCTCCATGCTTCCCCGCCCGCGCACTTCCGTCGCTATCGTGGGAATGCCTTGTCTCGCTATGTATCCGTTGAACGTCAATTGAGTATCCGGACGGTCCGGAATGCGCCATACACGATCTATGCCGTATGCTTGAGCAAGCTCCCGCGATTCTGTTTCATTACCATCCCTTGTCTGATGAAAAGCAATAATCGGTACGTACTCATATCGGGTGCCGGCGCTGTGAAAATCGACAAACACATCCGATTCACCCAGTATCCTTAATACCCAGTCAGACCAGAGCTTCGCGAGTTGCTGCGTCACGGTCCCGTCCCGGCTGCCCGGGAAAGTTCTTGCCAGATTCAACCCGTCCCACAGCGCCGGCGTCTCCCGCATTTGTCCCTCATAAGCAAAAGGGTTGACCACCGGAACACCGACGAATGTTCCCCGCAGCGTTGAAGGTTGCAATTGCTTGAAGACACTGCGTATGGCTTCCATTCCTTCAAATTCATCGCCATGTACCCCGGCTGTCGCTAACAATACAGGACCCTGTTTATCACCCTTAATTATCGCGATTGGGACACAAACAGGTCCCGCTAAGGTATCTAGCAACTTTACAGACAACCAAGTTTTCGTGCCGCGGGGAATATCGCAGATCGTCATCTGATCAATGGAGATCTCCATGTTCATAAACCGGTTTCCCTGCTGAATGATTCCCAGTTCCCTTCAATCCGAAGAGGCGGCGGCGCCAACTCCGCGATCAGATCAGGCCACTTCAGTCCGGCCGAAGTAATCAGGCAGACTATCTTATCCTCCGGCCTCACTTTCCCTTCCTGAAACAGTTGTTCAAGACATGCCACCGGGATGGCTGAAGCAGACTCCACACAGTACCCGCGTTTGCCAAGTGCGATCATTGTATCCTGAATTTGTCGGTCCGAGACGGCGAACGCTCCTCCGCCGGAAGCCCGTATACTCCGGAGTACATGAACTCCCGCCGTTCTTTCACGCGTGGAAGTAGCCAAAGAATAGGCTTCGTCCAATACTTTGACCTTTTCATCCCCCTGATGAAGGGATTGAACAAGGGCATCTGCCCCCGCAGCCTGACAACCATACAGTCTTGGGAGTTTATCCGTCAGTCCTAGTTGCAACAATTCATTGAATCCTTTCCACATGCCGGTGAGCGCGTTTCCCTCGGATACCGGAGCGAGAATGTAATCGGGTACGCCCCCCAGCTGTCGGACCAACTCGTAGGCCACCGTCTTATACCCTTCTATCCCATACGGGTTCGATAATTCTCCGTCCACAAGCGGATACGAGGGTGTGAAGCCATGGTCTTCCACCAGCTTACGAAGCAGCTTTCCCCTGCTCTCCCAAGGTGTAACCACAGCCTTGCCTCCGTACATGCCGGTCAATCTGTGATAGATGGACGCGGTTTCGGGCGGATAGAATACATAGCTGGGCAATCCCGCAGCAGCGGCATATGCGGCGGCCGATATGCCTTGATTGCCGGTAGACGAAGTTGCAATTCCGGTTCCCTTTAATTCCTTGGTTTTGGACACCAGCACTACATTCAATCGATCCTTATGGGACCAGGTAGGATTAAAACCTTCATTTTTCAAATAAACATGTGGCATCCCGTATTGTTGGTCATAATAAGAATCATTAGTTAGGGGGGTATTGCCCTCACCTAACGAGAGAAAACAGTTCGGATCCTCAACCGGTAACAGTTGTCGGTATTCCCAGATAGAGCGCACACCGCCGTCCAGCCAATCCCGTGACAGTTTTACTGCGTCAAGATCATAATGAACCTCCAACGCGCCCGACTTTCCCTGGCTTCTACAATTTGTGCAACCCCCATAGATCGGGCCCAATTCATATTCCGACCCGCATTCGGTACATTGAAGAGATTTGATTTTCCGTGAAATAACATTCAAAGCCGGTTCCTCCTGTATACTGTGTCTAGTTCTATTTCATCCATCAGTATTCGCTAGGGTCTTTCCAGTGTGACCACATATCCATCCTGAGCCGTTAACCAGTCAATTGTTAAGGTCACGCTATTGTTGTTTACATTTAATACTTCATTCAACACTGTAATCGGCGTGTTAACTTCGCCATTGTTATTGTAAGGAATTTTCTTGACTACAACTCTCACCTGGCCATTGTTGATTAAGTAGGAAGCCTGATCCAACCTATTGATGTTAATGTCGATCAAACCGGTATCGTTCAGCCGGTTGCCAAGTACTATCTGGGCTTGATTTAGCGATGCGTCTTTACCTGCCACTCCGTCAAAGTTCATGCTGTCTGATGAAACATCAACTATGGTTCCTGTAATATCGGCATATGATTTGTAAGCCCACCACTGTCCTTTTTTGAGATAATTGTTACCCGATTTGATAAGAATATGTCCTATCGTTCCGTCATTGGCTGTAGTATCGTATCCCGTATTCTGAATATTGTCTTCTTTCCAGATGGCATGAAGTCCCGGGATTTGAGCTTTTTCAAGTCTTGCGATTTTCCATAAAATATATCCCGGATTCTCCTGCAGCGGGTAACCCGGATAGTTCCAGGCATACTCTTGCTCCATCATTGTGGCTGTGTTGAATCCTCTGCTATTCTTCAACTGATACAAGTCTGAAGCATCCGCGTAAGTATCCTCACTGAAATGCCAAGTTATGATGTCCGGTTTAACATTGTTTGCACTGACGTATTGTAACCACGAATCTAACCAATCGTGATCGTATCTGGAAATATCCGGACCAACGAATTTCGCATCCGGAATCCGATTCTTAATCAGATTATAAGTTCGCTTCCACATTTCTCTATATTGGGATTGTGAAGCCCCCCAACTGTTACTTAAATCCGGTTCATTCCATATGTCCCAATAGAGAACAGAGCTATTCCAGTTGTTATTAATAACACTGGTGATAACCTGATCTACGGAATCTTCCCATAATGTCCATTGTCCGCCGTCACCCGGCCATTCATTAGCGGAAGCATTATACCCGATGTCATATAGAAAATCATATAATACCAGTTGATATTTGGCACCGGCCGTGACGCTGCGGTTATAATAAGCCTGCGCTTGACTCCAACGAGATGCGTAACTGGCGTATTGGGGGCCGATGACCATCGTCCCGGCTCGCAACCATTGCGGTTTAATGGCTTCAAACAGACTGGAATCCGGATTCTGTCCATCATCCGTTAAGCCATACAGAAACCCCGAACCCCAATATTGCGGCGTACCGTTCTCAACCGACATATCCACGGTAACCGTTGCTACGGCTGCCTTCACCACAGGTAATCCTTGATTTAACATAACAATCGTCACCAGCAAGACCGTTAAAGCCGCCGTAACTTTCATTCTTGAAATCACAGAAATCCCTCCTGTTATTAGTGAATCAATAGAACGTTGCCGTATGGGGCTCTTTGGCAGCCGTTATGGACGTATGAAGCCAGTGCCAGAACCGGAACCAATCCATCTTGTCATTTACAGTCTCACTGTTTCCTACGGTTATAAGCTTCTGTAATGCCGTCCATTTGGCGCTCAGCAACTCACGATGCTCTTCTGTCAATGTTCCCGCATCCCAATGGGCGAACAGAACAACAAACGCTTCTCCCTCTGCCTCATCATGAAACACCTGCCCCAGGGTCTTTCTGCCGAAATCCCGCAAAGTATCATTCGGCCAATGTGTGAAATGAGAGAAGGCCAGGTAATTAAGTGCGGAAGGAATATGCCGCGAAGAAACTTCCCCTTGGATAACAACCCCTTCCATACCGGAGTCATGAGCGCGCGCGCATCCTTCTTTAATCGTACTCACCACACAATCGTATCGGCTTGCGTTCCATTGACTTCCCTGATGCAATAACCCTACCCCTCCCGGAATCGGAGGCTTCAGCTCCTTGGGCCACATGGGATTATCGAACATTTCCTCAGGTCTTCCATGATCCAAATACATGGTTAAGGGCAACGGCTTTTTGAGCACCATCCCTGTTATCGTCCATTGTATGGTTTCAAGACTCTCCATCCGATCCAATAAAGCCGGACGATCACAGAACATGAATCCTGTCGCGTTATCCCGCTCTCCCTCACCCGGAATGAAACCGGTATAGGTAGCCCAGGTGTTGAGCAATTGTTCATCTTTGCGTTCACCTATCGCTTCTAAACAGCGCAACGCCGTGTCATAACCTAAAGCCTGATGTCTGAAAAACTCAGGATCCTCTGCAGGCCAATTCTGCTTATGCGACTGACAAATCTCGCAATGACAGACGATAAAGTCACCGTTCTCGATGTTGACGCCGCCGATCGGGAAAGCTTCAAACAACCATTGCAAACCATCCTGGATCCATTGCTTATAAGTGGGGTCGCTAGGACAAATCCCTTGAATGCCGCTGTCCTCGGCGGCTGTCCCGTCCGGCAGCAGCAAAGTGTAATTGAGCGGGTCATGGCCGTCGCCGCTGTCTTTGTTTACCAGCTTCGCTGAGGGATGTTGATCCAGGAATGTATCCAGATTGAATCGGTGCTGTCCTTCATAATAAGGTCCTCCGTACCAAGTCAGACCAATACCGGGATAGATATCTACACCCTTGGATGCCGCATATTCAGCCACCTCTCGCGCAAACACTTCACCTCCGTGGGAATCCCGCAAGAAACCGTAAATGACGATCCCGGGAATACCCAAACCTGCCGCGAAGTCCGTTAGCAGACGATAATCTTCCTTGAAGGTCTCCGGTTTCTTCAGATATCTGTTATAGCAGCCGTAGTTGATGATTCCGGGATCATCCAGCACCCAATTCGTACTGTGATCCCATGTCCATAAATAGGATTTAGGCAATGCGGAAGCCGGTCGTTCCAACGTCCAGATCATGTATACACCTCAATTCTTATATTCATTAACCTTTCACAGAGCCAAGCGTCAGCCCTTGTACCAAGAACCTCTGGGAGAAAAATATAAACAAAACAATCGGCAGCACAATGACGACACTCATCGCGGAGAGCGCACCTAAATTCAAGCCCTTGTCTGTCAGGAAGCTCGTGATGGCAATCGGCAACGTCTGACTCTTTACCGATGAAACAGCGGAGGCAAACAAGAATTCGTTCCAAGATAATTGGGCTGTCAGAATGGCCGATGCCGCCATACCTCCCGCGGTCATCGGGACGATGATCTTCATATAGGACTGAGCGATATTAGCCCCGTCTATTCTGCAAGACTCTTCAATTTCCTTAGGCAGATCCGAGTAAAATGTTGTCATCAATAACACGACGAAAGGAATAAATAATCCGGTTTGCGCCAGAACGATTGCGCCGATCGTATCCAACATTTTTAAATCTTTCATCAGAATATAATAGGGGATAATTGTTGTAATCTTGGGATAGAAACGAACCATAACAATAAACAACACGACAAAGGTAAGCCAGCGGTATGGCAACCTGCTGAGCGCGAACGCCGCCAAGGATCCGAACACGACCGAAGCCGCGGTCACCAGAATCGTTACCGAGAGAGAATTAATCAGGTACTGACCGATTTTCATTTTGGTAAAAATATAAATATAGTTCTCAAAAGTAAGCTTACCTGTTAACAACATTCGGGCGGATTGATAAAAGTCATTCTGCGTCTTAAAGCTGCTAAATCCCAGATTAAGAAGAGGCAGCAGCATAATCACCAGAATACAACCGACCAGCAAGGGTTTGACGATTTTACTCATAGTGCCTCCTAATACAATCGGGATTCTGTATGCTTTTTCCACTTCAACAATATAGCTGCATAGAGGAATGATATGATCATCAACAACCAGGAGGAAGCCGACGCGTAACTGATGTTGAAATATTTAAAACCTTGAAAGTATACATATAACGAAGCCATGTACGTACTTGTTCCCGGACCGCCATTCGTGAGGGAGTAAACAAAGTCCACAACGAAGAAGGTATCGATAACCACCATCATCAGAATAAGGATTGTAGACGGCATGACCAGAGGAACGATAATTTTGGATACAATTTCGATGCGTCCCGCACCGTCGATCTGCGCCGATTCTTTCAGGGAAGGATCTATAGAACTAATCGCCGCGACGTATATGATCATGACAAAAGGAATCCAGGCCCAGCACCCCGCCATAATCACTGCCCACATGACAGCATCCGGATTTCCCAGCCATTCCGGCCCTTTTATGTTCAGAAGACCGAGAAATGCGTTGAGCAACCCGGATTGTGAGTTCAACATCAACCGCCAGATCGTCCCGACGGCAATGGGAGCAATCGCCATCGGAAGCATCAGCAGCGTTCTGGAGAGCCTGATCCAACGTCCTCCGCCCACCAGTAGAAGGGCCATTAAGAACCCTGCAATTAGTGTAATTACAGTGGTGAAAGCCATGAATTGGAGGCTGCGGAGAACACTGGATCTGAACAAATCATCCTGCAAGAGCTTCGTGTACTGGTCGAAACTGAATGAACCTTGCGGTACGGGCGACTTGGCCAACGACCAGTCGATAAAGCTTACATAGAGCGAATAGACTAGCGGATAACCTTGCGATACCCCGATAATGAGCAGTGCGGGAATTAGAAATAATAGCAGCGTAACACGGTCCTTCGTTCCATAATGCAATCGCATGATCTCACTCCATGTCAGCTTAATCGGCAATCTGATTGTTACGTTTAGCGGATTCCATCAGTGAAGCGGGAACTTCAAGCGTCTTCCATTTCTCATTAATCGTCTCGATGCCTTTCTCGGGAGTCAACTTCCCGGAGAAAATATCGCCCAACGTAGCGGTCATGAAATCCTGTGCTTCACCGCTAAATGGAGGATTCTGCGCGCGTTTAAGATTGGCGAATACACCAGGGAAATAATGTCCGTACTTCGTCATCAGATCTTGATCTTCATAAGTTGATTTATAGATTGGGGAAATACCATAAGTTTCAAAATAGTGTTTGTCATTTTCTTCCGACGCGAAATTCTTCATCCATTCCCAAGCTGCATCCTTATTTTTGGATTCTTTGGGCAAATACATTTGCCATAAGCTCAGCAGAACAAGTCCTGGTTCCGGATACGGCGCAACCGCCCATTTCCCCTCAATGGCGGATTTCTCGGCGTCATCCGCGTTGACCCGAACGAAGCTGGGCCAGCCTTCCAGCACAGCGGCTTTTCCGTTGATGAACATCGCATTGGCTTCATCCCCGCTCATACCCGTAATATTCTTGGGCCCCAGCTTGTAATCTTCCATTCCAATCCGGATGGCTTCAAGCGATAGTTCTGGATTCAGTTCATACTTACCGTCTTTATTGATAAATTTCCCTGCATATCTGGACATGAATACATAAGGTATATCCGTTACTCCCCCGCCTACATAGGCCACAATGCCGTCTTTAGAGAACTTCTCGTCAAGTACTTTGAGCGCGTTCTGGAATTCATCCCATGTCTTCGGAAGCTCAAGCCCGGCTTGCTCGAATAAATCCTTACGGTACATCAGCCCTAACGCATCAGCACCATAGGGAATGCCTATCGGTTCACCGTCGACATGCTCGCTTTTTTCCATAAGCCCTTCCGTCAGGGTATCCCCGAAACCATCTCGGTCGATATACTCCTTCAGCGGACTGAAATAGCTGTATACATCGGCCAGATAATAGCTTCCGGACATAACGTCATAGTTACCCGAAGCGGTAATCAAGTCATTGGTGTTCTTTTGTCTGAGGTCCACCCACGGGAAGGAAGCCACCGTCGCGTTAATTCCTTTGTCCTTCATCTTTCCAGCCAATTCTTCCGCGGCCAAATCATAAGTACCTGACTTCATATAGGTCACCGTAATATCCCCTGTAACCTTTTTCTCAGCCGCAGCGCCCGTTTCCGTTTTCTCTGAGCTTTCAGTCATAGCAGGGGTATTCGAACCGTTATTAGACGAACAAGCGTTAATGACCAATAAGCTGCAAGCCATAAACATTGCGATAAACTTCCTGTTTCTCATGGGATCCACCATCCTATTTTTTTAATTTTCTGACTTTTTCGGAAGTGAAAAAACCAAGCTTGTCGTATCTCTCCTCCGCCTTCAACTCACTGTCTATAGTGATAAAATGAGATTGTTACTACATAATAAGATCCCAATCTCATAGGACAGAAGCATTCATCATATGTAACATGTCATGTTGTATGTTTGTCAGACAATAGTGTTTAAAAAAAATCACTTTAGTTTCTTAGCGATTTTTCCTACATAATCGAAATGTTGCTCCATTGCAAATATAACCTTTAAATAATCCTTCTCCCGAATGGCATTGACAATATTCTGGTGTACCTCGACCTCATAATCCGGGTTATAGTTTAGTTCGTATGCCGGTTGTTGGATTTTAATCAGCAGTTCATTCAACATATCATTCATTTTCATCAGAACTGTGTTTTGCGAAGCTTCACTCAAAGAGATATGAAAGGCGCGGCCCGCTTCGTAAACTCCCGCATTGTTCTGAATGGCCTGACTTAGTTGATCAACAGTGCGTTGCATATTGTCGATATGCTCAACCTTGGCCCGTTTCATGGCAAGCAATGCCATCTGGGTTTCCAAGATAATACGCGCTTCGTGAAGCATGTCGACATCTTCGCTGATTACCATCTCGAACATATCTGAATTGATCATGGATACTGCGGAAACCTCTTTCACGAATGCCCCGCGACCCGGATGGCTGTCTATCAGATTCATGCTTGCGAGCATTCGCTTGGCTTCGCGTACGGTGGACCTGCCGACATTCATCATCTCCATAAACCGCATCTCGTTGGGGAGCTTTTCATTCGGTTTGTAATATCCGGACTTAATTAAATCCGTGATCTGTTTCACGACTGCGTCCGCCGCTCCTACCGTCTTCACTTCTTTAATCATCTTTACCTCCACCAGTATATATTGTCAGACAATTAAATATTTGAAGAGAATATATCATACCAGGTTGCCCGTTGTACAGATAAATTTTTCTATATTCCGGAAAGTAATCCGCCGTCCGCTAACAGGGTTTGGCCTGTCATATAGTGCTCGGTCAGCAGCAAGAAGAGAATTACATTCGTTATCTCCTCCGGTGTACCAGTCCTGCCGAGCGGGATTCGTTTTTTTAGAGTCACAAAAGGTTCCGTATTAAAGATCTCCCTGTTCTTATCCGTCTCGGTCATCCCTGGTGCGACAGCATTCACAATGATGCCATGAGCGCCAAGTTCCAATGCAAGTGATTTCGTCAATTGTACCAAAGCGCCTTTAACTGAAGCATAATGCGCGACTCCGTGTTCAACCGCGAAGCTGTTAATCGAAGCTACATTCACGATCCTGCCTTCTCTGCCTTCCTCCACCAGCACACGGGAGAAGGCTTGCGCGAAATAGAAAGAACCGGTCAGCCCCACATCCATTACTTTGGCCCAACTGGCAGGTGTAATTTCAAGAAAGGGCTCATACACAGAGTAAACCGCATTATTAACCAGATAGGTAACGTTACCCCATGATTGTTCCAGTTTCTTCACGACTTCCGTGACTTGATGAACGTCGGCTATGTCCACCTTATAGAACCGGGCACAGTCCGCTCCAAACTCTTCACAACACGCCAGCGCAAACATTTCACCGGATTTATCAACATCCACAATAGCTGTGTTAATATTGCGTGCGAGCAGCCCCCGCACAATCGCGCGTCCAATCCCCCCGGCTCCGCCTGTGACAATTGCTGTTTCTTTCATATAAGATTCCTCCTATGAGCCGGCAGCTTAGCGCTTCTCCGATATTTCTCTCACATATTCAAAGTGACGGTCCAGCGCTTCCATGAGCATTTCTTTATTTCTGGCTTTCAGAGCGTCCACAAGATCCTGATGCACTTGAATCTCCTTGTCGGGGTCGTATTTCTGTTCGTATCCAGGCTTCTGAAGTTTGACGAGCGTACTGGATAACAAATCATGAATCTTAATCATGACCCGATTATACGAGGCTTCACTTAACGCTTTGTGAAACGCGGTCCCGGGTTCATAAACATCTCCGCCTATGGTAATTGCTCGTTTAAGAAGCTCTACGCATTGCTGCATCTTTGCCAAATCCGCCTCTGTCGCGCGCTGGAGAGCAAGCATCGCAATCTGGCTTTCAATTAGAATACGTGATTCGTGAAGCATCTCTTCTTCATCCCGAATAAGCATTTCCAGCATATCTTCATTAAATATGGAGTCAACAGAAACTTCTTTCACTATACATCCTTTACCTGCGCGGCTTTCAATTAGATTCATACTTGAGAGGATCCGCTTCGCCTCTCGGATCGTGGAGCGCCCCACATTCATCATTTCCATTAATTCCATTTCACCCGGAAGCTTCTCATGGGGCTTAAAGTATCCCGATTTTATTAAGTCCATAATTTGCTTCGTTACGGCTTCAACTGCCCCTAGAGGCTTGATTTGTTTTAACATGTTCATCAACCTTTGTTATGGTATATGTATAGATAATCACGGTAATCTTCAACTACTATGGTTAAGGCTTGAGCAAGTTCATTGTCTACAGGCAATGCCGGCAGTTTGGGTTCACCCACTTCGAAACCAGCGGAATGCATCAAGTACTTTAATGCGGCAGGAATGGTTGCTTTACCTGTTGCTTCGTGAAGGGGTTGTATGAGTTGCTGAAGATGTTCGGCTTTCTCCCTTTCACCGCTCATATAGCTTCTGTAGATCTCAACGAATAAGGTCGGAACAAGATTGGTGAGTGCAGATATGGCTCCGTCACCGCCCGCCTTCAACACGTCTAACCATTGCGAATCCGTACCCCCGAGGACAGAGAATTCAGGACCGGCATAATTGATATAAGATGTCGTCAGATCCATATTACCGCTTGTATCTTTAATCCCAATGATATTGGAATGAGAAGATAATGTCTTTACCGTATCTGGTTCGAGTATATTTTGAGTGAACAAAGGGATGTTATAGAGCAGAATGGGCAATGAACTCCCCTCCGCAATGCGTTCGTAGTGGTTCAGCAGCTCAGCCTGAGTAAACTTCATGAAGTAGGGTGTAATGACACTCAATACATCCGCGCCGAGATCTGCCATATTGCGCGACATTCGGATTACGTCCTCTGTAGAGTTGCCCCCAACCCCCACATGAACAGGTAATCGTCCGTTGGCCTCATTAATTACCGTCTGAGCAATGAGAAGTTTGTCATTCGTACAGAGGGCATAAAATTCACCGGTTGTTCCCAGCACATACAGACCGTGGACACCTGAATCCAGGAATCGGTTGACCTGCTTTCTGAGGGTGTTTACGTTCACCGATTGATCCGCATGAAGCGGTGTGATTAAAGCTGGCATAACGCCTTGAATTTTACGAGCATTGTTTCCGCTTATCAAATTCCAACCATCCTCTCTCCTATACGATTGTCTGACAATATATACTATAATACATTTTAATAAGAATAAGTAGACCCTTTCACGAAAAATAAAGCCGACCCATGTTACATCGGGATCGGCTTCAATTGAGTTAACCCATTATGGTACCACCCTGCTCACCGTATTGCTGTAATAGGAACTGCCGAGGTTATTCGTGGCCTTAACCCGGTAATAATACCTTGTGCCTGAAGGAAGACCTGTATTGCTGTACGCATCGATGTCCGGAATCCCGTTGGAGTTATAGATGACGACCCACCCGGAAGTATCGCTTAACGAACGCTCAACGACGTAGCTTCGCTCGGACATCGTATTGTCGCTCCAAGTAAGGTTAACGACACCTGTCGCACCCGCGGAAGAAGCGAGATTGGTAGGTTGCGCCGGTACCGAATAGCCGACATAAAGCGGCAAGACGAATGACTTCACGATGGCAGACGTCCCATTCTGCTCCGCTTTCCGCCAGGATCCCCCGGATTGCAGCGCGGCGGACGTTAGAAATGAGGTGGTGCCCCCCTTCGTTTCGCTTACGATGGTTGAGAAGGCTCCCTGCGAGGTAACGGTGCCGCCATTGTCGGATACGCTCCGCGATTCAGCGCATCCCGCATAGGAAGTGCTTGACGTATGATCAATGAAGAACGGAACACTTCCCGCATCATGAACCGGCGTGCTCTGACAACCAAGCACTTCCGTCGCGCCGCCGTTTACCGATTGCACCAGGGTTGTCGGCCACTCTGATTTTAAACCCAGTATCCATAGCCGCGCCCCGTCGTTCATAATATTAGGGTTGCCTTGCTCGGGATTCAACTGCCTTGCCCAGGCGCGTTGATTCTTGAAGATAAACGCCGGTTGTGCCGGTGAATCCGGCGTCTGATTAGGCAGCACGTGGAAATCTTCCATATATACATTGCCTGTACCCAGCACGCTGCCGTCTCCCCCGGTATTGCGATAACCATAGCCGTTGCGAACCGAAATGTGCTTGAAGATTAGCGTCTTCGATGAAGATTGGCGTGCAAAGTATTGGCGGCCGCCCGCCGTCCCTACACGCAAACCTTCAACTAAAATCGTACTCGGTGATCCTGAAGCATTCACAAAGTCGAACAGCGGCTTGGAAGGCAAGGACGTCTTCACCGTACCGATAGGGTCAATCTGCGCATACATTCCGATTATTCGCTTCACATATGGGCCAACCGTGATCGTGTCGCTTATTCTATACCGGGACCCTACATCTGACGTCCCTTTGTTCGTAAAATATACCGTGGACTTTCCGGACAGCATCGCTGCCTGAATCGCGGCCGTATCATCCAGCGCGTCTCCTTGGACGGCCCCGGCTGCGCCGTTCGGATTATAAGTCCATGTGCTCGGATCGGTCACATCGGCCCAGTTGGACGGGTCGTCCTCCGTTGTGGAACTATCGTCGCCTGCCGAAGGTAACGCCGGTGTTTCCTTAGCTTCAAGCTCCAACGAAACTTTGGTGGATTCAAATAAGGAATAGGCGTTGTTGGAGACGTATTCCGACAACGGACTGGCGACGGCAGCCACTGGTGCCTTCGTCATGTCCCGCAAGGCTCCCGCATAGCCTGTAGCACTGACGTCCCTGGCGAATACGAAGCCGTCTTGCACATCCACGGCATAGTTGCCTGAAGCTCCGCCGCTGAGTGTCGCTTTCACCAACGTCAGCATACCCGCGCTTGACCCGCCGGGCACTTGCTTGACCGCCGAAACCGTGTTCGTGCTCGTCAAGTTACGGACGGTAACTACGTGCGCATCGTTAAGAATCCCTGCCGAGCCTTGCCCCGACAGGGTGATGTTCTCCATGGTAGTCGTATATTGTTGATGGGACGTCTTCACCCCGACACTGAAGCCTTGAATTTCCACATTGCGGATCAAAGACGGGCCCGGAATTGTCTGTGTAGCCAAATCCACACCTGTCCCTGTTTGGGCGGCATTCATAATCTTCACATCACAGACGCAGCCTTGATTGCTGGCGATATAAGATATGCCTGCCGCTTTATCATTGCCCGCGCCGATATCGATTTTTAAATTTTGGATACTTGTGTTGAACGCATTGTTCGTCCACGCTATCCCGCTATGAGTCGAGATCACCGCCGTAGGAACGGATGTACCGGAGGTTTTGAATTTATTCGTTTTCGTGGAATCCACGAACAGGCGGACGCCGTCTCTGCTTTGACCCTGCAGAATCATCCCCCTGTGGTTCGCTTCATCGGTCGCCATGACCAACGGGGTATCAATTCGATATTGCCCATTGGGGAAATACACTGTCCGCACGTTATATTTCCCCCTCGCCGCGTTGATTGCATTCTGAATAGCCCCCGCGGCATTCGTGGCTCCCGTAGGATCGGCGCCGTGGTCTTGAACGACGTTAATGATGCCCGATCTGGCATTCGCGCCAGACGAACCGGGAAATACAATATTCTCCGCCGAAGCCGACAAACCGAATCCGAATCCCTGCGCCAAAACCAGCACTCCGCAAACCAACCATCTCCTGATAAGCACCATAAATCAACTTCCTCTCTTAACTGGAATAGACAAGCTGTAACCGTTTACATTATATATGAAAAAGGAACCGCCAACCTTTACAGTCAGCGGAACCCTTCTATTCTCTTCATTCCTCCTTTGTTTTCTTCATTTTATCGTGATGTTCCCGATTAACGGTTCACTCATGCCGCCGCTGTGGTCCACAGCAACAATCCCAAATTTATAGGATTTCCCTGTATCCAACGATTTAGTTTCCCATCGTTGAACATGTCCCGGCACTTTGGCGATCACCTGATTGTCTCGGTAAATCAGATACCCGGCAATCGGCTTTACACTCGCGGCCTGAGGCCATTGAAGCACAGCGGTTTTTTTGGCGGGAGACACAATTGTTAGCGCGCTACCTTGCTGCCAATAAGGCACACCCTTCAACGTTGCAGCTTCGCCGATCAGAAATCCGTGCGCATTCCCGTGAACATCCATAGCTTCAATGCGGAACTGATGTGTTGTCGCTGCTTGTAATCCCTTCAATTCATATACGTTGCCTGTCACCGTCGTGAGTAAAGCATCATTCTGATACAATCGATAGGCTGCGACCGGTGCGCTGCCGACAGGGACCGGCCATTGAAGCTTGACACTGTCGGAAGTAACGTCGCTGGCCTCGATCTTGGAACCGGGACTCCATGTTGAACTTACATGTAACGTGTAGGTACGTTTCACACCGCCGTCCGTGACAACTCGAATGTTCAACTCTCCCGGAACCGCTGCGCCTGCATTGACAGTTGCGGCAGCTTTGCCATAGACGGCATAAGTAACGCCAGTGACCGTAGGCATTGCAGTAACATGGGGAGATACGCCGACATGATACGTTGTGTTCTCCGGGGAGAAGCCTTTCATGCTCACCCCGTCCACTCTTATTTCCTGCAAACGCGCATCCAACGTAGGTTCATAGCCGTACATGACCGCGGAAAGCACACCTTGTGCGTTTAACACACGTACCTTGGATGCGGACACGTTGCTGAAGTGGTACACTTCTTCATTCGTCGTCTTCCCGCTGTTCTTGCCTTTAAATACTGGAGTCCAATTCACTCCGTCCGTCGATACTTCCACTGTAAACGGATTGGAGGCCGATGCACCGTTCTTCCATACCACACCGATACCGTTCATCTGTCTCACAACGCCCAAGTCATACAGCACACTATTACTTTTCTCCACGGGACGAGGTGTCAGATTATAGGACGTATATACGTTGCCGATGTAAGTATAGTTTGTGGATACCAAGTCGGTTGTCGCTAGCCCTGCTCCCCAAGACCCGGAGCTGTACAAGATTGGCGTTGTAACCGGATTCGGTGCCCCGTCCGACCAGATCTTATGATTCTCAACCTTGAATTCGCCGTCCGCATTCGACTTATTCACCATGCGGCGTACATAATTGATGCCCCAGCCAGAAGTATTCATGGTGTAATTATTGGCAATCTGTACTTCCTGTCCGCCGGTTGGCGTTACCCAGAGGCTGTATTTCTTCGTTCCGAGATTCAGCTGAGTCCGCACTTTGTAGGTCTTGTTCGCTTCGTAAACAAGCGTATTCTCCGCTTTCACCACAGCGCCGTCCGCCCCTGCGAACGTACCGTCAGGCTTTAAACGTAAATAGCCGTTTAATCTGCCTGTATTCGTCGGATTATTCGTTCCGTCCACGTAGGAGATATAACCATCCACCGGGGAGCTGTCAATAATCGGAACCGGCGCGCCGGGTTCAATCCGATTCTTCACAGAAATCCGGACCGGATCGGCATAGATGATACGTCCGGAGCCTGCGGTAATCTTCACCTGCAAGCTGTAATCGCCACCCGGAGGCTGCGACCAACGGAAGTTGTAAACACTGTCACCGGCATTTGTCGCCTCACCCAGCAAAGTGGATCCTGCATAGATTTCAATGTTCTTAATGCCCGAAGAATCGGACGTGTAGATGCTGAAATCCACATGAGCCGGGTCCAAGTATACTTGATTCGCCGCAGGCGACAGCACCACAGCATCGACGTCATAGTCGAAGCTGACGCGGCCGATTTGCATCCTCGGCATACCCTCCGTCTGCTCGGCATACCAGTTTAGACCGAGATAAGTGGATTCCGTTACGGATGGCGCAGTCGCCGTATACAATACGCGGCTCATGCCCTCGGTAACGGACAACACCCTTCTTTGGACAGCCAGCGGTTGATAGGATGTGCCGTCTTTGGCAACGGACATGCGCAAACCGGATGCGGCCGCCGAACTAATCAGCTCGTATGTCTCCACCTGTACACGCTCTATGGTACCTTTGGGTGCGCGATATACCAGGTTGGCGTTCCCCGCCTGTTTACCGTCTGACACCCAACGGAACAGATCGCCGTAAACCCGTCTGGAGTCCACCGGTGTATTTACCATATTCGCTGATTTCGAATAGACTTGATCATCGTTATCCGCTTCATCAATCCATGTCGCGAACACATCGTCTTTGGTTACAAACTTCACTTGATACCAGCGGAGCGTTGCATCGGCACCTGTTCCTTGAACAGAAATGAGCGTCAATCCGGGCACGGAAGCAGCCGGATAAACATGGACTTGCGCAGCCGGGTCCGCGGCTATGCCGACTACCGTCGGAACGTTGGTCGTGCCCGAAGGCAGAGTAACCGTAAGATGGGATTCACCGTTGAATGTAACAGGTATACCGTCTACCTTGATTTCCTTTAGAATATCCATGGGACCATAGGCGGTATAGAGCGGAATGGCAAAAGCTCTGGCCGAAGGATCCTGCGCAGCGCGGTGGAATGGAACATCATTCGCGTAGACGTTGCGCGTCACACCGTTTCGATTCTCTTGAGCGATCCATTCGAATACACCGTTGCTCGCCGTATTCCGCGTCTCCGAACAACCCGCCGCGGAGAATTCACTGTCCGTCGTGATGAAAGCCGGCGCTTTCCCCGTCGATTTTACGGTCGCGCTCAGACAGCCGATAAGCTCGGTCTTGCCGCTGTCCCGGGTTTCAATCAATGTGGTTTCGTACTCGGTCTTCATCCCGAGAATCCACAGGCGGCTGCCTTCGTTAATCACTTCCGGCGAGGAAACTTCCGGATTAAACTGGCGAGCCCAAACATTCTGGTTTTTAAAGATTAGACCGGGCTCAGGATTCGCTATAGGCGGATTGAAATTCGCCAGGGTGTGGAAATTCTCCAGATACAGGTCTCCCGTACCCGAATTCCGGTAAGCGTATCCAGCCCGGATGGCCATATCGCGCATAACCAATGTTTTGTTTCTCTTATTTTCAATAAAATAGGAATGCACGTTATTCACGGTTGTCCGCAGTCCTTCGATAAGCACGATCTCATGGGGACCGTCCTCCAGCTTGAACATGGGCTTGCCGACTGTCGTTTTCAGCGTTCCTGTCGGTGTCAGGATTGAAAACATCCCTACAATTCGCTTCACTTTTGCCGGGATGGTGATGGTATCGCTGACGTTATAGCGAGCCGAAGCTTCATCCGCGGAAGTATTCGGGAAATAGATGGTTTCCGCGCCGGAATTCATCGCGGCCTGAATGGCGGCCGTATTATCGGTCAGGCTGTCCGCCTTCGCGCCGTAAGTGCGCACACTCACCCAGGTAGCTGGATCGGGCCACGCCGGTTCCGGTGTCTCTTTGATTTCCAGATTCAGCGAATTCTTCTGAAATGATGTCGCGTGAACGATACCGCCCGTCACGTATTCGTCCACGTTACCTGTTGCCGCTACTTCTACGCCGTGGTCCTTGATAACGGACTTGTAGCCTGATGTCAGCACTTGCCGCGCGAACAAATGGCCGCTGCGAATGTCCACAGCCGGCACAGCAGACGATCCGCCGGTTAACTGGCTGTCAATCAGGGAAATCATCCCCGGTCCTTCCATCGCGTATTGCCCGTCGGGCAGCTGCGCAAGGGAATCCTCAGCCTGCACAATTGCAGGCACCGAGTTAATACTGTTCAGCTTCCGGATGTTCAGCGTATGGGAAGCATTATAAATCCCCGCGATATGCTGTTGTTTCAGCGTAACGTCTTCCATGGTTGTGCTGTATTGTTGCGAGGCGGTCTTGATTCCGTAATCGAAGCCCCTAACCTCCAGCCGTTTAATGAAGGCGGGACCCGGAATCTTCTCAAGGGATTCATCGAAGCCGATATAACCCGCTCCGGCAGGATCGCTCGACTGAATCAGTACGTCCCGAACTGTCCCCTCGTTCGATGCGATATAGACAAGCCCTACCGCGCCGGGGTTGCCCGCGCCAACATCCAATGTCATATTCATGACGCTGAGATTGAAGTTGCTGTTGGCCCAGTTATCCTTGGATCGGCTGGAATTAATCAGCACCTTCGGTTGTGCGGAATTCCCGTATCCGGGCGCGTTGTTGATAAGCTTGATGACGGCGCCGTTGCGGCTCTGACCTTGCAAGATCATCCCTCGGTGTGCATCCTTATCCGTTCCCATAATTAATGTATCGCTAACCTTGTACGTCCCGTTCGGGAAATAAATCGTCCGGGCCCGTAAATTTCCCCGGGCATCGGTTATAGCTTTCTGTATAGCGGCAGTGGCATCCACGGCCCCGGTAGGGTCCGCGAGATACGGCGCTTTCGTTACATCAATGACGCCCGCATCCGCCGGATATTGAATGTTTTCGGCGAATACACGTTGTGCTAATGACAATAATGAAATAACCAGCAGCGCGCAAAGTACCAACGAAATCCGATAAGACTTAACTACAATCACAAATCGTCCCCCCAATAATGATTAAATTTGTAAGCGATTACACATTTTGAAACGTTTGGCCCGACTTATTAGAGATCCGAACATTTCTTTCCCGGAAATGAGAACATGCTTAACGATCTAAGCATGTTCAGCATATCTTAAGCGCGGGAAGAGTCCCATGTTTTATTCCACGGTAATGTGTTTCTTTTTCTCATGTTCAACTCGCGTCAATCACAAAAGTACAACATCGGTAGCAAATCGCATACCCTCAAACTCTACTTCAACCGAGTCCCTCTTATCCGGGATCAAATCCGCGGCCACCGGATTCCCGGTCGCATCCAGAAAGCTCTCCGCTTTCACGGATAAGTGATTGACGCAGATCCGTTCCGTTTCACCGTCCAACTCCACTTCCAGCGCTGTAACCTCCCATGGCTTAGCCTCTCTTCCGCCCACAAGCGCTCCCAGCGTGCGCACCTCCGCGACCTCCGGTTTGCGATCCTCGTAAGGAATGAGCACGGTTACGAATGTCGCATGTCCGGCCAACTGCGTATACTTCACAACAGGCTTCGGAGAATACGTCTGATCATAATAGAACAGCCCGCTCTCCAGCGTAGCATTCACTTGATCTCCTCCATCCGCGCGCAGAAGCATGACATTAGCCTGTCCCTCAGCCAAGGTGTGAATCCGCTTTAAACAAGCGCTGGTTCCAACGTCTCCGGGAGGCAAATGGTAATAGAGCTCATACGTATGCGGCTTCTCCGCCTGCATGATATCCATGACGACACAGTAGCGGTTCTTGACGAACAATACTTTGCGGGAGTGGATGACCGGATCATCGTACCGCGTGTACCCGTAATGACTCGCGAAGAAGAACTCGTACCTCTCATTGCTCCTGTGGTCCCAGACCTTGGCCGGCGCGCCGACGGATGAATCCCAGTGCAGGTTCCGCACGTACTGGTTCTGCCCGTCCACGACCACGGTGTTATGCGCGCGGGTCGAGATGATGTACTTCCGCACGGCGTCCCATTCATAGACGCCCTTGCCCGAATCCACGAGCAGCTCGCGGCCGAACGCGCTGATCACCAAGCTGAGCGCGTCGGCATGCACATGCCCGCCGACGCCGCCGCCCGACCGCATGGCGACATACATCGCCTGCGGATCCCAACCCCCGCGGGCGAGCATATAGCCGCCCTGCGCATACACGGCCGCCAGCGCCTCCGGCGGCCGTGCCTCCATCGCGGCGTAGCGCGCCGCTTCCTCCGGACCGACCCGCAGGGCGGTCAGAACCGGCAGCTTGGCTTCGCCGAAGGCCTTGAAATCGGCGCGGCCGAACAGACGCGCGCCGTTGCTCATCACGGACGTCAGCTGCGCGCCGCCGATCACGTCCGTGTCGCCGAAGCGGGGCAGCTCGCCCGCCGGTGTCCGGAGATGCATGACCGCTTCCAGCATCTTCTCCAGCACGATCACCAAGCCCTCGCCCTGGCGGAGATTATGCCGCTTGCACAGCTCGACGAACTCCATGACATCCCGGAGCACCGTCATATGATACGTCGGACTGGCTTCGAATTGGATGCCGTCTTCGTACACATTTTGCATAATATAACCGGGAAATACCTCTAGCGTATACGTGCGCCACCCCGCCGAAGCCTTAAACTCAGGAAACAGCAAAGACGTATAAAACAATCCCCGCAGCTGCATCGTGGCATGATTGCCGTGCTTCGTATGATAACGGGCGATGTAGTCGGCGTGCTCATAAAACGACTTAATCACCGTCATCCGCACCTCTGGAAGGAACGATTCCGAACTCAGAAAGATGATAAACGCTTCAGGCCACATGAACATCCGGATCCCCGTCGTAAGCGGCTCCCAAGAGCAATGCTCCACAAGGAAGGTGTCGTCCTTCGGAACCGGACACTCCGCAATGAACGAAGCCATTAAATCGTTATAGCACATGGCATAAGCCTCGTCCCCCGTCAGCAAATAAGCGCGGGCAAGCGGCAGCACATAACCGAACCTCGTGAGAAACAACTGGTGCTGGGAAGAATCATGAAACGAACCGTTCCAATCGACGGCGCCGGGCTCGAACTTCATTCTTTTGCTCCCATACAGAGGGATATCCAGGTCAACCACACGTTTGGCTTCAGCGAGGATCGGCTCGTACGCTTCCGGTTGGTATTGATCATGAATAAACGCGGCCAACCCCGGCACATCCTGATTTCCAAAAAAATACCTTTCCCTGCTCGTCGCCTCCACGTAATCCAAATAAGCACTTCTGGCGCGCGGCCAATTCTGCTCCTGGATACAAGCCTGAACAACCTCCAGGCCCGGCCTCCCTGAATCAAGCACCTCCATAAAGAATTCCTCGTCACTTATAAGCGGTTTCGTAAATGTATGATCCTTGCGCAGCTGTCGATAGTTCACACCCACTCGCTCCTTCCCTAGCCATTTAAGTATAAGCCGAACCGGTGTATCTTTTTTTAGCGGAAAAAGTGTGTCTTTTTTTCACCTCGGATCCGTCATGTTCACTGGCCGTGAAATCCTTTACAATTAGATCATGAACACAGACAATCAGCCCGGTCAATCCACCTGACGAAATGGAAGGGAACCCTATGCAGACACCCTTTTGGATGTTTCTCAAAAAAAGCTTTTACGTTCGCACGGTCATGATCATGCTTCTGGTATGCATCGTCCCGCTCTTTCTGCTCGCACTGTTATCGATACAATCCTCGAAATCCATTCTCGAAGCGGAAGTCAATAAAGTGAATTATCAGGTCGTTTCCCAGGTCGGCGAGCGCATGGACAGCGCCTTTTCCCGCATCAAGCAGTTTAGTTATCAGAACAGCCTTTTATCCCTCGTCGACCGTATGGAGGTAGCGCAAACCCAGTTCGACGATATTGAGCAAAAAAGGCGAATCGCGGACGCGGTGGATGCGGAGACCACCGTTATTGAAGATTTAGGTGTGTTTCTCAGCTTGTACACCGACATTACCGGCGATATCTTCACCTCTACCCGGTCCACGCAGAATTTGACGAAATTTCAGAATATCACGCCGCTCGCCCAGTCACCTTTCCGCGGTATCGTGGAGAATTTCATGGAACAAGGCTTGGCGAATTCGTATTTGGACAAAAGCCAGAATCATGCCAATCCCTTACTGAACGGCAACACATTTTATTTGCGTAAAGTTCCTTATAATTCGTATGACGAAGCCCGCGGTGTTCTTGTTATTACCATCCCGGACCTTGCCATGCGGAAGCTTGTCTCTCATATTGACCTGGGTCCTCAAGGATCTGTATCGATTATTACCGACTCGGGCGAGATGATCGCCACATCCAATAGCATGGACAAGACGGAATTCGAAGAACGCACGCAGGCGTTACTCACCCGCTGGGAGTCTCAAGGTAAACCGGATCAGTTCACGGACCATGCCTCCATGATTTCCATGTACCGTCCTACGACGTTTGGCAATTGGCTGGTCATGTCGGAAATCCCGATCGCTCAGATCACAGCTAAGACCCTGGTCATGGAAACGCGCGTGAAGCTCTTGCTGTTCATGATGCTAGGGCTCGGCGTTGTCAGCGTCATTGGCCTCGGATACTATCTGTATCGTCCGTTACAGACTGTGAAACGGCATATCGCCCACATTAAACATGGTCATCTGGAAACGTCCTTCCCGACTTACCCCAACAATGAAATCGGGGAATTAGGCGGCTTTCTTAACAACATGACCCATCAGCTGCACACGGTGATTGAAGAACTGCGCACGACCGAAGAAATGAAAAGGCGAAGCGAAATTCGGGCACTGCAGTCCCAGATCAATCCGCACTTCCTTTACAATTGTCTGAACACGGTCAGCGCTTACGCTTTAATGAACGACACGGTGCACTTTAAGGAACTCATGAACAGACTGTTCGCCTTGTTGCGATACTCCATGGAGAACTATGAGCAGACCGTGGCTTTGCGTAAAGAAATCGCGTATCTTGGCGATTATCTATACATGATGGAACTGCGTTACGGCTACAAGCTGGCTTGGCAAGTGAGCGTCGATGAATCCTTGCTCGACATCAGCATTCCCAAGCTGCTTCTGCAGCCGTTGGTGGAGAATGCCCTCTTTCACGGCATTCTCCCGCAAGGAAGGGAGCAAGGCAAGTTAACGCTGATGTCCAGGGAGGATCCGGTTCGGCAAACGGTGCAGCTCATCATCTCGGATGACGGTGAGGGCATCAGCGCCGATAAGCTGGAACAGCTTCGAATGTACCTGAACCGGCCGGATATAGATGAGAATATCGGTCTGAAGAATGTGGCGGAACGTGTTCGTCTCCTCTATGGTTCAGAAGCCTCCATGGACATTCAAAGCGAACCCGGTCAGGGAACACAGATTACACTGATTTTACCTTTGCACCGTATTCACCATAAGAAGGAGGTTTCCTCAACATGAGTGCAGATGTCGTTATCATTGAAGATGAGAAGCCGATCCGGCTCCTGTTTCACAGTATGGTAAGCAAGTACCCGGAAGTATTCCGCGTTACCGGGGAGGCGTCCAACGGGAAGCTCGGCCTTGCGCTTTGTCTGGAACAAATGCCCGACATCGTGATTACCGATATTACGATGCCTGTTATGGGCGGACTTGAGCTGATTCGCGAGCTGCGTAAAGCCGCGGACGAGGGTCGGCTCCCCATGCCGCAGGTCATTATTCTTACTTGTCACCAAGATTTTCACTACGCGCAGGAAGCGATTCGTCTTGGCGCGGCTTCCTATTTAATTAAAGATGAATGCATGTTGAATGAAGAGGTGTTTATCGGCAGATTAATGGAGCTTGCCTCGCTCCTGAAGAAGGAGTCTTCCCGTACACAGCGTCAACAGGAACTGGAAAGACAACTGCGTACCGGCGAGCTCGATCAGGACCGCAGCCTGTTCCTTGATCTGATCCGCGGCAAGGAGGCGCCGTGGCTCGAAAGGCTGGCCGAATGCGGTGTAGACACGGACAATCAGTCGCCGCTGCTGATCGCCGTGGAGCTGGATCAGGATTCGCTGCGATTCATGCTGGAGGAAACCGAAGAGCTTCGCATTTGGCAATTCGCCGGCGTGAATGTCCTGCAGGAGTTACTGTCACGATACGGTTCGGCCAAGGTTGTGGCTCTGGACAAAGGCAAATTCATCGGCATATGCTCATTAACGAAACCTTCCGCCGAGGGAGAGCTGATCGCCGCGATTCGCCAAGCTTTTCAGACCTATCTGAAGAAGAACGTCTTCTGCGCGACGATCCGCACCATGGATGCCGAGCGAGCCGCCGTGCCTTGGCTGGATTCGCTCCGGGCTTTATACCGGACGGAATTCCGTTTCTTTTATAAGCAGAATCAGGACTTGACCGCGAACTCGAATGAAGACTTATTCTGCTATACGCCGATTGCTCCTGAAGTTCGTAAAGACCGTGTGAAGAAATTACAAATGTCGCTGTACCATTATCCTACCGGGGAAAGCGGCGGAGCTCCCAGTCAGCGTCAGCTCGTCATGGAAGCCGAACAGAAGCAGTGGGACCCCTTGCAAATCAAGAGTATCTTCGTTGAAGCCCTTATCGCTTTCAAGCAAGTTCAGGAAAATATCGTCAAAGAAATATCCCTGGAAACGAGTTTGCTTCTTAAACAGATTGATGCCGCCCAGACCATTCATCAAGTGAATGAAGCGGTGGAAACGTTCCTGGTGAAATTAAAAAATCTGATTAAAGAAACCAAGCTCGAAGACGCGCATTTGCTTCATATCCTGGCTGAAATCGAGCTTAATTTAGACCATCCTTACTCCCTTGAAGATGCCGCGACACGGGCGGGGTACAGCATTCCGTACTTCAGCCATCTGATCAAAAAATTCAGCGGTCTCACCTACATTCAATACGTCACACAGCTGCGGATGAACAAAGCTAAGGCGCTGCTGGAGACGACCGCGCTGAAAACCTTCGAGATTGCCGAACGGGTAGGGATGGAAAACTACCGGCATTTTAACAAAACGTTCAAGCGCGAAGTCGGGATGAGCCCCAGCGAGTATCGGAAGATGTTGCCTTAATGCAACCTTGATCACGACGCAAAAAAGAGGTTAAGCAGCTAATTGCCTGCTTAACCTCTTCGTTATTTACTTCTGTGCCGCGTTATACTGATCCAGGTATTCCTTGCCGATCGTTTCGCCATACGCTTTGACCCACGCGTCGATCTCCTTTTGAACGCCGTCCCACTGCACTTCGCCCAGCACGAATCTCAGCGCCGCTTGGTCCAGCTTCTTGCGGTTATCCGGGTTCTTCGCAAGCGTCTCGGAAGACATGCCGTCGAACGGATTCGGAATTAACCATTCTTTCTTGTTCATCTCGTCAAAATAGGCGCGCTGCTGCTTCACCACTTCCAACGAACGTCCGTTGTTGATATAAGGGCTAAATGGATTTTGAATGATAAAATGGTCCGGACGATCTTTCTTGGTCGCCTCTTTCTGCTCATCCGTCTGGATCACCTCACGAATCGGCGGTACCGCGTTCGCGTCTTTTACATTGACTTCAGAGTAGTGAATGCCTTTGATGCCCAGCGACAAATCGCCGTTTACTTTGCCGTCTGCCGACCAATTCAGGAATTCCACAATACGTTCCGCTTTCTCTTTATCCACCTTGGACGGGATAACCCACAGTCCGTAGTATCCGCTGGTCAGGTTTGTACCGGCTTTGCCGTCAGGACCCGTCAACACCGGAATGAACGCGAGCTCGGCTTTCGGATCATTCTTCTGAATCTTCTCAATCTCCGGTTCACCGATCATACGTACGTTGTTCGCAATTGCGCCAACCACGCCGGATTGAAACTTGTTCGTAGCCTGGTCACCTTTAAGAATCGCCGCATCTTTATCAATGAGCTTATCCGCCCACATGGTCTTCACAAACTCGAGATACTTCTTGTATTCAGGCGTCTGTGACTCATGGACTGCCTTGTCCCCTTCGATACGCCATTCGGCGGGCATACCGAATGCGAAACGGAACGGCGTCGTGTTGCCGAATACATAGTCATAAGTCACATTACCGGCCCAGCTGCCATACAGACTCAAAGGTATGGTCTTTCCGCCGCCTGCCGGATCTTTCTCTTTGAACACTTTCAGAGCGTTCGTCAGCTCATCCACCGTCTTCGGTACGGGTAAACCGTATTGATCCAGCCAATCCTTGCGGATGATGATGTTACTTTCACCGTTACCGAATGAAGCGCGCGGGCGGGGAATACCGAAGTTCTTGCCGTCCACGGCCGTTAAGTTCCACGTCGCTGCAGGAATTTCATCCAGCTTGTTCTTGCCCTTCACCATTTCGCTTACATCATGGAACGCGCCTTGCTTCGCATATTTGATAAACTTCTCGTCGGCTTTCCCTTTTTCCCATAGGATCAGGTCATATTCATTGTTCGTCATTGCAATATTCAATTTATCATTGTAGACGTCACTTGGCACATATTCGATGTCCAGTTCAACATTACCCGCTTTTTGAACCGCTTCCAAAGCTGGGTTCGGCATAGCCGGAGCATCTCCGAACAGAACGCTCATCGCTTTAATTTTTAACGGCCCTTCCGGCTCTGCCGGTTTGTTGGTTGCCGCTTCATTCGGAGTCGTACCGGAGTTTGTATTCTTGTTCCCGTTCGCGCCATTACCATTGCTGTTGCTGCTGCATCCCGCTAAACCGGATACGGCCAAGACCATGGCTAGTGCCGTCGCAGTCATTCTCATCTTGAACTTTGTGTTCATGTCTAAGTGAGCCTCCCTTTATATGCTTGAAATTGTATCATACTTTTCTGTCGTGTTCCCCCACTTGTCGCGAAGGGGCCCACCACCTCCCTCAAAACTTTTATTGCGGCACAGATGCCGGGTTATCCCGAAGAATCAGGTTGTTCACTTCCCCTGCTGCCGTGATGCCGGCTTATCCCCAAGAATCAGGTTGTTCACTTCCCCTGCTGCCCTGATGCCGGCTTATCCCCAAGAATCAGGAGGTTCCCCCCTGCTACTCTTTAACAGACCCCAGCAAAGCGCCGGAGGCGAAATACTTCTGCAGGAACGGATACACCAACACGATAGGCACCAAAGCCAGAATGACAGCCGCCATCTTCACGTTGTTGCCGATTTGGAATTCCATCGCTTCCGAGCTGACTTCCGCGCCAATGCTGGCATTTGCCGACAAGATCATTTGCCGCAGCAACACTTGAATCGGCCATTTATCACTGTCGCTCATATAGAGAATAGCTTGGAAGAACTGATTCCAGTGACCCACCATGAAGAACAGGGAGAATGTGGCTATAATCGGCATGGAGAGCGGAATCACGACAGCAAGCAAAATTCGAACTTCTCCTGCGCCGTCGATCCGAGCCGCTTCGTCCAGACTCTCCGGAAGCCCCTGAAAGAAGGTCTTCATCACGAAAACCGTGAAAGCATTCGTTGCACCGGGCAAAATAATCGCCCAATACGTATCCAGAAGCCCCAGGCTCTGAACAAGTAAATACGTCGGGATCAAACCGGCCGAGAAGATCATCGTGAAGAAGATGAGCAGCAGCATGAGGCTGCGGCCGGGCAGGAATTTTTTGGACAAACCGTAAGCCAGTGTAATGGATACCGCCAGATTGACGATGGTTCCCAGCACGGTCAGATATACCGTATTTTTGATGGCGATTAGGAAGCGGTCGGAGCTGGTCAGCAAGTATTTGTAAGCCTCCAACGTAAAATCTTTAGGTATTAAGAAGAAGTTACCGCCCAAGCTGTATTCCGCGGGACTTAACGATACGGCAAGCAAATGTCCGAACGGCACGATGACCAGCAGGGACAAGGCCGCCAGGAAGGCGTATAACAGCCCGTCAATCAGCGTAAATCTTTCTTTCATGATGCACAGACCCTCCCAGTTGAAGTTAGAATATACCGTCTTCGCCGGCTAATTTGGCCATCCAGTTCGCGAATAACACCAGAATTAAACCAATGACAGATTTGAACAATCCGACCGCAACCCCGAAGCTGAATTCCCCGCCGATTAACCCTTTGCGATACACATACAGATCAAATACGTCGGAAACGTCGGCATTCAGCGAGTTGGCCATCAGGAACACTTGCAGGAAATCGGAATCCAGCGCGTTCCCCAGACGAATCAACAGCAGGATGATAATCGTGCTCTTTAAGCTTGGCAGTGTGATGTTCCAGATGCGATGCCAGCGGTTCGCGCCGTCCACCTTGGAAGCTTCATATAACTCTGGATTAACTCCCGCCAATGCGGCCAGAAAGATGATCGTGCCCCAGCCCGCGTCTTTCCAAATACTCTGAAACACGATAATCGGCCGGAACCATTCGTTGCTGACGAGAAACGGAACTTCCTTACCCCCCGAGCTTTCCAGGAAATGATTGATGACACCGGAGGGTCCGAAGAACATCAGCGTAATCGCGGCGATAATAACCCAGGAGATGAAATGCGGCATATAAACAATCGTTTGCACGATCCTTTTGTATACCAGAAGTCTCACTTCATTCAGAATTAACGCCAGTATGATTACAAACGGAAAATACAAAATCATATTCATCGCGCTGAGCAGCAACGAGTTTCTCATCAGCATGCCGAACGTATCGTGAAGGAACAGATCTTTGAAATGAGCCAAGCCTACCCACTCACTCTTCGCTACGCCGAGGAACGGGCTGTAATCTTTGAATGCAAGCACGATTCCCCACATGGGTACGTAATGAAAGAGAATAAAGTAGAGCATTCCCGGCGTGATTAACATATAGAACCAGGCGTATTTTCTTAGATTTCTTTGAAAGTTGGATGTACTACGTTGCGTTCCTGCGTGCTTCCGAAGCGAAGCAACGGATGTATGTGCGTTGTTCGATGACATGATGCAACCTCCCTTTCGCTTCAATTTACCTTAGAAAGCGCTCTATTCACATGTCCATAACGAGGGAGTAGTGTCTCTTTTTTTGTACAAGACAGGCTTCGTCATTCATGTTAGAATTCAGGCATTATCATGCTCAATACAAGCTGGGAACAGGAAAGGAACTTGCCGCATGAACCTGACAACGGAGGAACGAAATTGGAACGAAGCCATGTTAGCTCGGTGGAATACGTTATTAACCGGGGGGACTGAGGAAAACGCTGATCCTTTACTTAGTGGCAAAATACAGACCATTAACACCCTTGCCGATCAACATTGGCAGGGGATGAACAAGGCGGCTAACCGGACATCGCTTTGGCCGGATCTTGCCTTAACTTTGCCGGATCATACGCATGCGGCGCTTCGAAGGATCAAGGAAATGGCCCTTGCCTATGTGCTGAAAGGCTCGGAGCTGGCAGGAAATCCAGTGTTGTTGAGCGATATTGAGGAAGCGCTGATATGGATCTATGAACACAGATCCGAGCCGGATCCGGACCCCAAGGAGAAATGGTGGTACTGGGAAATCGGGATGCCGCTGCAGATCAACGATATTTGCGCCCTGCTCTATGATTCGTTGCCATTTGCGACAGTTCAGACTTGGATGGAAGCCATCCACCGTTGGGGACCCACCTATGATTATAAGGACGGGCGGGTGATGACCGGTGCGAACCGGGTGTGGAAATGCATGATTCTCGCCGTTCAAGGGATTCTGTGGAACAAGCCGGAGAAGCTGGAAGCGGCCCGGGAAGGGCTGACCGATGTCTTCCCGACGGTGGAAACCTCCGACGGATTTTATGCGGATGGTTCTTTTATCCAGCATCATTATTTTGCCTATACGGGTGGGTACGGTTCCTCCTTGCTTGGCAACTTGACGAAGCTGATGTTCCTGCTCGACGGCAGCCGTTGGGAGCTTGACGGGAAGCACACTTCCACTGTGGTCGGATGGATAGATTCCGCCTTTGCGCCGCTGCTGTTCCGTGGTTCCATGATGGATATGACGAGGGGGCGGGAAAGTTCGCGCCGTCATTCCGGCGGTCATCTGTCCGGTCACGAAGTGCTTTCGTCGATTTTACTGCTTAGCATCATTGCGGAAGAAGCGAATGCGCTCCGGTTGAGAAGCTTTGCCGTCTCCATGATCGAGAGGGACACCTATCGAAGTTTTGCGGAGAATGCTTCCTTGCCCTTGACGGTATTAGCTCAATCTCTGACCGGTGACTCGGGGATTCCGCGGTTGGAAGAAAGAAGCATGCATAAAGTATTCGCATCCATGGACAGGGTTGTCCATCATCGGCCGGGGTATGCCTGGGGGTTAAGTCTGTCTTCTTCCCGGTGCCGGAAATATGAGTGTATCAATCAGGAAAACCTGAAAGCCTGGTACACCGCGGACGGCATGCTGTATCTGTATAACGGCGACTTGGCGCACTATGAGGAGGATTATTGGCCGACCGTCGATGCTTACCGCATGCCTGGAACTACGGTGGATACGCGTCCCCGGGAAGCCGTTTCCGTTCTGTATGGCAAAGAATTCGAGTGCTCCAATCATTGGTCGGGCGGCGTGTCGCTGCAAGGAACGTACGGCGCATCCGGTTTGGAGCTTTGTGCGGAGGGCAGCGAGCTCACGGCAAGGAAATCCTGGTTCTTCTTCGACCAAGAGATGGTTGCGCTTGGGTCCAATATTACGCTCCCGTCAGGCAAGGCGGAGACGATTATCGAGAATCGCAAAAGCGGAACGGATGGAACCGGGCATATGCTGGCTGACGGAGATGTTATCTTGGCGGAACCCGGAGCGGTAACCGATTTGTCAGACCGGGGATGGTTCCATCTGGAGCGGGATGCGGCAACAAATACCGGTACGGGGTATATGCTTCTGCAACCTGCGAGCGTATGGGGTATTTACGAGGAACGCAGCGGTTCATGGCATAATGTGAATCAGGGAAGCCTGACGAGCAAAGCGTTGCTGCGCAGGAATTATCATACGCTGTGGATTGATCACGGATCCGATCCCGCAGGAGCAAGCTATGCCTATGCGGTACTGCCCGAGGTCACTCCCTCGGACATGCAGTTGTTTGCCCAGCGGCAACCTGTCGAGATTCTTGCGCTCACGGATGATGTGCACGCTGTCGCGCACCATGAACTGGGTATAACCGCCGCTACCTTTTGGGGCAAAGGCGTGAGCCGTGCTGCAGGGATCGCTTGCTCCGGGCCCGCGTCCGTGATGATCCGAAAACAAGACAATATATTGACTGTAGCGGTCTCCGATCCTACCCAGATCCATCACGGTGTTGTAGAACTCACGCTGGAAGAATCCGTTGATATGATCCTCTCCCTGAATACGGGAGTTTATGTAGAGGCGCACGCCAGGCATCTTGTGATCAGTGTTGACGTGAGCGGGGCCGCGGGCCGAACGTTTGAGGCAAGGTTTAGACTGAAAGACAAGTAAACCCTTAGGTAAATGTTCAAATCACCCGCTGATAAAGTCAGGGGGTGATTTTGTCCATTAGCATAAGACGACCTTAACCAACTCTCTCTCCATCCGTTCTTCGTCCATCTGGATCCCTAGTCCGGGTCCGTCCGGAATGGCGAATCCGCCGTTCTGAAGTTGAAACTTGTTTGCAACATATTCACAACCGTGGTCTTTACTTAGAATACGGTATTCCACATACCCGCCGAAATGAGGTACCGTAGCAGCCAGTTGCAGGGTCGCCGCCAAACCAATACCTTGAGAGGTGTTATGGGGAACATATTGGATTCCGAATGCCCTGCACAGTACAGAAGCGCGCATCGCATTTGCAAATCCTCCGCATTTGACAGCATCGACAGCATAGTAATGGCAAGCGCCGCGTGCGACAAAATCCCGGAATGTATACAAGTTCCAATCTTGCTCACCCACATGAATGGGTACAGGTAAGCGGTTGGCCAGCTTTACGTAAGCTTCCACATCATCATAAGGACAAGGTTCTTCATAGTGGTAAAGCCTGCAATCTTCAATCATGTTAAATAATTGGATAGCCTGCATGTAGGTATAATAAGAGTTTCCGTCAATCATAAGGTCAATTTCTGAACCTAGCGCGTCTCGAACACTTCTTACCTTATACGCGTCTTCCCTCAGATTAGGAGCACCTCTTCCCATTCGAGGCCCAGTCTTAATCTTAATTGCCCGCAGACCCAAAGTATCAACAGCTTCTTTCAATCGCTCTGCCTCCTCAACGACGCTTAAATCACGTTGAAGGCTTGAGCCGTAGGCCTCTGCCCGATTCCTGTAGGAGCCGCCAAGCAGATTATAGATCGGTTGATGCAATAGCTTTCCTTTGGCGTCCCATAAGGCAATTTCGATACCGCTGTAGGCCATAGCGAGCAATTGTCCGGATATTTTGTAATGGTGCTTCATGACCTTTTCCTCAATCTTCTCCAGATCAAATACATTCATTCCTAGTACAGCAGGAGCGATCGTGGTTCGTATCAAGGACAAGACCGCTTCGTTGTTCATTCGGCTGCATTCTCCATACCCTGAAACCCCTTGATCGGTGTCCACCTTCACATAGAATATGCCCGAGCCCAAGTAACAAGAAATTTGAGTTATTTTCAAATTTATTTCTCCTTTTAATCAACATTTTGCTGGATTGATTAAAACACAAAAACCCGAAAGACGAACACTTTTTAAGTGTCGGTCTCTCGGGTTGATTAGTCAGTACTGCATTAAATTTACTAATTCTCTGCCGTGACTACCATTTCCTGTTGCCGATATTGTCTTGGCGAAATGCCTGTTTTCATTTTGAACGCGCGATTGAAATGGGCAATACTTCGAAATCCCGACGCTTAACACACGTCCGTTACCGGGATCTTGGATGCAAGCAGCAACGACTGGGCGAATGAGATCCGCAGGTTCTGCACATACGTCTGAAAATTTACGCCTGTCGTCTCTTTAAAGCAATCGCTGAAATAGTTCGGCGCCAGTCTTGCCTGATTCGCCGCGTCTTCGAGCCGGATTTCATCCCGGAAGTAATGCTGGATGTGCACAAGGGCTTTACGTATAGGCGCCGCGCGATGCGAAGAAACCAGCACCTCAAACGATGAGGCCGAGGTATCATCCCGTCTGGCCAGCTCCAGCAACAGCCGCTCCAATGCGCCTTTCACCATGATGCTGTGCCCCAGCCTCAATGTTTTCATTTCCGTTCCGATCATCTCGAATTCCGCACATATGCGTTGATGTTCAAGCGGTTCCACAAAGGCGCTGTACCACCTGAACTTAGCAAACAGCACTTCCCTAAGCTCCTCGGACAAAATCTCTTCAGCAAACACCACGTTATACAATTCCAGCGTCTCGCCCCAGAAAGTGCGCTTTCGTCAGTCGTTTCGGCTCCATCCGAGCTGTCCCCCCTTCATCAGCATGAGATTCCTAGCTACTTCTGATTCACATATCGGTTGCCTGCCAGATCCTTCCCTCGGGCGAGCCAGACTTTAAAGTTCGGATTTTTATCCGGATAACTCTCAATATTTGTTGCAAAATAAGGCATCGTGTATCCGCAGAGGCGGTTCGGACTGGTGTTCGCATCTGCCCCGTGAATAATTCTGGAATCATGCAGAGAGCATTCGCCGCGCTTCAGCTCGAAATGCACCGCTTTCGAGACGTCCACGTCCTTGAATTGCGTGTTAAATAAAATCTTCTCTCCGTCGACAGACTCATAGTCCGAGAATCCGTTGGCATGGGAGCCGGGAATGACCTGCATGCAACCGTTCTCTTTATTGGAATCATCAATCGCCAGCCAAACCGTGATGATGTTGTCGAAATTGCTTACACGGCCTTTCCAGTAGGAGGAATCCTCATGCCATGGCGTTTTGCGGCCGACGAACGGATCTTTACAGATGAAATGGGAAGACCACAGTCCGATATTGGGACCAATCAGTTGCTCCACCACATCAAGCACTTCATCGCTTAGCAATTAATCCAGCAGACGCTCTTCCCGGAATGCGGGGTGTCTAATTCATCGGATAATTTACTGCCCTTCTGCGCTAATTGTTCTTCAAACAGAGCAGTAAGTCCTTGCAACTTTTCTTCAGAAAATAAAGGATTATTGTACAGAAGGTACCCTTGCTCTTTATAGAATTGCACTTCTTGTTCCGTTAATTTATCCGTTAGTTTACTCATGAATTATAACATTTCCTTTGGTTTTAAGGCTAATATGATTGTCGCATGGAGATGCATAAAAGCGCTCATCGTATTTTACGGAAAAAATTTGCGTATCTTCAGAATGTAACTTCTCCGTTATTTCGTTCGCCCATAGGAATTCGAGGTGGGTATTCATTAAACAAGCGGCACCAAATCCGCTATTATTGCTCGGCGGGTCTCAAGATCGTCCACTGCCGGCCATTACCTTTGAGTATGGTGGCTTCTTGATAAGAGACAATAAACGCCCGACGAGTCTGATCTGTTTGATTTCCTTTGGAACTGTGCCACAGCATCGCGCTGAACAACACCAAATTTCCAGCCTCCAGCTCCAACGGGATGGCAGGGGATAAATCCACCTGATCCTCCACAAGCGCGAGTCGGCAAGTCCCGTAATCCTTAGCTTGAAAGGATTGTAACCCGAGCTTGTGGCTTTGCGGCACAACCCATATGCAGCCATTCTCAAGTGTCGCGTCTGTTAATGGAACCCAGATGGACATGCGAACTTTGCTTTCACCGACCTTATGATAATAGGCATCGTCCTGATGCCAATGGCAAACCGTTTCCGAATATGGTAATTTGGACACCAACTTGGAGGAATAAATAGAAATTCCCGGGTACACGATATCTTCCAGAACGTTCAGTATGCGATCGTCGCTGGCAAACATTCTGGTTTTATCGGAGAGCATAGCCAATTCGAATATAAACCCTTCGTGATCGCTTACTTTGGGAGGCGGAAGCGTACCGCTTTGTTCTAATAGGTTGATCTCTTCATTCATGACGTTCATCTCGGACTTGGGAAAAAAATCTTTCAAGACAACATATCCCTGTTCCTCGTAAAGATGCAGCTCATTCTGCGTTAATTTACGCATTCACATCACTCCTGTTCTGTTCGTTAATTCCAATCCTATTCATAATCTACTGAAAATGAGACAGGAGCTGCCTGGCCTCTCATGGGCTTCAAGACAACTCCTAATCTCTTTCTACTTCAACGTTAAGTGCTAATCTTCAGGGAAAAACAGCCCTGCTCCATGATAAATTTTATCGTAAACTCCGGATGCTGGAATGTCGTACGGGATTCTCGCCTGTACTTTGCCAAGGCCGGTAAGTACTCCTGCCGGGAATACCGTTGGCGCAATGGAGGTGATACTTCCGTCATGTATCGCTTCCAAACGATTGTTCGCGTTCTTCACGGGGTTGACAATCTCCGGATCGAACCGATCGCTAACCTGAATCAGTGATGTCTGCATCCCATCAGTAGGATAATATTTGAAATAACTGAATCCGACGAAATACGGAGCATCCGCCAATGACTCAACAAAGCCGGCATAGGTTGCGCCTAGTTTCTCCTTAGTCTCTAACGGAGCGAACAAACGCATGTCATTATAGGTCGTGGCTGTTATATAGAATGGCAGGCTCATATCTTCCATCCCGAACTCGGAAATAATAAAGCCAACATCGGGATGCGTCGCCTCGATCAAGTTGCGGAAATGGTCAAACCTATCTCGATACGTACTATAGGAATACATATCGAACGCAAGAACGTCAAAATATTGTGCCGCGCTCTCGACGACAAAGTCCTCTGGCCAAACGACGAAGCGTGAGCCCCAGATCATATGATTAGGATCCTTATCTTTGATGGCATCCGTTACCACTCCAAATAACTGATTCGCGAAACGCTGGATATAAGCCTTCATATCCCCCTTAGCCGTTGCGCTCTTGATGTCGGGATCGAAGCCGTAGATGCGGGTGTTCAGCACATCGTCAAAACTAGCCACATTGGCAATCTGCCACTCAGCGTTGAAAGCGGTGAAATTATCGTTATACCGATTCTTCAGCCAATCGACCATGTCTTGTTTGGCAAGTCTTGCCGCTGGAGCGGAAAGGATATCCGCGATGACGAGATATGGTTTCGAATCTGCCCATCCGTCGATTAGCATCTCGTTACCAACGACATAAGCGATGAGATTAGGGTCGGTCACCTGTCCTGGATTCTCTGCGATGTATCCGTCAATTACATTTTTGATCCATTGCGGCAGTAAAGGATCAAACGGATCCGGAATCTGCTGAGGCATGCTGCTTCCGATTTTCGGTACGGGAGAATCTCCTAGTCTGATCGTGCGTACGTAAGGCATGCCCGGCGCCAACGTCTGGAATTTCATCACAGACCGTGCCGACCAATCTCCGATTGCGTTAAATCCCCAGGATTTCAACCGATTGTAGGTGTTTGTATACCATTGGCTTTCCCAATTCGTTTCTCCGTATCTACGAATATAATTGGCTATGACCGGTGAATACCGATCCAAATTCCCTTCTGTTACATACGCTGGTTTCAATTCGCCAGCTGTATTCCAAGTAGCGGGAATATTGTCCGTCTTGGATATGGGAACATAGCTATAGGGCATTGCTGTCGTCATTGCTTTATAGAAATATCGGTTGCCGTCCGGTGTAACAAGCCACAGCTTGCCGTCTACCATCTTGGTGCGGAAGTATCCCCCGGGTGTATCAATCGTTCCTCCGGTACGAATACCGCCATAATTGTCGTAGACAACCGAATTGTGAATATATTGCGGCTCCGCCGCATTCTCGTCCAACAGATCTTGATTGGACTGTATCGGATCGTCCATATACGGAATCGCTGGTTGGTACTGACCGTATTGATCATTCTGACCACCTTGCAGCGTCAGTCTCAACACCTCAGAGGTCGTAATGTCTGCCGAAGGCACTCCGCCTGTTCCAAGCGATGCGACGTATATATCGTCTGCAAACATGGACCCGTAGCTTGCCGCATACATGCCGAATTCGACTGCTGACACATTGGACGCATTCGGGTCATAGAAATCGATGTCAGTTTGCTGGTCGATCACCGCATTCGTCAACGTGTCCCGAATCGTTACATCGTAGGTCTTAGCGCCGTAATCCAGCTCGAATGTTGTTTTTATCCACTGATTGGACGTGTAGGACGACGGCACTAGAACCCCTACGTTCACCTCAGCATTCTGTGAATCGTTATAAGATTCATTCCTGTTCAGATAGACTTTGTTTATGTCTTCACCGAACTTATTATTAAAATACAAGGTCGCCGCCACATGGCCGCTGCTGTCTACGATTCGGGTGACTTTGCGGCCGCCATTCGCCGTCTGCCGAATGTTGAAGGAAACTTCAGCCTTACCTGATACCGTATTGTCCAAAGCGAGCTTGGCGGAAGTGTCCGTCGCATGCCAGGTCAGGTTAGTCGTACCGCCATTCGTTCTGAAGATGCGCAGTACCTTGCTGTTGGCTTTGGAACTGTCCGTAATTATACTGGATCCATCGTTGGGATTTCCCGATAACGTCCAATGATTGGCCCCGGAAGGGTTGGTCAAATCGCTTATGGTGCCCGTCTCGAAGTTCTGCGAGATGGGTGGGATGAGCGTCAATACAATCGCATCGAGTCCCGTGTTGTAGTTGGTAGCAGCCGCATTCTTCCCAACGATTGTCAGTCGGAACATCTTGTCCCCCGCCGTGGCAAACGTCACATTTTCCAGATGAAAGGTTTCGTAAGATGTGGATGAGGCATAACTGTCGACCGGATTACCCTGATTCACTCCATCGATCGACAGTTGGAAGGCTCCGGTGGTCTTCATCTTTCTTACTAGAAGGTCGATTGTGTATGAGCCCGGACTGGCCACGGGTACTTTATACTCGACATACTTGTCTACGCCGTTCAAGTTTGTTGTGTTGAGGTACCCGCCGCTGCTGAGACTGTCGGCGATGTCGGTGTTACTCCTGCCCACCGACACCGTAACGTCCAGCTGCTCAGCTTCAATCGTTGTGCTTGCCGCATGCACAGTTTCAATGCCCGGCATGCCCGTGAGCAGAGTGATACAGAGCAGTAACAGGGCCAAACCTGTCGCAATCGACTTTTGAGATATAATACCATTTCTCGTCATGACTGTTCCTCCATTTATCTTGGAATAGAAGTGCGAATGGACTACTCAATAATTCTTCACTACCCGAACTCAGGTTTGTCATACAAGGCGCACATGTAAGGATGATCGTCTGTTACGTGAGTTAACGTCGATGGACGCTCCACCTGTCCGATTTTTCGGATATTCGTACCGGGTAACCCCGCTGCTCGATCTCCAAGCTCTTCACCGCATTTGGCAATAAGCTGCTTCAACCGCGCAACGACGTTCGGGTGAAGCTCCCAGACATTGTCCGTCTCCCCCGTATCCTGTTCCAGATCGAATAGCGCCTCGAATGGCTCGCCTATCTTGCCCACATGTAATTTCCACTTCCCGTCCCGAACCGCTTCAATCGCATCCTTGTGGTAATAGAACATCACTTGGCGGGGCGATGGCACCGAGGGCACCTGCAGCAGGAAATCCGTTATATCCAAACCGTCAATCGTCCGGTCCGGCAGCTCAATCCCCGCCAATCTGGCGAACGTCGGGTACCAATCGAGCGCCGCTACGATCTCATCACTTACGTTACCCGGCTGAATCCTGCCTGGCCAGTAAGCGATGCACGGCACCCGCATCCCCCCCTCCCATGTCGTGGTTTTCGCTCCGCGAAGCGGGGCATTGCTTCCGCCGTGATCTCCGCGAGAGCCGTTATCTGACATGAAGACGACCAACGTATCCTCAGCCAGCGACAACCGTTTCAGCTCAGAAAGCAGCACTTCTATGCACCAGTCGATGCAAGCGACTGCCGCCCCGTAATCGCCGTTGCGGGATTGCTGCACGAATCGACTTGGCGCATACAACGGAAGATGGACCTGCAAGGGAGCGAAATAAAGAAAGAATGGACTCTCCCCGCTTTTTCGAATGAAACGAATCGCCTGCTCCATATACCGCTCGGCCAGCGAAGCCTGGTCAGGCTGCTCCTGCAGCACTTCTTCGTCCGCAAGCAGCGGCAAAGGTGGATAACGGTTGACTCTCCCCGCTTGCATACCCATATCATTGCTGTAAGGAAGACCATAATAATGGTCGAAGCCGTGCCGGGTTGGGAGGAACTGCGGCTGATCGCCGCAGTGCCATTTCCCGATGTGCAACGTATGATATCCTGCCGTTTGCAGCAATTTAGCGATGGTCACTTCCTCCGGATTCAGGCCGACGCCTTGGCCCGGGAACAACACCGCCTTCCCCTCGAACTGGTCAAAGCCCACGCGCTTCGGATAGCAGCCCGTCATGAGCGACCCTCTTGAAGGCGAACACACGGGAGATGCCACATAGAAGCTCGTTAGCCGCAACCCTTCCGCTGCCATCCGGTCAATGACCGGCGTATCGTTCAGGGTAGAACCATAACAGCCGAGATCGCCAAATCCTAAGTCATCGCAGTTAAACAAAACAATATTAGGTTGTTTGGGCAATTAAATCTTCACCTCATTTGCGTGCTGCATCAAAATACTTTTGGGCAAGCGTAGTTTGCTCTTCAAGGCCGTATTTCTTCAATTGTGCTACCATGGCATTCCATGTCACTTGCGGGTTGTCTTCTACAACCAGCTTGGCAAACTGTTGATCCAAATAGGCATTGGTTGCCATTACATCAACGTTCCATTGTCTGCTTTTCTCGGAATCTGCCGGACTCATCAGTACAGATTTGGGATACCACTCTTTAATCAAAGCCGACTCATAGACCTTGATTACTTCGTCCTTCACCTGGTCTTCTTTGCTCTTGGCGCTTTTCACATCGTTAGCTAGAACGACACCCAAACCAAATGAGGCCGGAGAATCCGTCAATCGGTGCTGAATCGGGCTTAAGCCTTGCGGCGCCGGAATCTCCGTTAGGGTTCCGTTCTCGTCTTTCCAAGTAGTACCGATGGCACCTTGAATCATCTGGAAGCTGAGTAATGGATCATAAGAAAGGTCGACCCATTTCATCGTCACCTCCGGCGCTTTATTCACTTTCGTAATCTGGAAACCGGTGAAGGCGTAGTTATTGTCCTGTTGCGGCCATGCCGCCTGACCCTTTGGCCCTTTAAGCGGGGGCACAACGACATAATCTGATTGCGAGACGCCCATTGTCGCCAAATCGCTCCATCCGAACCAAACGCCGACGATTTGCTCTTTAGCCCGTAGCTTGGCTTGATAGGCTTTTTCATTTTGTGTGAAAAGTTCCTTATCAATCAGTCCATCTTTGTACATGCGATTTATATAATTGAAAAAGTCCAGGTTCTCGGATAACGTCGGAGCGAAATTTACCTTGCCGTTTTCTACATGCCAGAAACCGCCATTGATTGGCAGCGTTTTGCCGAAAGCGTACGCCAGAGGCGTCAGACTTTGGAAATGATGCCGCATTCCCAGCGAGCTGAGTGGAATTTCATCGGCCCTCCCATTGCCGTTTGGATCTTTCTCCTTAAATGCCTTTAATACCAGCTCTAGTTCGGCTGTGGTGGTTGGCATTTTCAAGTTCAACTTGTCCAGCCATTTTTTATTGATATACATCGCTGCGGGAACCGTATTGCCTTTGGCTGTGTAATTTGCCATGGGAAGTGAATAAATATGCCCGTCAGAGGACGTCACCATTTTTTTGAACTCCGGCCGTTTTTCGAACAGCTTTTTGATGTTAGGCGCGTAAGAATCAATCAGCTTTTCCAATGGGATTAATGTGCCTTCCTGCCCGTACTTAAGCAAATCGTCCACGCTAAGGGTATAAGGTCCATAAAAGGCATCCGGCAAATCGTTGCTTGCAAATAAGAGGTTTTTCTTCTCCTGGAGGTCCTGGCCGGATGCATACGACCAATCAATGTTGACATTCGTTTGGGCCTGCAGATCCTTGAACAATTTCATCTCATTGTACGGCTTTTCCGAATTGACATTCCGGCTTGTGAACACTTTTAATGTCAACGGCTGCTCAAGCGGGAACGATTGAATAACGGCTGTGCTGCTTGGCGATTCCGTTTTTTCGTTCGATGTGCAGCCCGTAAGGGCCACCACTGTTGTTATAACAGCAAGCGGAATCCATTTCGTGAACTTGCGAACCTCTTTTTTCATTTCAATTACTCCCTTATCTGTTTATTATATGAAGGCTCACCAACGGATTAACCTTTGATGGAACCGATCATTACCCCTTTGACAAAATAACGCTGCAAAAACGGATATAAGACAAGCATGGGCAAGCTTGCGATAATGACCACACCGTATTTCATCTGTTCAGCAGCATTTTGCTGCTCCAGCACATCCAAACCCGCATCCGTGCCTAGCGACTGCTGGTTTTGAATCAGAAGTTCTCGAAGTACGATTTGAAGCGGCTGTTTCGTCACATCCTTGATATATAGCAAAGCTTGGAAATAGGCATTCCACTCCGCGACTGCGCTGAACAAAGCAACGACGGCGACAATCGGAAGCGACAAAGGCATCGCGATGCGGAAAAAGAAGATCCAATTCGTACCCCCGTCCATCTGCGAAGCTTCAAGCAGTTCATCCGGTATCGTCGACTGAAAGAAGGTACGGACGATGATCAAATGATAAACACTTATGGCGCCGGGCAATACGATTGCCCAGATCGAATCCAATAAGCCCAGTTCACGAACCAGCAGATAGCTTGGGATCATGCCGCCTTGGAAGAATATCGTGAAGACGAACAGCATCATGAGGATTTGTCGACCGGGCATATCTTTCCGCGAAAGGGCATAGCCGGCAGATATCGTTAAGGCAAGTTTGATAGACGTGCCGACAATCACATATAAAGTGGAATTCGCATACCCTTGCCAAATCCGCTGGCTCAAAAAAATTTTACGGTAACCCTCCAAAGTAAAGCCATCCGGAAGCCAATAGGTCGCCCCCAGGTTAACGCTGTCAGGATGGCTTACTGACGAGATCAAGATGAAATAGAGGGGATATAAGACTATCAAGAGCAGCAGGGCAAAAAAGAATATGTTGCAAAGGTCAAATAGCCGGTCTGCTAAGCTCTGGTTACGAGCGTTGTTCATAACGGTGTGCTCCTCCTTACCATAACGTTGTCTGTTTGAGTTTTTTGAGAATCCCGTTCATGACCACAAGAATAAGAAAGTTCACAGCGTTGTTAAATAACCCAACCGCGGACGAATAACTGAACTGGGCACCCAACAACCCGCTTTTATACACATAGGTTTGTATGATCTCCGAAGCGGGTGCGTTCTGCGGATTCTGCATCAAGTAGGCTTTCTCGAACCCGACCGTCATAAAGGAACCGAAGGCCAACAGCAGCATGATGATGACAGTGGGCATAATACCCGGCAAATCGATATGACGAATGCGGTCCAGCTTATTCGCACCGTCCATGATCGCGGCTTCATGCAGTTCCGGATGTATGGCCGTTAATGCGGCCAAGTAAATAATGGTCCCCCACCCTGCGTTTTGCCAAACGCCCGACCACACAAAAATAGAGGAGAACCAACCGGGTTCCGCCATAAAATGGACGCTTGGCAACCCTGCAGAACCAAGGAAATGGTTCACAAGGCCGCTGCGCGGATTTAAGAAGAGCGAAAGCATGCCAACCAGAACGACCGTTGAGATGAAATGCGGCCAGTATAGAATCGTTTGCACGACGCTTTTATAAGGGCCAACCAAATGATTCATCAACAAGGCCAAGACGATGGGGATCGGGAACAAAATAAGCTCGTATACCGACAAATAAAGCGTATTTGTTAATGTAGTCACGAAGGAAGCCGACTGAAAAAACCGTTCAAATTGATCAAAACCGACCCATGGACTCGCCCAAATCCCTTTGGTTGCACTGTATTGCTTGAACGCAATCTGCAGCCCATACAGGGGAGCGTACTGAAACACAATCAAATAGATGACAGCCGGTAATACGAGTACATACAGCTGCCAATTTCGCAACATTAGCTTCCATGTACGGCTTTCAAGCCTGCCGGTTTTCTTATTCGAAGAAAGTCGCGTTTGTTCCAAAACTGCTCTTTTCACTTCTAAGTGTCCTCCTTAGCACTAACATTTAAAACTAATCCGATATGTTTTGTCAGAATTGACTATAGCAATTTAAGTCACAGATGGTCAATATGCTGATCAGAACAGACGATAAAAAAGCCAAAAACCCGCTTACAGAGCGGGTTTTTGGCTTTGGCACTATTGGATCCTGCTTGGATTCGCACATTGGTTTTTCCTATAATCACCGGGCGTCAGTCCATTTTCTTGCCGGAACTTGCGGATGAAGCTGGAGTCGTCGCTGTATCCTACGACTTCCACGATGTCGTGCACGGACATGTCCGTTGTCGCCAACAGGGATTTCGCCTTGTTCATGCGAAGCTCGTTAACATATTGAAAAATGGTTGTGCCGCTCGCTTCCTTAAATGCGCGCCGAAGCGAGGCTTCCGAGCTGGATAAATCCTCTGCCAGCATCGAAACGGTGAACTGATGGTTAAAGGCATGCTCGTTCAAATACGCCAGTATTCGGTTGTATAGCTCGTGCTTTACATCTTCCCCCGTTCGGTCTTCAAGAGTTGCGAGTTGCGAATAAGCTTCGGCACATACTTTTTGTACCATAATCATTAGATCCTCGAAGCTTTCCAACTGTGTTAATAAGGCCACATAGGGAATAGATGGACTTTGGGCTTGTACGTTAGGTAGTGATGAAACCACCTTGGTAACCGTATGAATCAATTCATAACACCAATAAGTCGCTAGGTACAGCGTTGAGCTGCGAGCGGCAATCAACTGTACCAACTCCTCCGTTAGCCTAGCTGCTTCGTCTGTGTAACCTCGTGTCAGCAGTTCACGTATCCTGGCAAACTGTTCGCTTGGATCCCAACCGTTGTCTCCGGGCTGTTCGACGGGTGTATTCTGGAACAATATAACATTGTTCTTGCCTAGAACGGCCGAGTACTGCAAGGCGGACACCGCTTCAATGTAAGATTTGCCTAGTCCATCAAGCGTTGTACACGCTCCGCCAATGCCGATCGTTAGCTGTTCGCCAGTCTCTTCAACCAATTGGCGATGCATCGTCCTCCACCGTTCCGCTGTCATGGGGTCATCCGGTTCATAGGAGACAATCCAGATGGCCCTTTCACCGGTAGTCAATTGAATGTGGAAAGATTCTAGGGCCTCCGGCAGGTAATCAGAAGGGTTCAGAGATGAGAGCTGTTCGATTAGATTGCCTCTTCGAACCTGTTCAATCAACACCACTTGATAGGTGTTACGCGTTAACACGAGTCCGATCTCCGCTCCTGAACGATTAAACAAATCTATGCTGTCGAATCCGCCCCGCAGCAGCTCCGCGAGCTGCTGTTGCTGTCTGGCTCCGATTGCGGTTTGGGACTGCGCCTCCCATGCCTTGTACGCTTCCTCTGCTTTATCCATGGCTGCGTGCAGCTTCTCCAAACCGATGGCCTGACCCAGCTTATTCCCCCAGCGGGCTTCAGTCAACCTGATAAGCCTTTTGATCGGGTTATAATTCAGGCGCATCACGGCATAAATCAGAATCGCTCCCGCAAAAGCGATGCATCCTAAAGCTACTAGCGCACGGTTCCGAAATTGGACAGCCGAACGCATCAACTCCTCGTCCGAAATAACAGTGACGAAGGTCAAGCCGGACTTGTTCGAGCGGAGCGACGATACATGATACGTATCGCTTCCGTTCATTACTGTCGCCCCCCCTTCTCCCGGGAGCTTAGTCACCTTCTCTAGATAGGTTGGTTTTGAATACAGCTGAGGCTGTGATTGCGTTAAGATAGCACCACTGCTATCGAGGATGAAGGAACTGCGGCTTGACATCGGCGAGGCGGGGGTGATTAGACGCTTCAATTTGTACTCCTGCATGACAAACATGACCACCCCTTGAGGTTGCTCTGCATTCAAAGGAATAGGCACCATATAGACAATAGCCTTAGGATCGACAGCTTGCCTGGTTTTTTGGATGGCCGTTTTAATAACCGGACCCCGCAGCGCCTGAAGTTTCTCCGCTACTTCGTCCGCGTTCCAACCGTCAATCTGGAACACTTCATTATTGAAGATGACAGGTAAATAGGTGCTTTTATTGGAAAGCAACAATTCACTGTTTTTTCGATAGACGATCAATTCATCAATATATTCATTCGCAGCGGAGTAATCCAGTTGCCCCAACAGTTTCCCTAATTCGGCGGTTGTCCTTGGATCAGCCTCCATGAGTTGAGAAGACCGGGAGATAAGCGCAGCAATACTCAAGAATTCGTTGAGATTGTTGTCCATTTGTTCGCTTATTTTCGATAGAATGGTCCGATTCGCTTCAGTCGATTGCTCTTTCAGAATACCGATGAAGTGAACATAGACAATCTGTCCCATAAGTAACACAGGGAGCAATAACACGAGCAAGTAGGAGAGCAGATATTTATTCCATAAGGACAGCTTCCATTTGGCCATCCAATTATTCGCCCTTTCTTAACAAAATAAAATAAAAGACATTTAAGTAATGGTAATGACAACTCGAGCCTCTTCGCTGTCGCAAAAGCCGATTCTTACCGAACGAGCGCGCACTAGCGTCTTCCCTCGCTCCAACTGAATCGGACCGTTATAGATCTTCCACCTCGGGATGTCTCCATCTTCCATTGTATAGGCAATGCTCGCACCCTGCGTAGCGGTATGCAGCAGCAATTTCGTAAGTTCGCTATACTCGACATGAGCGTCTGTAATCGGAATGATGCCGGCATGCTGTGCGTTGATCGGCACCAGTATCGGTTTCACAGCGGTTGGCTTCACGCCTTCCGGACATCTCAATCGCACCATCAACTCTTCATCCATATCGCCCAAATCACCATAACGGCTTCGCCAACCATCCATCGCTTCTCGAAGGCGGGACAATTGGACAGCATGGGCTTGTTCACCTGCCAAGTTATTTATTTCATGCGGGTCTGCCTCGCAATCGTACAACTCCTCGGTCGGCCGACACGGTTGCAGCAGCAATTTCATCGGTGGCGTCAAAGCCCCTGTGTCTTCCAGCCGTTGAAGCTCCTGCAGCACCGGATGCTGATGGCTGTAAGGAATCCAGAGCAAGTATGGGAGCTCAGGGTAATAGTTGCGAATATATTTGTAGCGCCGATCCCTGACGGCTCTGACCATATCATAGGATTCATCAAAGCGATCCCTTGCTGCGAAGACGTATTCACGGTCGGCCAAGTCCGTTTCCAAGAAAGGCACACCTTGCATATGGGCAGGAATTTCAAGTCCAGCCATGCTCAAAACGGTCGGAGCCAGATCGACGAGGCTCACAAGCCGATCCGTCGACTGACCTGCAGGAATTTGCCCTGGCCAACTCACGATCATCGGAACCCTTATGCCTGCATCGTAAAGCCAGCGTTTCGCCCTTGGCAAACCTTCGCCATGGTCACTCCAGAGGAAAACAATGGTCTGTTCCGTTAACCCGTCTTCCTCCAGTTCTTCCAATAGGCGACCAACCGCCTGATCTGCCACCATGAGATTGTCGTAATGGCGGGCTAGCGCTTGTCTCGACTTGGGCGTATCCGGCAAATATGGTGGCATGGCGATACGATCCGGATCTGTATTCAACGGATTCTCGTCTTTCCACATGCCGCTTTCATGCGTTATTATCGGGTTGAATACGGCAAAAAACGGCTGATCTTTATCACGATTACGCCAATGCGCACTATGACTGCAATCGTCCCATGCGGTTAGCGGGGGAGCGAACTGGTAATCTGTTTTTGCGTTATTTGAGCAATAATATCCAGCTCTTCTTAAGTATTCAGTAAACGTTTTGACATATGGAGGCAGAATCGCCTCGTAGGGCGTCGGAAGCTCCGGCGTATAAGGATTTGTGTGAGCCGTTCGCATATGATGCGTCCCGATTGAGGTAGGATACATACCAGTAATGATGGCGGATCTGCTTGGCGCGCATACCCCCGCTACCGAGTAAGCATTGCGGTACATCGTTCCACCATCTGCCAGGCGATCAATATTCGGTGTGCAGGCAATCGGGTCCCCGTAGCAACCGAATCGTGGGCTTGTATCCTCCAGGGATATCCATAGTATATTGGGCTGTCGTTCCTTACGCATATGTGGGTTTGCCGTCATGTGTTAGCACCTTCCTTTATTTAACTATTAATCTAGCATAGAAGTCTGGATACATCCAGTAGTGAGATCATGTGAACCCTTACATTTTATCAACCTGGAATCGGAATCTGGACTTGTCAAATTAAATCATACAATCGTCAATGAGGAATAACGATAAATTTTTACTATGAATTCACTCGTAAAAACATCGCTTGTCGCTCCTGCCTAGGTAAGATGGCATTTCCAAAAAAAACAAAAACCCTTACCAGCAAAGCAGCAAGGACTTCCTTCGTATGCGGTCGGAGGGGTTTGATTACTGTCGTGCATCCTGCTGCAAGAGCCCATGAAAGGAATTCGACGTCATCGACATGCTTAAGCACATAGCTGCACGCACCCATCTGTAGTGCCGATTGAGCATAATGAAAGTCCTCGTATCCGCTGACAAAGATAACCTTCAAAGAAGGATTCATCTCGAGGGCTGCCCGGGCTAATTCAATACCTGACATCCGAGGCATATTTACATCCGTAACCAGAATATCCACTGACCGGTTCTTCATATGATCCAAGGCGGAAAACCCGCTGTTCACTGCTCCGTCTACAGACATTTGATAGGATTCCCACGGAACTAGTCTCTTTAAGCCTTCCAGATCTAATCGCTCGTCATCGGCCAGTAATACATGATACATTCCGAGCTCTCCTTCCAGATTAAGATCATTATTTAAGCAGTTCCAAATTCTTATGCCATGCCTCCGTTTTGAATTTCAAGACTCTCTCCAAGCCGACCTTCTCCATATTGTCCAACCCTTGATCCAATAGACTATCCAGTTGTGCTTTATCCTTGGCGAATAACGATTTGGCGAAAGTTTGCGCATAGATGTCTTTGACAGACTGGGCTGCAATACCTTCGGGCAGCTCTGCCGAAGGATCCAAATTCAGAAATTCGGTTACATTTTTGGACGTTTTCCAGAATACATTGGTTTGGGCAACAGTGGACCATTTACGCTTCGGTTCGGGTAAATTCATTTCATTTTTCATTTTCGCCGTATCAATGAATGTCGCGTTACCTGCGAAATTGAAATACTGGAGCTTGAATTTAACCTTTTCTGTATCCGGCATCTCCGTCCAGTTCTCTGTGAATTTAGGATACCCGTCTGCATTCACTTGATCCCAGAAAACACCCTGCGGTCCCCACCATACGACGCGTCGGCCTTCAGGCCTCCTACTTTAGATATCTTCTTAGCTATGGAATTTAACCTTTCAGCGAACCGACCACGGGACGAATTTTTTCGCTCTGTATAGCCACAAACTTTTGCCAGTGCTTATCTTCATCAAAGAAGATTCAATGGAGGATGTCCTGTTCATAAAACAAATGTAGCAAATAAACAAAAAAGAATGAACCATTATTGGAAATGAAGCGTCTAGCGGCAATGTTATTCTCCAGGGGAATCCTTAGCATATAAATGATGTTCGCGCACATTAATTCAATACACACAAAAAAAGCCCTTAGTAGCCCGCCTCGCCAGAACGGCGAGGCGGGGCTACTAAGGGCTTCTCAACATATTTACGGAAATACTTTGCTTATATTCGGATATCCTTTAATCGAATAAACCCAATACTTGCATAATACCCGTCGAACACATCATCCGTACCCGCAGACCAGATTCCGGGAATGTCATAGAAATTACGATTATAAGCGGTGAACAGTAGCGTATATTCACCTTCGCCTTCCTCGATTAAGCCAAGAGGTGTGCGGCTCAGTCCCCACCATTTGCCGGGGTGGCCGTCCAGATCAATTACGATAGGCTCAGACCAGTTTAGACCATCCTCACTGACCATGTAACCAAACTTCTGCAGATGTCCGCACCCGTCGAAGAAAGCGACATAGGTTCCGTCTTGCAGCTTAGTGACAACCGGATTCTCCGTATGCCGGCTTACCGGTGCCTCATATGAGATTCGTTCCCAGGGTCCGCTAAGCGCCGGAGCCGCCGCAAGTCCATTGACTTCGATGGAGCTGCCATACCACGCCTTCCAGCCATCATCAGTCATATAAGGGAAGAACGAGTCTACCCCCATCAATCCTTCCCAGTCTGCTGATTCTGCCCCGGGTTTCATAATAATGTCCAGTTCCTTATAAGGTCCGCCCATTCCATCCTTGCCCAGCGTCTCTGAGGCGGCCAGCGCAATGCGCCCGTCATAATTTCGGTACCAGGCTTCCTTGGTATTCGGCTTGGACCGATAACAGACATACGTCAGTACCCATCGGTTCTGCGTCTCCTCCCATATCGGCATTGGTGACCACAAGCAGGCATGTGTGTCGCTGCCTGTGAAGTCTCCGCTGGATTCCAGCAACGTGCCGACCCGCTCCCAGTGCAGCAAATCACGGCTTCGCCAATAGGCCAGCCTGGTCTTTGTCCAGATGGGGAGACCTGCCATCTCTGTCGTAAACAGATGATAAGTTCCGCTGATTTTAAGCGCAAACCCTCCTTCGAAACCGAACATATTACCCTCTGTACCCGGACTTCCTTCCGTAACGATAGGCGCTTGATGAACATAACTTACATCGAATAACGGCTCTGCGAGCTTAGCTTTCATGCACGGACTCCTTTATTTCCCGTATTATCTGAACTCATGGGCTCCAATATCATATGACGTATTAAATGGAGTTCCATTTTGATAAATATCGATCTTCCCTACGTCGAAACCATACAAGGACGCAAGATTCAAGCCTTTGTCCTTCGCGGCTGAGGTTGAGCCAATCTTGAAGTTGTTAATGGATCCGCTCCCAGTCGGGTTAGCCAACTGCGGGTTGCCAGTTGTTGACGTGTCCGCTCCCGAACTCGTCTCATAGCCCAGAGCACTTCTCCAAGATGACATGCTGGTGTAAACCGTGTCACTGCCGTACCGGTTGATGATTTTGAACGAACCTCCGTTTGTATAATACAAGTTCCCTTTGATTTCTCCCGTACTGCTTGAAGATACGCTGGTTGCCAGCAAAATACTGCCATTATAGGCATTCAGAATGTTGTTATAAATCTTGAAGTTATTAGTGCCGAGAATATTCGTTGAATTCGGATCCCAGTTATAATGCGCTCCTTGTATCGTAATGGCCGGCGACCCGTTCTCGGTTGTGATGGTGTTGTTATAGATGGTGTGGTTTTCTCCCTTGCCGTTAATCGCAATTCCGCCGTACAACTCGCCCCACAGGCCGCCGCCGTACTTCATGTAGGTGTCATGGATTGTGTTATAGCGGGTAACCGTATTCCTTGCGACAAAATCTTCCCCATAGCCGATATCCAGAAGCACCCCGGCACCATCACAATTATAAATATAGTTATACTGAATCAGTGCGTTACTGGAAGCGCCTGGATTAATGCCGTCCCCGTCTGCTCCGCTTGTGTAAATGTCATGAACCGTATTGAACTGATAGACGCTGTTGCTGCCGCCCCAGTGCCATAATCCCTCTTTAGCTCTGCCGTCGTAAGCGGTATTGCGTTCCACCATAAGCATATAAGCTTTACCGCCGTAGAACAGTCCCCAGCAACTTTCGTCATTCGGATTCACACTGTCATAAATCGTGTTGCCTCCGGCATAGACATGGCTGACGGTGTCCGAGTTTACACCAATGGCATAACCATTCCCATCCCTGTCGGCGCCGGTTGAAGTTAATTCCTGCGAAGTGATGCCATATTCAAAGACTGTATGCACGTTATTATTGATAAAATTAGCCGCCTCGAGTTTACGGTGATACGTGGATGTGTCCAGCAGCGTTCTCTGCATAATGCCCGTTCTGAAATGAGTCACTGTCGTATTATAGACATGGAGAAGTTTCAGCTTCCTTGCACTGCTGTTGTTGTTAACATCAATCCCCTTTCCCGTATTCGTAAGCCGATTACCCCCGTCCAATATCACATTGCGTATCGAATATCCGTACGTATTGGTAAGCTTAATGCCCGAACCATTCCCAGCAGAGATGGTGGCCATGCCCGTTCCATAGGAAGCAACGGTGATCGGACTTGCAATCGTACCCAAATCACTCCCGTCAAACTGAACATTCCCGTTATGCGTTTGCCCGCCTTTGAACAGGATGGTGGAACCCGGCGCAAACACCGTGCTGTTCACCTTGGCAATCGACTTCCATGGCGTAGACGGAGACGTCCCGTTATTGTTGTCATTGGGCGCTGCTGTATCGATATAATACGTCGGTCCGCTGTTTTCTTTCAGAATCAAATCGTCAAAATAAGCGTAACCGTTGTTCCCTTCATTATTCTTCACTTCTACCATAAGACGTACCGTATTCGGAGGTACGACAATTGTTGCGGAGTTCTGCGTATATTCAAGCCAGTTATAAAAGGGGATGATGGCTTCTTCCAGCTTCACATAGCTGCTGTTCCAAGCCGATATAACCATGTAACCGACGGCGCCCTGCTTGCTCACTTTTCCCCAGCCGCTTGCGGTATAGGTCTTGCCGACTGTAAAGCCGGTAGTAATATCTTGATATCGGTCCCCGATCGCTTCACCGACTCGCATACTGTAGCTTCCGGAATTCGCGTTATTGGCAACGGCGCCCGCGTTGTTCCACAGCGTCCAGCTCGCGTCTCCAGACTCAAAACTCGGATTCTGAATCAGATTAGCAGCCGGCAATATTAGAATAAGTTCATCCGCATACAGGATGTTGCCCCCTGTGTTATTCCCGTTCCAGATGCCGATCTCAGCGGAAGTTGAGCTTGAACCTGTTGTGAAATTCAGTGTATAAACGGTGTGAGCGGTCGATGTGAATTCAGCCACTTGGTCGCTGCCGCCATAATTCTTTACATACAGTCCGCCTGTGCTTCCGCCTGAAGTCTCCTTCTTGCCGTACACTTTTACGGTGTACGCCGTGTTCGGGCTTAACCCTTCCACCGTCTGATAGATTCCGCTGCCGGCATCTATTCTCGCTGCATAACTGCCTTTATAAGCATTCGAGCTGTTATTATATTGGATCGCGCCCCAAGACAGATAACCCGTCGCATCCCCGGTTTCAAACCCCGGGTTTTTCGATAACACAACTCCTTGCTCGCTTGCGGCTTCAGCCACCTGTACAGGCATCCATCCCGTTGGAACCGCCAAAGCCATGAGCACAGCAATCCTTACCGCTTTAGCCCATTTGTAAAGAAACATCAGTTCGCCTCCTGGTCCTATAATTTAAAGAAAACGGAGGTCATCAAAACAGCAATCGTTTCAAATGACCTCGTACCTTTACCATATTCTCAACTTTATTATCTGCTGGCGATAAACGCGTCCGCTTGGGTCTGCATCGCTTTTTGTATTTTTTCAATGCCTGCGCTTTTCAGTTCACTTTGCAGCTTCTGCAGCTCACTATCAATATTTTTGGGTTTACCGCTTGAGAGAATATAGCCGCGAGTCTGAATCATGTTGTTGATCGCGGACAATTCATTCTTCACATCGGTGTCCACAAAGTTCATCGCGCTTAACACCGGCGAGATCGCCTTGCCTTCATTGCGCCACTTCTGATCATAATCCATACGGATCCATGCACCTTTACCCGGGCGAAGCATTAAATCTTTGTTCTGCCAACCCCACGGACAGTTGCTTGAATTTGCAAATTTGTCGCCGTCAGGACCCTTGATATAAACACCGTTATCTTCAGTGTAGTGTTTGCCTTCAATACCAACCTGCGTCAGTGTTTGGTAAGCCTTGTCTGTAATCAGGAGATTGTATGCCATCAACAGACGTTCCCAATTCTTGGAGCCCGCGTGGATCGCAAAGCCGGAACCGTTACCCGGGCCGACCGCTTTGACCGCATCCGGCCAAAGATCAATCGTCTCCGCTTTCCACTCCGGATGATCAGAGTCCGCTTCGTTCTGGCGTCCGTTAACAACCGCGAGTCCTCCCGGAACAGCTGCTGTTTTGCCCGCTTTCCATGTGTCTTGAGCGCGGGTTTTATTCGTAAGCACGCTTTTCGGAATGGCTCCGGCATCCGCAAGCTTCTTCGCTCTCTCCAGCGCTGTTCTGTAAGCAGGGTCATCCAGCACATTAACAATCTTTGGCTGCTCTTCGCCCAGCTTGTAAGCGAGGTAAGGCATGCCGGTATTCACCGGCATCATATTATTAGGCACATAGTAAGCGAGATTCATGTAATCCTGGAACATGTCCTGCCCGCTCGCGTTGAACGCTACAAGCGTTTTCTCATTCTTCGCTACGGTCATAAGGTAATTATCGAAGTCATCGATCGTCTTCACTTCCGATAAGCCGTATTTCTCGCGCAGATCGCCGCGAATGGTTACCATTGTGCTGTCTGCCCATACGTCAAATGCAGGAAGCATGTAGCTTTTTCCGTTGATCTTCGTTTCACTAAGCGCAGTTGGATATTTCTCCTGCAGAATCTTGTAGTAGTCGGGTGCGTACGTTTGGAGCATCTCTTCGGTAATTTCCATGAAGCCGCCTTTGGTTACTTGCTCGGCATATCCAGTCCAGCTGCCTGTATAAATGCCGTCAAAGTCTTCTCCGGCAGCAAACACAAGATTATATTTGCTCTGCCAGTCAGCCCACGGAATATATTTCACATCCAATGTAGCGTTAAGATCGGATTTCAGTTTCTTATTGACTTCATCATAGACGATACCCGCATCCGCTTGAGCGTCACCAAGCAGGTAAATGCTGAGCTTCTTCTCTTCCGTTGTATCGAGCGGATTTGGCTCTTTGGCTGTTTCCGTGTTTGTATTTACCGCGTTTCCGGTATTGACGCTTGCGTTTGAAGCGTTATTGGCCGCATCTTTCGATTCCTTGTTCCCGCCGCTGCAGCCTGACAGAATAACAACGGTCACCATCAGAAGCGCTAGACATAAGCTGTGCAATTTAAACATCGACTTCACTTTTTTCAGCTCCCCTTCTCAATATCGTATCTATGATAATCCGCAATCTGCGGGGTTACCCTTTAACAGCACCGATGGTCAGACCTTTAACAAAATATTTCTGCAGGAAAGGATACAGGAGCAGAATCGGACCGGTTGCGACAACCGTCATGGCCAGCTTCAACGTCTCGGTCGGAATGACAGCCTGCGTGCCTGCCACCGTCCCCGCCGTGCTCTGCAATGCCTGAGCCATCGTCAGCACGCGGTACAGCGTAAACTGCAGCGTGAAGTAGTTCTCATTTTGCATGAAAATAAAGCTCAGGAACCAATCGTTCCAATAGTTAAGCGCGATGAACAAACCAATAGTGGCTAGTACGGGTTTGGACAGCGGCAGGATCAGCTTAAGGAAGATCAGGAAGTCTCCCGCTCCGTCGATCTTCGCGGATTCCGTAATGGCATCCGGTATTCGGCTCATGAAGCTCTTCATAATAATGATGTTGAACACGTTCAGCAGCATCGGCAGCACCAGACCGGCAAAGTTGTCATTCAGATGAAAGTACTGTACACAAAGGATATACCAAGGAACAATGCCCCCGTTAAACAAGGTGGTGAAGAAGAAGAAGAAGGCGAATCCGTTCCTCCACTCGAAATCTCTCCTTGATAATACATAGGCCGTCATAGCGGTCAGAAACAGCCCGAGCAGCGTGCCGGACAACGTGACAAGCACCGTCACCCTGTAGGATTTGAGCAGAAGTCCCGAGTTCAAGAAGATCGCATCATATGCATCCAGGCTGAAGTCTCTCGGCCATAAGCTGTATCCGTACTGCAAGATCGCTTCCTCATTAGACAGCGAGCCTGAGATGATAACGATGAACGGCAACAGGCAGGCTATCGAGAGCAAGGTAATGACGGTGTATGACACTCCCCGAAATATCGTTTCGTCGGCAGTGCGCCGGATTTGTTTAGTAGAGGGCATTTTCTTTATCCACTCTCCTTATGACCGAATTTACAGTTACGATGAGAACGAAGCACAAAGTCGATTGCAGCAGTCCCGCCGCGGACGACATGCCGAATTCCCGTGTTTTCAGCAGGGATCTTGTCACAAACGTATCGATCACATCCGTGTGACCGAATACCATGGCGTTGTCGCCGACAATCTGGAAGAACATATTGAAATCGCCCCTGAATACGTTTCCGAGCGCAAGCAAAATGAGCACCACAACAGTCGGAATGAGCGAAGGCAGTGTTATGAATCGAATACGCTGCAGCACATTAGCCCCGTCGATTTGCGCCGCCTCGTACAATCCCTGATCAATTCCGGATATGGCGGCCAGATAGATGATGGAGAAATAGCCGATGTTTTTCCACAAGTAAGACGAGATGATGATGGAAACCCATGCCGGCGGCTGGTCGTAGATGTTAACAGGCTCGATATGTAAGGTTTTCAACAGGCTGTTCAAGAGTCCGAACTCATAGTTGAAAATACTATAGATGAAAGCGCCTACAACTACCCATGAAATAAAGTAAGGGATGAACAACAAAGACTGTGCCGTTTTCTTAAACAGGCGGCTCGTCAATTCCGCAAGCATGATCGCGACCCCGATAGCCAAGCCGTTACCTAATATAATAAAAACAAGATTATACAAAGCGGTGTTCCGAATAATCGCTCCCAAATTACCGGAAAGAAATAAAAACCTGAAATTCTCGAAACCAACCCAGGGACTTCCCCAAATGCCGTCCGTGTAATTCAACTTTTTGAAAGCGATTACGATTCCCAGCATTGGAAGATAACTGAACATCACGAAGAACAATATGCCGGGCAATAACATAAGAAGCATGACACGGTACTTGATTACTTTTCTAGCCGTTTGACTTAATGCGTTAATCATGGCGAACCTCCATTCGATCCTGCTCCCGCTGTGTTGATCTCATCGTAACAGAAGCCTGGAATGGGCGAAGCAAGAAATATTTATGATTTAAGCATTTTTCTACGAACCTTGAAATGATGTTACAAACCGGCGTCATCCTCATGTATACTTGAAATGTAAACGCTTTATCAGTTTGAGTTAAAGGGGGACTTCTCCTGCTGAATGTGCTGGTAGTAGATGATGAGAAGTTAACAAGAGAAGGATTAGTGGAGAGAATTCCTTGGTCGGAGCTTGGCGTCACACAGGTCAAGGAAGCCGATGACGGTACCACGGCAATCACCCTCTGCGCAACGTTTACTCCGGACATTATATTGACTGATGTGCGCATGTCGCACATGGACGGAGTAGAAATGTCCTATCTTCTTGTGAAGCAGTTCCCTCATTGCAAAGTAATTTTCATGAGCGGATATACGGATAAGCAGTATTTGTTATCCGCCATCGACCTGAAAGCGCTGTCTTATATTGAGAAACCGCTGAATATTAAACAAATGACCGAAACGTTAAAGCAAGCCGCCGATGAATGTGTCGAAAGCAGGAAGAAACAGGAGCGTGAGCAACAGTGGTCCTTTAAGCTGCAATCCGCTTTGCCGTTAGTAAAGTCCGAAGCTGCGCTTCGATTAACGGAGCGAACCGTTTCAAGCGAAGAATTGCAGCGTATGATGGACGAGGCCGGCATGACAGGCATTCATGCAACTTCATCTTTCCGCGCCCTGCCTGTGTGGATTAGCTTGTCTCCTCTTACTGCATCCGATCCGATAAACAAACCGTTGTTCCTGGAAACGCTGGATCAAGTTTGCAGGCATCGCGGCTTTGAGACATTAGCTTGTTTTGTGGATGGGCGGACCGTTGTCGCGCATTTACTCAGCGTCGTGCCTGACAAGGAGGTATGGTTTCAACAGACGCTGCGGGGCGTTGCCCGGGACCTTGTGAATCAGGTTGAAGAACATAAGTTATTTCTCAGCTTGGGTGCACCCGCGGACCGCGCTGAGCTTATTATGAGCTCCACAGCGGCGGCGAGAGAAGGTCTTTCCCATAGGTTTTATCAAGGTTATGAGGGTCTTGTTTTTATGCAAACCGCATCAACATCCTTTCTGGATGAGCGCACACTGGACCGGTGGCTGGCCGAATTTGACGGTTTACTCGGCAAGGACACAGGGCAGCAAGTGGAATTGTTCGTTCAGGGCATCCAATCAAGGTGCATGGAACAGGCTTATTTACCGGTCGAGCAAGTGAAACGCATTTATGCGCGAATGGCTCAGAAACTGAGCAGCACAGCACGAAAGCAAGGCATTCCACTGGGCAAGTACGCTCAGGAAGATACAGCTCTGTGGGAAACCTTTATTCAATATGATCTGCTGGAAGCGATACATGGGTCACTGTTGGAGATGGTCGCATCGTTCCGGGATGGACACAATACTCCCAAACCAAGCGTCGATCTCGTCCAACAGGTGCACCGTTATATATTTAAACATTATCAGGATGAAGCATTAACGATCCCTGACATCAGTCAGCACATATTTCTTACTCCGGCGTATTTAAGCTCATTGTACAAACAGAAGACCGGACAGACGCTTACTCAGTACATTACCGCATATCGCATCGGACAGTCGATTGAACTGCTTACGCAAACGGACAAATCCATTGCCGATATCGCCGTAAGTGTCGGGCTGCAGGATGCCAATTACTTTGCGAGGATCTTCCGCAAGCATACGGGATTAACCCCTTCCGAGTTTCGAAAGCGAACCATCTCATGATGATGCGCAAAATGCTTCTGTCGTACTTTCTGCTCATCCTCATGCCTCTCGGTATGATGTCCTACTTGTTCTACCATACCTCTTCTGAGCTTGTGGAGGATAAAGTCACTTTCGCCGCGGAGCAGTCTTTCGAGCAGTCGTATACATTCTTGAGTTATAAAATTTATAACATTAAACAGTCGGCGAACCTATTATTCAAGAATCCGAATTTAATCCGACTTCTGAAGTCAACCCAAACCGACAATCTCGTCAAGCAAATGCAGGATATGTATGTGCTGCGTAACTATCTGACTACCCTGCAAGACGGCGAGAATATAACGATGGCGAAGCTGTATGTCCGAAGCGAGCTTCTGTATTCCCATGAGAATGTGAATCTGTTCAGTTTGGATGACGGGATGAAGGAACGATGGTATCAGAAGATGGAGCGCGAACACCTGAATAACTTTTGGGCTCCCGCGGCATATCTGGGGGTTGAAGGCGAGGACGACCCGCCGTATCTGGCATATGTCAAAACCATTGTGGATCCCGATAATTACACGAACCGGCTCGGCAGCGTTCATTTCGAATTCTCCGCGGATGACTTGACCCATCTGCTGGCTAAGGCAAGTACAACGCCTAATAGTGTCACTTATATCGTCAACAGTTACGGTGATGTCGTTGCCGCTTCAAACACTGGGATGCTCTCTAAATATAAAATTTCGGATTACAAGCTCCGTGAACTGGTTGCCAACTCCGACTGGAGCAGGGAACATCAGCATGCGCAGGATGTGCTTGTCGCTTCCAAGAAAATCGACAACACGGACTGGACGATGGTCACTGTGCTTTCCTTACATGAAATGATGGCGGATAGCAACCGCATTCGTAATTACATCCTGTTGATGCTGTTTTTCCTGGGAACAGGCGCCTATTTCATCGCTTTCTTCTTCTCCAAATCGATTACCGGCCGATTAACCCGCCTGGCGCGCAGACTGCGTTCCGTTCACACCGGTAACTTGACGCCCATGGATGCCGTACAGGGTAAGGATGAAATTGACATGCTGATCGGCGATTACAACTATATGCTGAGTATGCTGAATCGGTTTGTTCAGGAGAAATATGAAGCGGGACAAGCACTGAAGAGTGCGGAGCTGCGTACCTTGCAGGCACAAATCAGTCCCCATTTCTTATACAACACTCTGGAACTTGTTAATTGGCTTTCCTGGAGAAATCGCGGGGAACAGGTGTCTCAGGTTGTAGAGGGACTAGCTCAATACTACCGAATTAGCCTAAGCGGCGGCCGGGACGTTATCACACTGGAAGAGGAAATGCAGCATGTGAGCTTGTACTTTGACATCCAGAATATGCGTTTTAGTCAAAATCTAACCTTAATCATCGACGTATCGGAAGAAATAAGACAGCTGTACACGTTGAAAAGCATCCTGCAGCCATTAGTGGAGAATGCGATTCTGCATGGAATACTGCGCAGAGCGGATAAGACCGGCACCGTTAGGATTGAAGGCCGGCTTGAGAATACTTCGGTCATGATCAGTGTTATAGACAATGGGATAGGCATGCTGATCGAAAGAGAAGAAGGGCAGCCTACACCTTCCCATACGGGGTATGGATCGAGAAATGTACATGACCGTATTCAGCTGTATTTCGGGCTGTCGTATGGGCTGAAATACCAGAGTGTGGTTGGAGAAGGTACGCGTGTGATGGTTACGCTTCCGATTGTAGAGGAGCCGTGAAACGGGCCATTTGAAGTTTATTCAAACCTTTGAAGCCCGGCTGCACAGCGAATTCATCGCTTGAGCCGGGCTTCATTGATTGTTAAATCATTCTTGGATTAAAATTCGCACGCCATAACCGGCAATCTCCGTTCTGCCCTCCATAACTGCGCCGTCATGCAAATTTGTATAAGTGCCTTGCAGGGTCACCTCTAAGGCATGTGCATTATGGTTCAGGAGCATGATATAATCCTGTTCGTCTTTACGTTTGCGGACCGCTTCCAGACCTTCGGTGGGTTGACTTAGAACCGGCCGAACACCTTGCTCGGATGCAATGGCTTTCAACAAATGGGTCATACCGGCCGTGTCCAGATCGCAGCCGACATAATAAACCGTACCCTTGCCGTAACGATTGACCGTCACTGCGGGTTTTCCCTCGTAATAGTGGCTGCCATAAGTTGCAAGTACTTCCGCGCCGTTTAGCTTCAGCACATCGCACCACATGGAGGCGTTACTATTGCCGAAACTGCCGTCCACCGCTACCGTTCTCCCGAAGTTAACGGAATCAAATTCCTCGAGTTCCACGCCTGCCATGTCCTTGAATAACCCGGGCACCGTTAGAGTGCTCATTTGGTTATTCCATAGCTTCGTTCCCGAACGGAATGTGATAACAAGAGCCCCGCCGTCAGCGACATAACGCTCGCATTTGTCTGCTATCTCCTCGGTTACCAGATTGAAAGCAGGCATGAGAACCAGTTTATATTTCGCGAAATTAGTCTCCGCTTTTGTAACATCCACGCCATAATGCTGGGTAGCCAGTGCGCCGTAATATTGGCTTAGAAGTGCGTTATAATTGAACTTGGAATTGTGAGGCTGACCGCGATGACTCCAGAAATTATCATAGCTCTTGATTAGCGCGATATCGCTGCGATTCTCAGAATCCACGAACCAGGCCGCATCCCGCTTCAATTCCTCGCCGACCTGCGTCACTTCCCGCAACCTTCTTCTGCCGATGCCGTCATGGTCCAGAATGCCGTGCCAATATTGTTCAATGCCTACTGTACAAGCTCTCCAGCGGAAGTAAACCATCGCCTCGGCACCGTGGGCAATCGCTTGATATGTCCACAAACGAATTTGCCCGGGTTCCGGTGTATCGCCCATCATCTGCCATCCGCAGGGACCGCTCTGCTGCTCCATCATCCAGAAATTCTTCTCTTTAACGCCTCGCATCAAATCATGAGCCATCGAGATATCCGTCCACGAGCTTTTGCCCCACATATTGTTAGGATAGTTATCCCAAGAAATCACATCCAGAGGTTCGCCCAGCTTATAATAATCCAGTTCGCTATAATGTCCCATCAGATTGTGCGTAATCGGCAATTTTGTATATTGGCGAAGCACATCAATCTGGAGCTGTTGATAGTCAACCGTTGCATCGGTAAAGAACCGCTGGTAATCCAGCAGCAGGCTTGGGTTATGATTGTAAGGCGTGCTCATCCATTGCTCGGCGTTCGCATTCTGACTAAATCCGTCACTTGAAGAATAGGCGGGCACAATAATTTCATCCCAGTGCCGGTAAGTCTGGCTCCAGAAGATCGTGCCCCATTCCGCATTTAACGTCTGAATATCGCCGTACTTGTTCCTAAGCCACAATCGAAACGCTTTCAGACAATGATTGCAGTAACAAGCACCGCCAAATTCATTATCGATTTGCCATGCAATGACTTGTTCTTGATCCGCGTAATGTTCAACCATCTTCTGAACGATTATCCGGGAATATTGACGATAAATGATATGATTCGGACAATAATGCCTTCTTGTGCCAAACCCTTTGGTCATTCCGTATACATCCACAGGATACATGTCAGGATAGAGATCCATCAGCCACTTGGGCGCAGCCGCGGTCGGTGTACCCAATATGACCTGAATGCCTTCCGCTTGGAAAATACGAATCGCTTCATCCAGCCATGTGAAATCGAATCGGCCTTCCTCCGGCTCCATCTTCGCCCATGCGAATTCAGCCAGCCGCACAATGTTGATATGGGCCTCCCTCATCATAGCTGCATCGACCGCCCAACGCCCCTTGGGCCAATGTTCCGGGTAATAATCCACACCAAAATACATGATCGTCACCTTCGTCCATAAAATTATGTAAGCGATTACTATATTGATCGTAACAGAACGAAGTGGGTGACGAAGCAAGAAATATGTTGGATGTTAGGACTTTTTATGGAAACAGAAATAAATAACTTAAAATATCCCCCTACTCCTACTCCATGTTTCTCCCAAAGCTGGTCAAGTTGGCTAAATGAGGAAAAAAAAAGCGCTGAACCCAGTTCAGCACTTCAACCACTTACAGATTAAACTTTTGCTCAAAAAGTGACTTCATATGATCCGTCATCCATTGATTCACTTCCCATAAATCCACAACAGGCTCATTGGTGAAAGGGGCCGTATGCATATAGTGATCCTCAAATCCGGAAACTGCTTAAGCAGTCATCGCTTCAACAAACCTAATAAACCTCTGTCGAGCTCACCGTTTCCTGTTGTCGATATTGTCGGGGCGAAACGCCTGTTTTCATTTTGAACGCGCGATTGAAGTGGGCTATACTCCGAAACCCCGACGCGTAACACACGTCCGTTACCGGGATCTTGGATGCAAGCAGCAACGACTGAGCAAATGAAATCCGCAGGTTCTGCACATACGTCTGAAAGTTCACGCCTGTCGTCTCTTTGAAGCATTCGCTGAAATAATTAGGCGCCAGCCTTGCCTGATTCGCCGCGTCTTCAAGCCGAATTTCTTCCCGGAAGTAATGCTGTATGTGTACAAGGGCTTTACGTATAGGTGCAGCTCGATGCGAAGAAACCAACACCTCCAACGATGAAGCCGAGGTATCGTCACGTCTGGCCAGCTCCAGCAACAGCCGCTCCAATGCGCCTTTCACCATGATGCTGTGCCCTAACCTCAGTGTTGTCATTTCCGTTCCGATCGTCTCGAACTCCGCGCAGATGCGTTGATGTTCATGCGGCTCTACATAGGCGCTGTACCACCTGAATCTGGCAAACAGCACTTCCCTAAGCTCCTCTGACAAAATCTCTTCAGCAAACACCACATTGTACAATTCCAGTGTCTCACCCGGATTCGGATAAATCTCATGAAAGTCCGCCGGCGTGAGCAAGAACATACTCCCAGCTTGCAACGGAACCGGGGAACCATTAATGATGTTCACACCCGAGCCCTTCGTAATATAACAAAATTCATAGAATTCATGCCAATGAAGGTCAACCCCGTTGTCCACAATCTGATGATACAACCGCAAGGGTACATTGAGCCCCAGAAAATGCTCTTTCGTCAGTCGTTTCGGCTCCACCTGATGGGTTCACTCCTTCATTAGCATGACATCTCTATTTATTGATTCGCATATTTGTTGCCTGCCAGGTCCTTGCCGCGGGCGAGCCATACTTTAAAGTCCGGGTTTTTATCAGCATAAATCTCAATATCGGTTGCAAAATAACGCATCGTATACCCGCAACGGCGGTTCGGACTTGTGTTTGCATCTGCGCCGTGAATAATTCTGGAATCATGCAGCGAGCATTCGCCCCGCTTCAGTTCGAAATGCACCGCTTTCGATACATCCACGTCCTTGATTTGCGTGTTAAATAAATTCTTTTCTCCGTCGACAGACTCATAGTCCGAGAATCCGTTGGCATGGGAGCCGGGAATGACTTGCATGCAACCGTTCTCTTTATTGGAATCATCAATAGCCAGCCAAACCGTAATGATGTTGTCGAAATTGCTTACACGGCCTTTCCAGTAGGAGGAATCCTCATGCCAAGGTGTTTTGCGGCCGACGAACGGATCTTTACAGATGAAATGGGAGGACCAGAGTCCGATATTGGGACCGATTAATTGCTCCACCACATCAAGCACTTCATCGCTTAGCAAATAGTCCAGAAGGCGTTCCTCACGGAAATGCGGAGTGTCCAGCTCATCGGATAATTTACTGCCCTTCTGGGCTAGTTGTTCTTCGAACAGACCTGTTAGAGCTTGCAACTTTTCTTCAGAAAATAAAGGCTTATTGTACAGAAGGTAACCTTGTTCTTTATAGAACTGCACTTCTTGTTCCGATAGTTTCTCCGTAAGTTTACTCATGAATTATAACATCTCCTTTGTGTTTTGGGGTTAATATGATTGTCGCATGGAGATGCATAAAGCGCTCATCGTATTTACGGAAAAACTTTGCTTATTTTCAGATATATAACTTTATTTTGGCATGAATTAGGCTGGTTAATCCAGTGGATTGCGTGATTTATACTCATAAATCAGGGGCGTACTGACCGATTCGCCATAAATGTAATACACATAGATGATTGTAGTACGACCATTAGGCAGATATAGTCCATATGAGCAGTTATCTCCACCTAGCGCACAAGTATGTTCTGGAAACTCTCTTCGAAGTAAACCGTCAACAGATACATAAACTAGATATCGGTCAGGCTTGTAGCGATTATAAGTAAAATCAAAGTACCCATAAATATACTTTCCTTCTTTATATTCGCTCATATACTTAATGGCAGGTTGATTGGCTGGGTATAACTCCCCTCTCTGGGATTGGAAGATCTCGGTTACGGATAAAGTGGATGTATCGGTATCTGGAGACAGCTCGAACCGCACTTTAAATTTCGCGCTTTCTCGAATCGGGTGAATGATGACCCCCAAATAATCTCCTTTATTTATATCAAAAGATACATGTTCATCTCCTAAATCGTTATATGCGTATCTTCTGTGGTATTTACCGTCTTTCCAATAAACTAGATCTACAGGTCTGCCAAAGACGTATAATCTAACTTCCGCCCTCGTCCCTACATTAAACCATCTGATGTCCATTTTCATATTTGCACGGATTAGGGCATTAAATACTGCCTTGCGTGCTGCAGGATACTTGCTTAGCAGCTGGGCTCCTACATGCTCCTGCTTTCCTAAGGCAACGATCGTCTGCGGAGACAACAGCTTGTAGTAGTTGATTAGTTTGGCTACCTTGTTTTCGTTTGCACCGCGTCTATTCAACATTTCTTGCAAAATCTTCATCTCGTGGACGTACCATGCGGAAGATGCTTTGCTTTCAAGCATGTCATAAAGGCTATCCACGTTGCCGTGCCAGTAGTATTTGAAATGCTCCTCAAATCCTCTATAACGCTGACTACCCAATAAAAACTCCACCACATCCGCAACCTGGATTCCGCCCTGGATACCTGCGGGCTCTGATAATTTCAATAATAATCCTCGCTTCGTTTGAAACGATTTGTACAGCTTAAGCAGATCTTTTCCGTCTCCGGCATACACCATGCCCAACAGCTTGATGCATTCCAGTAGTTCTTTACGAATAAGCAGATGCTCATCCTTAGGGAACTGTGATTTAATTTCATTCCACAGGGGATCCACCAGCGCCAAATGCTCAGGTAAGTCTGGATTCAAAGCGTTCAGCTGGTCTCGGAATCCCTGAATGCTCCGAATTTCTTCATCGCGTTTCTGACAACTGTCCGTTTCGGCACAGTCCCGGTTATGAATGGCTTCGAACCATTCGGTCCAGCGTTGGAGCACTTGTGCATAAGAACCTGTGTTTGGTGATGACGAGCCTCCTACTGCTTTTGCCCCTGTAGGATACGGGACTGTACAGAGGATACTAACTAAGGTAACTACGTTAATCCATTTCAACATGCCTCTCACATCCACTCAACTCCTATATCTATAATGATACATATTGTATCATTATAGATATATCACAATTCGCTGTCCTTGTACTGATGAGAATGTCATGCAACTCTGGAACTCCAGATGTTTCCAATTAGTGCTTTAGACACAGGTTAACAATTACCATAAACGCACAACCGGCCCCAACCGTGGACATGCCACAGTCTAGGACCGGTTTCAACATCACAATGCAAAGTGCGGTGCGTATTCTTTATTTACTAAAACAAAAAAAGCCCTTACCCAGTAAGGACTTCCTTCGTATGCGGTCGGAGGGATTTGAACCCTCACGCCCATTGGGCACTACCCCCTCAAGATAGCGTGTCTGCCGTTCCACCACGACCGCGCATATACATAAAAAAAATAAGCCGCTCCCACTTATCTGAGGAATAAAGTGGTGAGCCATGTAGGATTCGAACCTACGACACCCTGATTAAAAGTCAGGTGCTCTACCAACTGAGCTAATGGCTCGTGCTGCAAATCTGGATGAATTAGCTCACTAGCAGCTAATAAAGAATGGTGACCCGTAGGGGATTCGAACCCCTGTTACCTCCGTGAAAGGGAGGTGTCTTAACCCCTTGACCAACGGGCCTCGTTGACATGCTGTCGTTTTTGGCGACAAAAATGATTATAGCGCAAATATAGCATAATGACAAGCATTATTCTGTTCCAGTTTCATACAGAAGGTAACTAATTTCTCTCGTCGATCATCCATTTACCCTATTACGCGCCCAGCTCATTGTACCTCATCAAAATAAGGAAACGTTTTTCCCTCATATGTACTCACCAGTGCACATGAGAGAAATTCGTTTCCTTATTCGTAGAATATTGCTTCAAACTAGTGAAAACAACGTAATTGCCTAGCAGATGAACGAAATTTGTTACCATAAGAATTATCTCGGACAGTCTGGATAAACTTAGCTACTCACCTTAGAACTCGAAGCTTATGCTCCACCGAACCCTGTCGGGTTCTAATCCCTTGCTGACGAAGTATTCCTATACGGAGAGAGAGGGATTCGAACCCTCGCACCGCTTGCGCAGTCTAACCCCTTAGCAGAGGGTCCCCTTGAGCCACTTGGGTATCTCCCCAAACCAATATAATAATGTGGCTCCCCGAACAGGACTCGAACCTGTGACAACTCGATTAACAGTCGAGTGCTCTACCAACTGAGCTATCAGGGAACGCTTGCAACCTAAACTAATTGTAAATTTATCATGATCATCATACGGAGTCAAGAACGGTTTGTACCAGCTTCCCCCGGCATTTCCCGCAACCGTATTTGTGCACATTCACGCTGCGTTTACGCATAAATTCGGTGCCGCAAGAAGCGCACACAAGCTTATAACGATAAGGCTCCACCCGCCTCACCCCCGGTGCCGCCTGACAGAAACGACTGCCGCCGACCTCAGCCAGCAAGCGTTTGAAATCCGAATCCCGATGTCTGTATCCTTTGTTCATCAAATGCAAATGATAATGGCAGAGCTCGTGCTTGATGATCTTTTCCACTTCATCCACGCCGAACATGTCCAACTGCCGCGGACTAATCTCAATGTTGTGGGATCGCAGAAAGTACCTGCCGCCGGTGGAACGCAAGCGCGCGTTAAACGTCGCTCGGTGCAGGAAAGGCCGCCCGAAGAATGCTAGTGAGATTCGCTCTACCCATGCCTGTAGCTCCAAATGTTCCATTAGACCCAGTTCGGCCTCCTTCCCAACCTCGACAATTTAAGCGTTTTTTCACTTGAATTTTTACCATTTAATAAGCTACACTGTCAAGTAAGAACGTAACATTCTGCCGAGGGGAGGTCAACACATGTCGAACATGCGATATGTCATTTTCAGAATGCAGGACCAATTGCATTTTGTCGAAATGCCCGCCGACTATGCCTACCAACTTAGCGCTTTGAACCGAAGATTACATAAGGAACTGGACAAACTAACTGCAACGAACGTCCCTATACTGCCCTATGCTGTCGCCGAATGCGACAATCTCGAATTCATTGATCCGCAATATTCCGTTATCAGCGGAATGAGGTATATTAACGAGCTGGAGCAATCTTTTTCATCCATTAACGAGAGGACGTACCCCCTTATCTCCCTCCTTACCGAAATTCGGGCACTGCAAGCCCAGCTGGAACAATGGTACGAGGAAGAAGAGCTTCTTCACTAATTTTTAATTTTTTGCGGTCGGACCTGCACGGACATCCACCTATTCCCATATTCTATAGGTATACACTTTTGTCAACGTAACAGCACACGGGAAATGTCACCTGAGAACTGCGGGGAAGGAAGATGATGCCCATGCCGCAATGGCTATGCAATCAACTTATGAGGGCTTATGTGAAGAAGGATCGTCGTCAGATTAAACTGTTGACCGATTGCTGGTACTTTTATCGCACGAAAACAGTGAACACAGGTTCTAACGAAGAGAACGAAGAGAATGAAGCTTTCCCCATGCCGGGGCAGCACAACGCGCCGCAGCTATAACCAACGGACGCACATTCGACATACAGCGCCAGCACACACAAAGAGCCGAGCCTCCGCACAGGAGATTCGGCTTTCTTCATGTTAAGGCTTACGCATCGTCAAGCTGACACGGCCCTTCTTCAGATCAACACCCAGCACCCACACCGTCACCGTATCCCCGACCGAAACTACGTCCATCGGATGCTTCACGAAACGATCGCTGAGCTGCGAGATGTGTACCAAACCGTCATTTTTCACGCCAATATCGATAAACGCCCCAAAATCGATCACGTTTCGAACCGTACCCTGCAACTCCATACCGGCAACCAAATCTTCAAGCTTCAATACGTCTGTGTGAAAAATAGGCAAAGGCAACTCGTCCCGCGGATCCCGCCCCGGACGCTGCAAGCTGTCCAGAATATCGCGCAATGTTGGCACGCCCACACCCAGTTGCGTAGCGACAGCTTCCGGCTCCAGCTCCGACAGCTTTGATTTCAGCTCCTGTGAGCCCAGCTGGCTCAACTCCACACGCAGCTCCTTGAACAGCGCATCAACCGTACTGTAAGATTCCGGATGAATCGGCGTATTATCCAGCGGGTTCGCGCCGCCCTCGCTGCTGATCCGCAGGAATCCCACGCATTGCTCATATGCTTTGGGTCCCAAACGCGGCACCTTCGCAAGCTGCTTTCGGCTGACGAACTTGCCGTTCTCCTCTCGAAACTTCACGATGTTTTTCGCGATTGTGGAGGAAATGCCCGAAACGTACGAGAGCAGCGACGGCGACGCCGTATTGAGATCCACGCCCACATGGTTCACGGCGGACTCCACGACGGCCTTCAGGCTCTCTTCCAGACGTTTCTGGGTGACGTCATGCTGGTACTGCCCGACCCCGATCGCCTTCGGATCGATCTTCACCAGCTCCGCCAGCGGATCCTGCAGCCGGCGCGCGATCGAAATCGCGCTCCGCTCCGCTACGTCCAGCGCAGGAAACTCTTCCTGCGCCACCTTCGACGCGGAGTAGACGCTGGCGCCCGCCTCGCTCACGATGAGATACTGAAGCTTCCGTTCCTTCACCTTCTTGATCACATCGGCGACAAACTGCTCCGTCTCCCGGGAGGCCGTGCCGTTCCCGATGACGACCAGCTCGATCGCGTATTTGTCGATCAGCTCCAAGAACTTGCGCTCCGCCTCGGCCACCTTGTTCACCGGCGGCGTCGGATACGTCACGGCAATCTCGAGCATCTTGCCGGTTTCGTCGACAACAGCGAGCTTACACCCGGTACGATACGCCGGGTCCACACCGAGCACGACCTTGCCCTTGATCGGCGCTTGGAGCAACAAATTCCGCAGATTTTCCGCAAAAATCGCGATCGCATGCTCCTCCGCCTTCTCAGTCAGCTCGCCTCGCACTTCACGCTCCACCGATGGCGCGAGCAACCGCTTGTACGCATCCTCGACGACGCTGAGCAGTAACTCCCTGGCGATACCACCGCCTGATCCTGCTCCTGCACCAGCGCCCTTCACGCCGGATCCACCGTTGCCGCCGCCCCGCAGCACCTGCCGCGCCATGAACTCGTGCACCTTGTCCGCAGGCACGCTCAGCGACACCTTCAGCACATCTTCCCGCTCCCCGCGGTTGATGGCCAGCACGCGATGCGGAGGCAGCTTCTTCACCGGCTCCTGGTACGCGTAGTACATCTCGTACACGGACTCCGCCGCCGCGTCCTTCGCTTCCGTCACCACAATCCCGTGGTCTTGCGTGTATCGCCGCACCCACGCGCGGACCTTCGGATCGTCCGCCATGCCCTCCGCGATGATGTCCATCGCGCCTTGCAGCGCCTCCTCCGGCCCGGGAACCCCGCGGGCCTCGTCCACGTACTTGCTCGCTTCCGCCGTCAGCGAGCCCGCCGCAGGCTGCGAGAGCAGCCACTCGGCCAACCCCTCGAGTCCGCGCTCCTTCGCTACGCTCGCGCGCGTCTTCCGCTTCTGCTTGTACGGTCGATACAGATCCTCGACCTCCTGCAGCTTCACCGCCCCTGTGACCTGCCCGCGCAGCTTATCGGTCAGCTTCCCCTGCTCATCGATCAGGCGAATCACTTCCGACTTGCGGTCTTCCAGGTTACGCAGGTATTGCAGGCGCTCCTCGATCGAGCGCAGCTGATTCTCATCCAGCTCGCCCGTCATTTCCTTCCGGTACCTTGCGATGAACGGGATCGTGTTTCCTTCGTCCAGCAGATCCACCGTCGTGCGCACTTGCTTCAGCGCAAGCTGCAGCTCCCCGGCCATTTGCTTCGTAATGCGTTCCTTGACTTGTGCCGGATTCTCTAGCGTGATTTGTTGTTCCGTCATATGTACCATCCTTAGTAGGTTTACTGAATTCGTTTAAACTCATCAACTTAACTCTTCCCCTCATTATATCCCACCAAACACAAAAAAACGAGAAGCTAAGCGCCTCTCGCCTGGTCCCTTAAAATTCAATTAACCCCACGCTAATCTGTAACGAATCATCCACTTTACGCATCGTTTCTTCGTCCAGGTGGGTAATCTTATCCGTTAATCGCTGCTTATCGATCGTTCGAATCTGTTCAAGCAGAATTACCGAGTCCCTGTCAAAACCGTGCGTTTCCGCCTCAATCTCGACATGCGTCGGAAGCTTCGCCTTCTGGATCTGAGCGGTGATGGCCGCTACAATCACAGTCGGACTGAAGCGATTGCCAATATCATTCTGGATGACCAACACCGGACGGACTCCGCCTTGCTCGGACCCGACGACCGGAGAAAGGTCGGCAAAAAATACATCGCCGCGTTTCACAATCAATGGTTACACCCCGCTAACTAGACGGTCCAGAATGCTATCCGCATCTTCCTCCGCATAGAACGCTTCCGATGCCATGTTTAGGTTGATTTTGGCCATCTCCATATAACCGCGTTGCATCGAATCACGAAGCTGCCTTTTCTTACGTTCGGTGAGATACAATCTCATGGCTTGACGGATAAATTCACTGCGGTTGGAATTTTCTTTTTCCACGATCCCGTCGACCTCCTGAAGTAGATAATCCGGCAAACTAATCATAATTCTCTTCGTGTTATGCATATTGGACACTAATCCCGCACCCCCAAAACATTTCCAAAACCGTTATTACCATTATGTCGTGACTTCAGCCAAATTATACAAGAGTAAATATATGCGCATCGTGTATCAACTATGTTGTATTCGTCCTACACAGACGGATCTATTACCTTATTCAACACGAAGCGACATATTCCTCTTTTGAGCGGCCCTGCTGCTGCTTCCATCTTTATCCTTCGACAGGCATCAGCGCGTGTACAACCTCTTCGGGACGCCCTTCACGCAAGTAAACCCGCGGAATCCGGTGAGCTACCATGCACGTAACCTCGTAGTTAATCGTACCCAAATGAGCCGCAATGTCCTCCGCTGAGATCACCAAATCTCCTTGCCGGCCCATCAGGACGACTTCTTCCCCGATCCCAACATCCATTCCCTCTTCAGGCAAAATCGTAAGGTTCAACATGCACTGATCCATGCATATGGTGCCTACAACCGGTACCCGCTGACCTCGTACCAAAGCTTCCGCTTTGCCTGTCAGCATTCTGGAGTATCCGTCGGCATAGCCGATCGGTACGGTCCCGATGCGTTCCTGCGTCTGCGTATAATATCTTACGCCATAGCTGATACCCTCGCCTGGAGGGAGTGTTTTCACATTGGACAATCGGCTCACAATGCGCATGACCGGCTTCAAATCCACCCAATCCGCGGGCACCTCATCCGAAGGATATAAGCCGTACATGCTGATGCCCAGCCGGACCATGGAATAGCTCCATTCCGGAACCTGAATCGCGGCTGCGCTATTCCCGGTGTGGATCAACGGAAACGATACGCCTTGGGCCTCGAATGTATCCAGCACCTTTTGAAACCGTTGGTATTGCATATGCGTGTAACTTAAATCCGCTTCATCCGCACAGGCGAAATGAGTGAATACCCCTTCTACCCTCACCCCAGGCATACCCATCGCTTTCTGTATAAAAGGGACGGCATCCTCTGCCAGAATACCAATCCGGCCCATGCCCGTATCCACCTTCACATGAATCCGCAACGGCTGCCCGGTCCCCTTCTCCTTGCTTGCATAACAGCATTCCGCTGCTTCCAATACATCATTTGTGTACACATTTAAAGTAATATCATGATCGATGGCGGCTTGAATCCCCTCGGCGGGCGTATGCCCCAGGACAAGAATCGGTGAAGCAATACCCGCTTGACGCAACTGAATCGCTTCATCCAGAAAGGCAACGCTTAAATAATCAACGCCCCATCGCACTGCCGCTTTGGCGATGCCGACTGCACCGTGCCCGTAAGCGTTGGCCTTCACCGTAGCCATGATCTTCTGACCGGCCGGCAGCCTGTTTCTGAATTCGTTAAGATTATGCTCGAGCGCATTTAAATCAATTTCGGCCCGGGTGGGACGATAGTAACTCTCCATAATTGTGTGTTCACCTGCTTCATCTTCCATTACTAGCGATTAAGTCATATCCCTTATGTTAAAGGGCTTCGCCTGTACTGTCAATGAACAGGAGTTCCGCAGATACCGTGAAAAGGTGGAGCTTAGAGAGGCTCCACCCGTCCTACAGTCTATTATTTTACTATATATCCTACAATTTGGGCGGTTGTTTTACTTGCCAATTTCACCCTGTACGGATTGCGCGATGCGAATGAATTCGTTGTCCGTCAAATCACCGGAAGATAAGCGGAACTCCACGCCGTCATGATTCCAGGTAAGTGTACGAATGGCTTCGCCTGAGATGACGCCAAGCGGGAAGCCAAGGTCCATCAAATCGCCGGGAATAGCAGTTGCCGTGTGGGAGTCCACCTTGGAGCGCGTCTGTACAAGCGTATAGTTATACTCGCCCGCATAGCGCATGCTTACAGCGTTGCTCTCGCCCAGCTTCAGCTCGGTTTCATCTTTTTTGACGACACCTTCAGGCAGGTAATCCGGTTCGATAACAGGCAGATTTGGTTGAGCTTCCGGTTGCTCGGCCACTTCATGACCTTTCTCGGCTGCGGCTTCTTCCTCTTGCTTCTCTGTCTCCGTACCTTCTGCCTCTGTTCCCTCGGTTTCCGTGCCTTGAGCTTCTTCCTTGCCTTTATCGTTCACTTCCGCATTCACAGCCTCATCCGCGGCTTTCTTACCAGCTGCATCAGTACTTTCTGTCTCTCCTGCCTCAGTCTCTTTGGTAGCTTCGCCGGCTACAGCTTGTGCTACGTCCGCTTCTTCCTTGCTGATCGTCGGGATCGTGGACAAGGACGCTGTCATGTTGCGCTGCATATCGAAGGAATCCTTATCAAACTTCTTATTGAATTCAAATTGATCAAAATTCACTTCCACCACCACATTGGCGTTGGAATCAGACACTTCAACCTTTTGCGGGGCGTAGTCATCCTTGCTCAACCAGATTTTCTGGCGCGCCAGCGATCCGTTCTGATAATTAGCCACCACATCAAACAGGTAGTTTTCCTTGTCCGAAGCGAACTGGCGGGTTTGGTCCATCAGAATGCTTTGCAGCAGCGTTTGGTACAGATACACTTGACCTTGTTGATCGGGCCAGTTGCTTTGGAAGCGGAAGCTCTTGTTCAAGTGCGGCGTCAGGACGAATACCCCGTCATCATTGCGCAATACCACCTGGGAAATATCCTTCTTCTCGTTCTGCAGAGAAATCCGGTAGAAATGAGGCTGCTTATACCAGATTTCCACATTATACTCCTGAGGCTGCTGCCCCGTATGAAGCGTCATCGTGCCAGTGCCTTGATAGCTGTCCAACTTCTTCGCTTTACTTTCCAGTTCCTTGACCACGCCTGAAGCATCTTTCGCCCCGCATGCTGCCAACAGAAAGGATACGCACATCACCATGGCCAATATCCAGGCGACTTTCCGCATAAGCTCAACCCCTTATGATTAATGGTTTCACAACTGATAACATGTCTATGAGGGTACTTGGACAATTATGCAGACTAGCATGACAAGCACTTATTTATTCGGGGCACAATCATTCGCCTAAGCCGTCGCCGACATCACTCTCCCGGTTGATTTCTCATTCTTTACACGCAAAAAACCCCCGCAGCTCAGCTGCGAGGGCACATTGTGGGGAATAAGATCAAAATATATATTTAAAGACCGCGGTAAGAATCACAATCCACATAACCGCCCCGAGTACGATGCCAATAAGGAGGCCTCTTCCGATAGTCACGGAATCCGGTTCCGGCACTTGGTTCTCTTCCATCTGCATCCCTCCCGCCACTCAACTGCTTGTTTTATCAGTATAGGAGGAAGGGACACAGAATATACGACGATCGGTACGATTTATCTGCGCAGCAACCTTCTTGACTTTGACCATAGCTTAATCCAGATTCTCGCCTCTTCATCCCGGTAAAACCGAATCCCTGCGATCTTCAGCGGTGTCCATATTTCACTGAAATTATAAAGCGGCATGTTGTCATAACCTCCTCATTACGTTAGTTTTATATTAATTTTAATATGACAAGAGCGATTATTTTGTCACAATTTGTAGTAGGATTAAATTAATTTAATGTCAATTTGACTATGGCTGCCATGACAGGGAGGCAATCTTCTAACGAAATTGGTATACTGGCTGTATTACAACTTTATAAGGGGGGAGAACTTTTTATGCGGAAACGTTCCAAAACCATCTGGTTTGTGTTAGGCGCGATCGTTATTCTTGCCGGTGCAGCGGTTTGGGCAGGCAAAATTTATATATCCAATCAGATGGTCTCCGTCATCACGAAACTAGCCGATAATCCCGAGACGCAGAAGGAATTGGATCAGATTACGAAAGAGCTGTCGGACGATGCCAAAGCCCAAGCCATTCTCGAAGAGACCGGTCAGGCCGCCATAGCGGATTCCAAGGGGAACGGTGCGGAAGCTGACACCGGAACAGAAACGGGTGCCGGATCGGGCTCAAACCCTGAGAAAGCAACCGACTCGAAAGCCGCTTCCAAAGCACCGAAGCTTGATTCCAAAGATGAAGCGACACAATATGCCATGAGCAAGTTTAGCGCCAAGGAAATCGTTAAATATATGGATCTGTATCGGAATCAAAGCAGTCTGACACCCGAGAAGAAAGAAGAGATCAAGAAAGACATCCTCTCGCGTTTCACCGCGGAAGAGATTCAGGCTTTACTTGCCGCATCGAAGAAATAAAATAACGCCGCAGCGACCGCTGCGGCGTTTCCTTTTACTTCAGCACATATTTCACCACAATAGCTATAATGGCAATCCAGAGCATGGCGCCGAGCGTCATACCGATCAGAATTCCGCGGCTAACCGACAATGGATCTTGTTTCGGTTCCTCTTTACGTTTGTCGTCCATATCGTGTTCCCCCGCTTACTACTTCCAGAATTTAAACCAACCTTTTGAGGAAGCGGCCTGCTTGATCGGCCATGCTTCAATGTCCTCATTCCCGGCCAGGAGCTGGGCATTCTGCTTGTAGTATTCCACATAGGTGTCACCCAACCGCGCCGCGATTCCGGCATAGGCCTCTGTCATTCGAAACGGCCGGTGTGTCAAGTTATGAGCATCTGATGATACGAAATGGATCAGGTTGCTACGGCAAAGATCGTACGATACCTTCTGAATCTTGTCACCGAAGCCGCCTAGCAACGAATGTGTCGTAATCTGAGCGAGGGCTCCGTCTTCCACCAGGCGCTGCAGCTTGTCCGGCTCGGCCGAAATCTCAGCATTCCGTTCGGGATGGGCGATCACCGGGGTAATTCCCATAATCCGAAGCTCATGCATGAGCTCGCTGATGTTTCGGGGGATTCGCGCGGAGGAGAACTCGAGCAGAATATAACGCGATCCGTTCAGCGTTCGGACCTTCCCCGCATCCAGATCATCCAGCAAAGCGTCATAGACCCGCACCTCTTGACCGGGAAGGATCGTCAGGTTGATCGCCCGCTCCTGAAGCTTCAGATTTAACGTTTCAACCGCGACGGACACCGCGTCCGCTTCATTCCAATACGTGCCGTTCGCATGATGCGGTGTTGCGATAAGGGTCCGAATTCCGTCCTTGAACGCCGCTTCCGCCATGTTCATCGCATCTTCCATAACCTGCGCCCCGTCATCCACGCCCGGCAGAATATGTGTGTGAATATCAATCATGATGTGCACCTTCCGTCTGCCCTGCGGCCATTAGTACGCGTTCTTATTGACAAACCCGTTCACAAACGTCTTCATAATGATTTTGAGATCGAACAAGAACGTCCAATTTTCTATATAAAATATGTCATGCTTAATGCGCTCCTCAATCGAGGTATCGCCGCGCAGTCCATTCATCTGGGCCCATCCGGTGATGCCCGGGCGAATATGATGTTTGACCATATATTTAGGGATGTCTTCCTTGAATTGTTCCACATAATAAGGACGCTCCGGACGAGGTCCGACGACACTCATATGCCCCAGCAGAACATTCAGGAACTGCGGCAGTTCATCCAGACTTGTTCTTCGTAGGAGCTTCCCGAGAGCCGTCATGCGCGGATCGTCCTTCACCGTCCAGCCTGTATCCGACGTATGCGCATAATCCGTACGCATCGAGCGAAATTTATACATAAAGAAATTTCGTCGATTTAACCCGACGCGCTCTTGCTTGTAGATAATAGGCCCTTTGGAATCCAGCTTGACAGCGAGCGCAATGAGCAGCAGCAACGGACTGATAATAAGCAACGTGGCCGCGGAGAACAGAATATCGAAAGCCCGTTTCAACAGGCGGTTCCGAACCTCATCCAACGGAATGTCTCTCACATTGATTAGAGGAATCCCCGCAAAATTATCGAAGTACGGCCGCGAAGGCAGCACATCGAAGAAATCCGGGATAATCAGCGTCTTGACGCCGTCGCGCTCACATACGTTGATAATCTGCGCATACTTGTGATGCGCGTCCAACGGCAGCGCGATGATGACTTCATCCACGAGATGTTCTTTCAACGTCGCTTCGAGATCGTCAATAGCGCCCAGAATCGGCTTCATATTTTCATTCGGCTGGTCGTGCACATCCTTGTGATCATCGAGGAAGCCCAGCACTTCAAAGCCCAGCTCAGGATGATGATTCACGGATTTATAGAATCTGCGGCCCAGCGTTCCCGCACCGAGAATCAAGACGAACTGCTTGTTGTATCCCCGGCTGCGCATGCCCCGTTGGGTTACCTTCAGAAGATAGCGGTAGAAGCTTAACGCAAGGATATTATTCATAATAAACAGGAGCAGGAAGGAACGGGAAACGTCCACTTCCTTATAAATAAAGAGGACACTCAGCAAGATAAACAAACTGATAATATGGACCTGAATGACCTTATAGAATTCAAAAGCGTAGTTTTTGCGCCTCTTGGAAGTATAGAAACCGACAATATACCCTGTACCTACAGCGATCAGTCCATATACGAGCGCCCATAGGAAATACCGATTAAAAGGTAATGAATGCTCGAATGGAATCCATCCGCTCTGGAATTTAAGCCAGTAGGACAGCAGGAAAATGACCTGGATGCACACGATATCCGTAATTGCGTATAGTTGTGCAAAGACCGATTGATTTTGCCTTACCATCTAACCACTCACCTCACAGATCCGAATCGATTCAACAACAACGACATGGCGTACTTAACACCGATACCCGCGTAGACCATACCGTTCACCAGCCAGGGATACTTCTTCTGATAATGCTTGCGGTGAAAGAGAATCATCGCGCGATGAAACTCATAAATAATTTTCTTTGGCTTCTTCCTTGAACTCGCGCCTTTCAGATGCGTTATCCGGGCTTTAGGGTAGTAGTAAATGCCCCAACCGGCTTCTTTCATCCGATAACACCAGTCAATATCTTCGCCGTACATGAAGAATTCCTCATCCAGCATCCCAACTGCATCAATCGTATCGCGGCGAACCATCATGAACGCGCCCACCAGGCAATCGACAGGATAATCTTCATCCGGGTTTAAATACCCCAGCTGATATTGATTAAACCGCTCTACCTTGGGAAACAGCTTGGAGAACCCGAACGCGTAATAGAAAGAAGCCGAGGGAGTCGGGAAACCCCGTTTACAGGCTTTATCCAGGCTGCCATCCGGAAGCACAACTTTACAGCCCGCAGCGCCCACCGTAGGGTTTTCATCCATGAATGTGATCATCGTACGCAGCGTATCCGTTTCCACCAAGGTATCCGAGTTCAGCAACAGGATGTATCGACCGGATGCGGCGCGGATGCCGATGTTATTGCCTTTGGAGTAACCCAAATTCGCGTGATTCTCTATCCTACGCACTTGGGGAAACTTCATGCCCACTTGGCGCATCGTATCATCGACGGATCCGTTATCGACCAGAACCACTTCATATGCATATGTACCCATTTCGGAGCGTTCCAAAGAGGCGATGCAATCCAGCGTCAGCTTCTCCGTGTTATAATTCACAATGATTATGCTTAAATCCATTCGTTGTTCACCAAGTAAATTCGACATTTATTTTCCTATTATACTACTATTTTGTTAAAAGACTATGAACATTTATGTAAAAAATCGATAGATTTCCTTCCAGCCCCGTTTACGGCCCCGCATCAGATGCCTGCGTTTCTCCAGGATTTCCGGAATGTTGCGCACCAGATCCACCCAAGCCCCTAACACTTGCGGCTCCTTCAGAAGCATATAACCGAAGCTTGCGATTTCAAAAGGCAGGATTCGGAACGCTCCTCTGAGCATGTAGAGCGGGGATTCGTTTTTGAGCATCATTTGGTACCGATTGATATAGGAGTATTTCCGTATAAAAAGCGGTCTGGAGTTTCGGGATTTAGGCTTCCACCCACGCTCATGATGAGCGGTTGCTTCAGGAACGTAACGGGAGGTCCATCCGCGAATTTGCGCTCTCCAGGCCACATCAATGTCTTCTTTATAGGCAAAAAAGGTCTCGTCAAAAAACTCCCCCTTCCAGCTGATATCCTCCACCATCGCGCGGCTGTAAAGTGCAGCGGCTCCGGATACCCCGAATACCTCGGCGGGTTCGTTAAAGTTCGCTTCCGGCTGGCCTTGGCCGCGGTCGAAGCAACGGCGGGAGGCCTTGATATCGAGGCCGGTGCTGTCGATCAAATCGGGGTGTTCCGCGGACAATAACTTGCCGGTGAGGCTGCCGACGGCTGGGTTGTTTTCAACGATTTTCATAAGATGATAAAGGTAATCCGGATGCAGAACCACATCCGGATTAAGAACCAAGTAATAATCGGCGTTGGACAGTTGGATCGCCTGGTTGTGACCTTGGGCGAACCCGACATTGCTGGAATTGATGCTCACCCTGCAGCGTTCCCTGTACTTCTGAAGCTGCTCCTTCGTCCCGTCGGTGGAAGCATTATCGATGATGATGATCTCCCGGATCGGATACGTTTGTTTGAACACCGCTTGCAAGCAGTCGTTAATATCTTCTGCGCTGTTGTAGGTAACAATATGAACACTAAGTTTCATGTGGGTTTATCCTTTGTGTTGGGATAGGAAGTCGCGAAGCGCTTCTCTCCATGGTCTCAAGTCTGTGAGTCCATTTGTGCGGATCGACAGGTGCTCCATCACGGAATTGGACGGGCGTTTGGCCGGTCGAGGGAACTCCTCGGTCGTGCATGGAACGGTACGTACTTCAATGGATGCTTCCTCGAAAATCGCTTGAGCGAACTCAAACCAGGAACAAGCCCCGGTGTTGGAAGCATGGTATACGCCGAACTTGTCGGTTTGCACCAGTTCCAGCAAGAATTGCGCTAAGTCCACCGTGTAGGTAGGCGAACCTATTTGATCATGGACGACTTTTAGCTCGTCGCGTTCACGACCAAATTTCAACATCGTCTTCACGAAATTGTTGCCGTATTCGCCGTACACCCATGAGGTGCGTACGATGAAATATCGGTGGTTGAGGGTTTGGGTAAGGATTTCCCCTGCGCGTTTGCTTGCGCCGTAGACACTTTGCGGGTCTGTATTGTCATACTCGCGGTAAGGCTGGGTTCCCGTTCCGTTAAACACGTAGTCCGTGCTGATGTAACAGATCTTGGCTCCGACTTCTTGCGCAGCCACGGCCAAATTCCGCGTACCGACCGCATTCACCGCGTAAGCTTGAACTACCTCGGTTTCCGCCAGATCAACCGCCGTATAGGCTGCGCAGTGGATGATCACATCGGGATGGAAGGCAAGGACTTGCGTCCTAACCTGATCCGCGTTGGTGATATCCAAACCGTCTCGTCCGAGCCCCAGCACTTCATGGTCCTTCCTAAACAGCAGGACCACATCCTGCCCCAATTGACCGTTTGCACCAGTAACCAGAACCTTCATTACGGGTTCACCTGTTGGTATTCGCCGGTAAGGATCCGGTTCCACCACTCTTGATTGTCCAGGTACCATTGAATAGTATATTCAATGCCTGTGTCGAAATTATGCTTCGGCTTCCAGCCAAGCTCGTTCGTAATCTTGGTCGCATCGATGCCGTAACGGCGGTCATGTCCAAGACGATCTTGTACATATTGAATCAGACTGTCCGGCTTCCCTAATTGTTGTAGAATCGTCTTTACAATATCAATATTAGGACGCTCATTGTTCCCGCCGACATTGTATACTTCACCGTTCTTCCCTTGGTGAAGAACCAAATCAATTGCGCTGCAATGGTCCTCGACAAACAACCAGTCACGCACATTCATGCCGTCGCCATACACTGGCAACGATTTATCCGCTAGTGCATTTGCAATCATAAGTGGAATTAACTTCTCAGGGAACTGGTAAGGTCCATAGTTGTTCGAACAACGTGTGATATTAACAGGCAGACCGAAAGTTTCGTGGTAAGCGCGAACCAACAGGTCGGAGCCTGCTTTACTCGCGGAATACGGAGAATTTGGCGCCAAAGGCGTCTCTTCCGTGAACAAACCCGTTTCACCCAGCGTTCCGTACACTTCATCCGTGCTCACATGGACAAATTTCTTCACATTGTGTTTCTTTGCCGCATCCAGCAACACTTGCGTTCCCATCACATTCGTCATGACGAACACTTCAGGACCTTCAATACTGCGATCCACGTGCGATTCCGCAGCAAAGTGAACTACATAGTCTACACCTTTGGCAAAAATCCGCTCAACTAGCTCTTTGTCCGCGATATCGCCTTTGACGAACGTGTAGTTCGGGTGATTAGCAACAGACTGCAGGTTCTCCAAGTTACCTGCATACGTCAACGCATCCAGGTTGATGATGTTGTAGTTCTCGTACTTGTTCAGCATGTAAATAACAAAGTTACTGCCTATAAATCCGGCACCGCCGGTGACTAGAATATTCATGTTCGCCGGACCTCCATCTAAAAAGTCTCCGCATCTTTCATCAGGGGGTGTTTCTGATCTTTATCGGAAAGAATTGGATTCAACGTTGGCCAATCAATATTCAAGGATGGGTCGTTCCAGGCAATTCCTCGGTCATGTTCTGGAGAGTAGACCTCATCTACCTTATACAGAACCTCTGTATTAGGAACAATGGTACAGAATCCATGAGCGAACCCGCGAGGAACAAGCAGTTGCCGTTTATTGGCTTCACTAAGAATAACACCTACCCATTGACCATAGGTTGACGATTCTTTGCGTATATCCACTGCCACATCATAAATTGCGCCTTTAGCAACACGAACTAATTTAGTTTGTGCTTTCGGTGCTAATTGATAGTGTAGTCCACGCAATACGCCTGGTTCAACAGAGAGTGAGTGATTATCTTGAATAAAAGTCATGTTAATTCCAACATCCGCAAACTTATGACTCGTGTAACTTTCCAGAAAAAAGCCACGATGATCCTCGAATACAGCCGGCTCAATAATTAGTACGCCAGCAAGCTTCGTTTGGATTACATTCATTTATGCACCCACTTATAGTTTAAGTTTCCCAAATTCTTCACCAAAAGAAAGTTCATAGGCAAGTTCATTGGCCTTAGATAAGGAGGCATGCGTTCCCGCATCCGTCCACCATCCAGTAAGGATATCGTACGTAAGTTGGTTATCAGAAATATAAGCATTATTAACGTCCGTTATCTCCAATTCTCCGCGACCTGAAGGTTTCAATGTCTTGATGATCTCGAACACACGGCTATCATACATATATATGCCGGTCACCGCGAAGTTACTCTTAGGCTTCTGCGGTTTTTCTTCGATGGAGATAATTTTATCACCTTGCAGTTCAGTAACTCCGTACCGTCCGGGGTCATGTACTTCCTGAATCAAGATCTTAGCACCAACTTCTTGTTCAGCAAAATTGTTCACGAAGGAAGTTATTGACTCTGAGAAGACATTGTCACCCAGAATAACTACCATTTGATCACCGCAGACAAATTGCTCGGCCAAGCTCAATGCTTGGGCAATACCTCCAGCTTCATCCTGAACCTTATATGTAAAATTTGTCCCCATGGAAGCCCCGCTGCCCAGCAAATTCACTACGTCGCCCATATGGTCTTTTCCGGTAACAACTAGAATATCAATAATGCCAGCTTCCTTTAGCTTGGAGATACTATGAAAGATCATAGGATACTTACCTACAGGAAGCAGATGTTTATTGGTTACTTTAGTCAGAGGATATAATCTCGATCCTGTTCCGCCTGCTAGTATGACTCCTTTCATGGTGAACCTCCTATATTTTTATAATTGTGTCTTAATCAGAACCACAACTAGACCGAACATAATAACAGTCGCTAGAATATGTTTATCGTTAAGTAGTATTTCTTCAGGCTTTCCTCCACCATTCTTCTTATGAATAAGATAATAATAGCGAAATACCCCATAAATTGCCAATGGAATTGTGTACATCATTCCAGATTCTTGAGATGCAGCATACATAGAGAAGAACATCAATAACAGTCCTGTTATAACAGTCATAAGTTGATCAAGTAACTCTACACTATAATGCTGCAGAACTTTCCTTTGCTTCTCAGGAATGTCATTAAACAAAACTAATTCATGCCTTCTTTTACCCAATGCTAAAAAGAGCGATAGACCAAGTATGCAAAGAATAAACCATGATGTTATTACCCCACCGGTTGCAAAGGCTCCACATACTGCTCTTAAGACAAATCCTGAAGCTATTATCATCACATCAATTAATACTACATGCTTTAATCTGAGCGTATAAAACAGATTAATAATGAAATAAAGCATAACAATGAAAAGAACTTCTGTATTTATTAAGAATGCAATAGTTAGAGAAATAAAACATAAGAAAATTGCTGAAGTCACTGCAGCAGGAACAGATAATGCACCTGAAGCTAACGGACGTTTACATTTATCTGGATGTTGGCGGTCTTTCTCGATATCCACAATATCATTAATTATATAAACCGTACTAGAAATGAATGAAAATGCTATAAATGCTAAAAATGCATTAATAAAAGTGGAAGTTAGAAATATGTTTCCTGAAAATAGTGCAGATGCGAACACCAAGATGTTCTTTGTCCATTGTTTCGGACGCATCTCTAAAAGTAAATTTAGCATCATATTGGCTTGATTCTTTTTAGCAGCAACCATTACTCTATTCATCTATCCACACCTCCTCTAAAAACAAATATGAAAACCGAGTGATATTAAAATTCCCAATATCAATCCGCCCGCTATCTCTATTTTGCTATGTCCGACTCTTTCTCTTAATCCGGCTTCATTATCCTTTGTGTTCAAATAGGTTGCATGGTACCCAACTTGTCTTCTTATACCGCTGGCATCAAATATTACAATCATTAGTACAGCAATGCCAAGTCCGAATGCGGGGTCATACCAACCTTCGTTTAAACCAATTAATGAAGTTATGGAGGTAATTACAGTTGTATGATTACTTGGGAAGCCACCATTTCCAATTAATTTCTTTGCGTCCGAGCCATGTTGTATAGCATTAATAGCAAATTTAAGAACTCCGGCAACAAACCAAGCAACGAGCGGAACTAGGAAATACGGCATTAGTTTATCTCCTGTGAATAAAATTGATTATTATCTTTAAACATTTGAATATATTTATTCTTTGCACTCTCTACACCATACAATGAGTTAATATAACTTGTAGGTTTAACGTACTGATTCTTATTTTGTAATACTGTAATAATTTTATTGGTTAAATCATTAACATCTTTGGGCTCTACAATCTCTCCCATCTTTGTGTTCCCTACAATTTCTCTTACCCCAGGTAAATTCGTTGCCACTACCGGAACCCCTGCAAGCATGGCCTCTATCTGTACCATTCCAAAAGCCTCGAGAGAATTAATACTAGGTAATACAAATATATCAATTGATCGATAAAAGTTTAAGATTTCACTATCTGATAAGCGGCCTGTGAAATGTACATAGCTTTCATCCCATCCTATGTTAGCCTTCAATTCCGTATAAACACTACCGCCTGCAACGCTTTTGTAATCACCAACTATTTCAATTTCCAAATTTGGAAATACTTCTTTAAGCTTAGGGGCTGCTCTTAATAATACATCTATCCCCTTCTCCTCTACTATCCTACCACAGAAACCTATACGAAGTTTTTCTTTAGATTTGTTTATATTGTCATGATGGTTTAATAATTTCTCATAAGTAGGAGATGTAGGTTGAATTTCAATTAATTTCTCTGCAAATTTAGGAAGAAATCTTGAATTTTCAGCATAGTCACTACTTGAGATAATTACTTTATTTGCCCTATTCAACGCAACAGACGATGATTTATCCATTACTTTTGTTATAAGTTGATTAAGCGTTGATTTAGTTAAGTGGATATCACATTGATATGTAATATAAAGTTTATGTTTCTCAGTTAGCATACTTAAAATTCCAGATTCTATCATAGGTAAATGTAAATTTACTATATCCGCCTCTTTCTGTAACTTTGCGAATAACTTTAGGTATGCAGGGCTGATATATCCTTTACTTATCTTAAATAAAATATCTGCCCTAACCACTTTTACACCGTTAATATGCTCGGTGTTACTTAGGTTTTCCTCATGCTTAGCCGTTAATACCGTAACATCGTGATCTTTGGCAAGCTCTTCTGCTAATGAACGAGCACATTCAGATAACCCACTTATATAAGGATAATAGTAATTTAACACTATTAATATTTTCATTTTACTACTTACCTCTCTTTTCTTTGACTAACCCTTTAATGTCATAATTACAACACCGATAGTTATTATTACAGCTCCAATAATTCTAGCCATGTTAACCGGTTCTTGAAATAAGTAATAACCTACAATCAACGAAAATATATAATTAACTGATAACAAAGGACTTACAAAACTCAGTTGATATTTAGATAGAATTACAATCCAAGTTACAGCACTTACAAAGTAAAGTACCAGTCCCAAGAAAATATAAGGATTAATTAACACATAAAAGACAGATAATATATCTCCACTCATTATTGAATTAATCCTATTAGTCTCTCTCATAGCTCCAAGCTTAATTAAAGGAGGTCCTCCAACACCAGTTAAAACAATGATGAAAATCATAACAAACATCTTTAGCATAATTTAAGTTAGACTCCTTATTTACTCTGTCATCTTAATATTTTGGATAGCTATGCCTAACATTCTCGGATCACTACCTACTTGTACAGCCCCTTCACGAACCTTAATTTGAATTTCAAAGCCCGAACTACTATTCGAATTTAATATTGGAATGGAATATGTTTGCTTGTCATTTGTAATCTTTATTTCGGAAATTTTCTTATCCGAGACGAATATGTCTAAAGTACGCTCTTTAACTTCTGGCGGTAAATAAGCATTAAATTCTATGGAATTACTTATATTTTTCCTCGAACTTAAGTTGAGAGTAAACTTCTCTTCTGTCCACCTTGTTGGAACATTAGCCCATCTCTCAATCTGATGCCAACCTACTCCTAAGTTTAACTTAAAATCGTTGTTCGAATTGCGTATTAAATTAAACTTTTGATTACTCCAGATTGTTTCTCCATTTTGGGGTGTGATGTCTGTAGCACTTTGTTTGAGTGTATATTTAACAGGGGCGTTCTCTTGTTTGTTCAATGGAGTGAAGTATGAGTTAGAATTAACAAAAAATAAACTTCGTTCTTTCAAAAAATATGCAATCATATGTTGCTCATTCATTGTATAACCCTCTATATACAAGGTTTCATTTATTGGAATGAGTTTTTCCATTTCATTCAATTCCAGATAGGTGTTTGTTATCAGGTGACCATTATTTAATATTCCGTTTTGTAGCTTGTACATTTGAGGAATGTTAAAAATTAATAACACCGCGAGAAGTAAAGGTAGATATCTTTTTCTTTCATTTTTAAGTAGTTCATTCGTACCCACTGAGAATAGTAACATAGCTATAGGTATTGCGAACATTAATGTTTTGTAATAACCATATGGGAAATGATTTATAAAAGTTAAGTAAAATAACATCAATACAATAAAAGACAGATATAACAGAATATATCTAAATACTTCCTTCTTTAATTTTATTAAACCGAATAACATTACTGCTATAATAATTATTGAAATTAATATTATTAACAAAGTAGGTTTGTTATAATCGAGCGTTTTTATTCCCAACAACATTAAAATTTGATTTGAAAATGGAATGTATTCAACAATACCAGTATTATTTTGCGTTGTTGTATACGCAAATAAGTTATATCTGACGCAGAGATATACAGCAACCGGATTAAGAAGTATACAACAAACGATAAGTAACGATAACCTTTTTAATAAATCAAGTAGTTTATGTTTTTCTATAATCGCAAGATATACAATATATATGAATACAGGAAGAGCTAAGTAAGCAGTATATTCACTATATATTGATATTAAGCCAACTATACTTAACGCAGACTGCAGTAGAAGTTTATTGTTCTTCTCATGAAATAACCGATATAATAGTCCTATACTTAACAAATAATAAGCATTACCACCAAGTTGTGGCATGTATTGAGTGGTAAACATCCAGTAAACTAATGAGTTTATTGATGACAGAAACATCCATGTATATGTGATTGAGTTGGAGAGTTTAAAACAGTACTTTGACACATAGTAAGTTGCTAAAGCTACAAATATCACATATAAACAAGACATAATGTTAAATGTATGTATTGCACCGATATTAAAAAAATCCATGCCCAATGTGTTTATATAATCTGCACCTACTCGAGAAAAGCGAGAAAAGTGAAGTTCCGCAATTGAGTAAAATGGATGCAACTGGTCAGATATAGGCTTAGCAAAATAAGTGTGATCTTGAAGCCATTCAGGTATGGATAGATAAAAAATTAAATCATTGTTTATACTTGAAAAAGAAGTAGGGAAACCAGCAATGATTGACGGCATGGAATATATCAACACAACTAATGTTAATATGGTTACAACATAGTAATTAACATTATTGTTTAGGTAAGATTTAATTCTAACTTTATTTGTCATATTTATAGCAAGTATCAGACCACCAGTAACGATTAAAGGTGTAATATATTTCGTACCTACAAATATTCCAGCCGTTTGAAGAATAGAAATCAATATTGACATACCTAAAAAAGGGAGCAAAATAACACTCCCTTGTTGATTATCAATATATTTATCAACAAACTTTATTCTTGTTACTAATCCATATGCAGAGGATAAAGATACATAAAAAATTAAAACAATAAGAAAATAAAACATACAATTGTACCATCCTTTATGAATTAAGCTGGTGTTCAATATTTATTGAAGTTAGCTTTCTATCGCATCCTTGAACTTTGTTATTATAACATCCCATGAATAATTGCTATCAACATACAACTTTCCGTTGACGCCCATCTGAGAGGAAACTTCCGGATTTCTTATAATGTATTCAATTGCAGCTGCGAACTCATGTACATTATTATAATATAATCCGCCATTGGACCTTACACAGTGACCTACGAGCACATCACATTTCGCGTTAACCACTACCGGAACTTCCAATGAGAGACTTTCAATAACTACCATAGAAAACGATTCATATTGGGAAGGCATAATTAATGCTTTAGCATATTTCATAAATGAGTATTTTTCTTTCTCATTTACAAACCCTAGAGGTCTAATCTTAGGGTTATTGGGAATATCCATAGCAGCTTTTCCTATTAGCACCAACTGTGGAGCATTGGGAACATTTTCAATATATTGCATATAATAGTTCAGCATTTCTTTACAACCTTTGGATTCATCAATACGGCCAGCATAGATAATATAATCTTCAGGAAGATTATATTTCTCCATTATATTTTGTTTAGAATATAGCTCGTCCGGGCAATCCACACCAATTCCAATGACATCGTTCTGAATATGGGCATTATTGAATCTCTTCTGAACGAAATGTTTCTCTTCTTGAGTTAAAAACAAGAGATACTTAGGTAAATTAAATTCAGAGTTAAACATATTTAAATAAATATATGGTTCATCATGTGCTGTAGGTACAAATATACTTTTTTCCGGCGCAATATGTATACCGAAGTAGGTTGGGTAATATAAATAGGTATAATATATGATTTTATCATAGCTGTCCTTATGTTGTTCTAAATGAGTTAGAAGATCTGGTACATGTGGACCCATATTTTCCATCCAATCGTATTCTTCATGAATAGAATGGGATTGAGTAAGCATTCGGGTATTGATTTTATCAAATTTTATGTTATCTCTAGGACTAGTTACGCTAAATCTACGTACAGTTACACTATTAATAACTTCAATATTTTCTGTATACTCGTTCTTCCAAGTTACGTAATCTATTGCTTTGCTAGTAATAATTTCAACGTCATAATCATTAGTTAAACGCTCAGCAATAAGTCTACAGCTCAACTCAGAACCACCGTTTACTTCTAATCCATAACGTTGAATTACGAATGCTATCTTCTTCTTCACAATAATCTCTCCATTAAAATACAGATAGTATCTTTTCAATAAAATCTTTACTTGTTTTCTCTGAACCTTGTTCCTCTAAAATTCTTTTTTGATTTGTTATTATAGTATCTCTTAATTGTGGGTTTTTCTGAAGATAATGAATAACTCCTGCAACAACTTGATGATTCTTTTCCTTGAATAGTATACCACCATTGCCAAGAGTCTCTGGCAATGCAGAAGAGTTAAAACAAACAATCGGTATTTCATGATGCATTGCTTCTAATAGAGGTACACAAAACCCCTCATGCTCACTCATAACTAAAAATACATCTGATTTTTGATAATAAGCAACAATTTCATCAAATGTAACATGTCCACTAATTACTACATCTCGATCAAGATTGTAGATGGATATTAGTTTCTTCAATTCTAAGTAGTATCTTTCCATGCCCAGATAATTACCAACCAAATATAATTTAGATTCGGCATCAAAATATTTCTTATAAACGTAGAATGTCTTAATTATGTCTTCTTGCTTCTTATTTGGTGCGATTCTACCTACAAACAGTAATTTAGTTCCTTTTACTTTGCTTATATTTTCGAGTATTTTTGAATTAGGTTGCGTTTCCTCAAAATCATTAAAATTAACTAATAGAGGTAAGACATTTACATTCTCGTATCCCAAGTTTATCAGTTCATTGCAATTGTACTCAGAATCACCGAACGCAGCATCTACATGTGGCTTTAAAGTTCCCAATTGCTCCCTACCCCATTTACACAGATGTTCAGCATCATTAGAATAACCACTGAAGAATTGCGATGGAGTTATGTTGTGATAAATCATTACTTTCTTCTTTTTATAATGTCTAATTGTCTCTGAAATCTGACTGCCTATAGACTTGTGATATATAATATTTTTGTTTTTAGGACAATCGCTAATATCCTTTACAATCTGTTTAAGTTTAGGGTGTACATTTTCAGCATAAATATTAGATTTGATGCCATGATCTCTTAATAACCGCATAATGGTTAGAGCAGAGTTACTTACAGCATCACCGTAAGACACAGTTGATAATAGCTGGTTTATCTCCATATTTCTATATATCCCCTTACTTTTTGCCTGCAACAAAATAATCCTGTTTACCAAATATAAACTCGTTCATTATGCTTATGGTTTCATTAAATCGATTAGCAGTGTCTTCATTCTCATGCTCCAATTTCAAAGCAGGGACAATTAATCTTTCTTCATTCGGTGAGAAATATTGAAGCTCAACATCTTTGTAACCCTTCGACTCCAATATAAATTTAGCAGTGAATGGGTGCACTGGCTTAGTATGTGTCGGGTCCAGGTAGAAACTTTGGGCAAATATAGATAATGACATCGGGTTAGGGGTCTCAGCTATAAACCATCCGTCTTTTCTAAGCTTCTGATAGGCAACCTGTGCTACCTCAAGTATTTGTTCCAAAGTCAGATGTTCAATAACTTGACCTAAAAATACACCGTCTATCGAATCATCATCAAGTTGTTTAAGATAAACTAAAGCATCTCCATGAACTGCTGGAATTCCGATCCTATTACAAAAATCAACCGCATCTTTGTTTAAATCTATTGAAATAGTATCTATTCCGGTTTCATTTAGTAGTTCTGTAAATTCTCCACGGCCACAACCAATATCCAGAACTAACAAATTGGGTTTATTCCAATATTTTAGATACTGACTTTGTTTACCTTTAATCATTTCTCGGGGTCCACGATATTGCTCTTCGAATTCAAAATAGTCAAAATATGTTTTCTCACTAGTCTCAGAATCATTACCGATTCTTTCCTGGATGTTGCCAGGCTGATTCTGTTGCATATTCTTCAACTGGTGATTATGAATATTTGCAACTGCTTGAAGATGGTTAAATTGTTGAATCATATTGCTGTTTATTTGTGAAACTTTAAATAAATCATTGTTGCGTTCTTCGGTCAAGCGTTGTAAACTTTCATTCATTATAGCAACTTGTTTTTCAAATTTATCACTAACGGTTTTAACCATTTCGGCTTGTGACTCTAAAGTTGCAATTTTAGCCGTTAGTTTTTGTAACTCTTGAGTCAGTGTATTATTTTGATAAACTAGTTTTGCTTGTTTCTCATCTAGTTTATTGATGAAATTCATTCTCTCTTTTTCAGAATGAGGATTAGTTTGAGTTGATTTTAACTGCTGATTTAAATATCTTACTAAATTTGCATTAAAATCAATTTGTCTCTGAAAGTTAACACCTACATACCATCTTGTGATCTTTCTTATCACTTTCTTTGCTGTAACAATGAAAGGGCCAATGAATCTGCGGTGTGAGGTAATTTCAAAATTACTGTCATAATTCCACGAACGGTTTAAACGCTGATTCGAATCTAATAACTCCATCAAATCCTCGTTCGTTTGGCCATGCGCGCTATACAGCACCTTTAAATCGATCATTGGATCATTTAAATCCTCAGTTATATTTCGTTCTATCAAATCCTTCTTTATCTCTTCCATAATTAAAGTAACATCCACATTACTGTCTTTAATCTCTATCATAATTTACCTACTTTCTCATTACTTGTTACCTGCCACTCGTGATTAATCTTAAACATGCCGTGCTCTGCTGTGTTGGAAAAGACAGAAAATTCTACGGCACTCTTAATATAGTGATATGGCGCACCATTCTCATGATGAGCGGCAATGTCAATTTCATATAACCCTTGTAGTAAATTTAGTTCAGGGATTTTAATTTCTACACGACCATATTCTCCCAATATCACGGGTACCTGTTCAATCAATGTATTTGTACCATATATACATTCTCGATTCTTAGTATATACAGCAAATCCGAAGACAATAGAGGTCGGGAAGTCTGTTACTTTGTATTGGAATTGAATTCTAATCCTCTCGGAAGAACTGAATTTATTTATTTGGACATTTTCACTGTCGTATAGATAAATATCTGTTATCTTCACAGAACCATTTCCGAATTGCTCGTTAGTAATGGATTCCTCTTGAATTTGATGTGACTCATTTCCTTTATTAAGCTTGTTCATATATTTCAGAACAACCTCTTTAACATTACCATCTTCTTTAATTTCACCAAGTTCAATCCAAATAGCACGGTGACACAATCTTTCAATGGTACCATTGTCATGACTTACAATGACAATAGTAGTTCCCAATGATTGTAATTGTTTGATCTTCTCAATGCATTTCGTTTGAAAGGCTGCATCCCCTACTGATAATATTTCATCTATTAACAACAAATCAGGTTCAACATTTATAGCAATTGAGAAAGCAAGCCTCATATACATACCCGAAGAATATATCTTAACGGGTTTATAGATATAACTTTTCAACTCTGAAAATTCAATGATGTCGTTGAGCTTGCTGTTAATTTCTTCTTTAGAGTATCCCAAGATTGTTGCATTTAAATATATATTTTCAAGCCCCGTAAACTCCGGATGAAAGCCTGCACCCAATTCTAACAAGCTGGATACTTTACCAGTTACCTTAACTTCCCCCTTATCCGGGTATAGAATTTTCGAAATTAATTTTAAAAGAGTACTTTTTCCAGATCCATTACGTCCAACTAAGGCGACTGTCTCACCTTTTTTAATTTTAATATCTATATTCTTTAAGACAACAGGTTCAATTTGATTTTCGACCTTGTCCAATTTCCTTTGTACAAAGATCTCTTTAAGAGTTTTCTTTCTAGCAGTAACATTCCTATAAGTTTTAGATACATTAGAAATTTCAACACTATACATTCTCTTTCACCTCTATATCATTTCAGCCATTCTTCTATTAAGTTTGTGGTGTAAGTAATAAGCAAAAAACAATAATAATGTAAAAATACAAGCACAAATTGCTAAAGATGCGAAATCGGGGCTTTTTTGATAATAGAAAATATCCTGATATGCCTTGACTATGGGTGCTACAGGATTAAGTTCGAAAATTTGTTTATATTTTTGAGGAATTAATGTAGAAGGATATATGATAGGAGTAAAGTAAAACCATAACATGGTAAGAATATTGGTAATATGTTCAATATCCCTGAAATACACAGTTAATGAAGAGAGAATTAATACGATGGCAAAAGTTAAAATAGATTGAATAATTAATATGAGCGGGAAATATAGAGCGTAAACACTCAATCCTATTCCGGAAATATACAAAGCTGCAATAAGAATAACCATACCGTATAAATAATTAATATTACCTGTTAGAACGTTAGCTAAGGGAAGTACTTCTCTTGGAAAGTAAATTTTCTTAATAATATTAGAATTTCTGATGTAAATTCCTGTACTCGTGTTTACAGTTGCAGAAAAATTTAACCATGGCAATAAACCTACAAACAAGAATACTGAATAATTCTCAACGTCCATTCTCATAATGGTTGAGAAAATCAGAGTATATACGCCTAACATAAGTAACGGAATCATAAAGGTCCATAGCATTCCAAAAACTGAACCTCTGTATCTTGATCGCAACTCTGAACTTGTTTGAGAGAATAACATATGACGATAGTTATATAATTCAATAATTTTGTTCAACTAACTTACCTCACTTTGTGGACTGATTCTTGTCTAAGAGGTCTTAATAAGAGAAGTTATCAGACTTTAATGATTTCTCTATAATAATTCAGGGAATCAGCTAATGAAGTTGATATATGGAATTCAGGTGTCCAAGATAACTCATGCTGTATCTTCTCGTTAGATCCGTAATAATCAGGTACATCAATCTTGCGAATTAATTTCGGATCAACATTAACAGTAATTTTAATATTCGACATACTAACAAGTGTATCCAGTATAGATCGAATAGAGATGGAAATCCCCGAACATACATTATAAATCTCACCTTGAGTGCCATATTGAAGCAGAAGGAAATAACTTCTCACAATATCCCTAACATCAAGGAAGTCCCTCTTCGCATCTAAATTACCAACATTCATAACAGGGGCTTGTTTTCCCAGTTCGATATTAACTATTTGTGCACTAAAATCTGGTACCACGAATCCCAATGATTGTCCTGGTCCGATATGATTAAAAGGTCTTGCATGCAATATATTCAAACCGAATTGTCTAATATAATACTCATTCACCGTTTCAACTAAATACTTAGATAAACCGTACGGGCTTACAGGTAAGAGTCGCTCAGACTCCCTAATTGGCATTTTACCTTGATCGATATATCCATACTCTTCTGAGGAACCTACAGACAATACTTTGAGCTTATTAGCAAGGGTACTTTTTCTTATACCTTCATATAACGATACGGTTTTTGAAAGGTTTACATCAACAGTACCAGATATATCAGACCATGAATCTTTTACAGAACTTTGAGCTGCTAAATGAATAAGACCATCAGGTTGAAAATGATCTAATAGATTTTTTACAAATTCTACATCAGAGAAATCACCTTTAACATAGGTGTATTTATCGTGTATATCAGAGGGTTCTTGCGAACCCTCTCCACGACCTATTCCTATGACCTCGCACTGTTGGCTAAGACAAAACTCTACTAAATGTTTTCCTACAAAGCCATTGCACCCGGTTATAAGGATTTTCATCATTAGTTACCTAGTGCTTGATACTTTTTCATATCACTGTCCACCATCATCGTAACAAGTTCTTTAAATGAAACTTCTAATTCCCATCCCAAAGTTTCCTTAGCTTTCGTGCAATCACCTAACAATAAATCCACTTCAGCCGGACGAACGAATTTTGGATCTACAACGACATAATCACGCCAGTTCAGTCCAACATGGCTGAATGCGATTTCGACAAGTTCTTCTACAGTATGCATTTCTCCTGTGGAGATTACATAATCATCTGGCGTGTCTTGTTGCAACATCAACCACATAGCCTTCACGTAGTCTCCCGCAAAACCCCAATCCCGTTGAGAATCAAGGTTACCCATGCGCAGCTCCTTCTGCAGACCTAACTTAATACGCGCTGCAGCATCCGTAACCTTACGAGTTACGAACTCAACACCACGACGGGGAGATTCATGGTTGAACAGGATTCCTGAGCATGCGAACATATTAAAGCTTTCGCGGTAATTTACAGTAATCCAATGTCCATAGACTTTAGCTACGCCATACGGACTGCGCGGGTAGAATGGCGTCGTTTCTTTCTGTGGTGTTTCTACTACTTTACCGAACATCTCACTGCTCGAAGCTTGATAGAATCTAGCTTCTGGCTTGGCAATACGTACAGCTTCCAACATATTTGTTACACCAATACCTGTAACTTGCCCTGTCAATACAGGCTGATCCCACGAAGTTCCGACAAATGATTGGGCAGCCAAGTTATAAACTTCATCAGGATTCGACAATTTCACCGCATGAATAAGGGAGCCAAGGTCCAATAGATCACCCTCGACAAATTCTATTTGGTCCTTAATATGCTCAATGTTCTCTAGAATTGGAACACTCGTTCTTCTTCTAAGACCAAATACTTTATAACCTTTATCTAATAATAATTCAGCCAAATATGATCCATCTTGACCCGTAATTCCTGTAATTAGTGCTGTTTTACTCATTCTGTTCTGTTCTCCTTTTGATTATAAATATTGTTCTAGTTTTTGAATTTTAAGCTCTTTGATTATAGATTTAATTTCTTGAGCTTTATTTTTATGACATATTAATGTGACGTCTTCTGTGTCTACAATAATTAAGTCATCAACACCTAATGTTGCAATTAATTTGCCATTGCTTTCGATAATACACCCTTTGGTATCCAGGTTAAGAATGTTACCACGAACCACGTTACCGTTTTCGTCGAGCTCGTCGATTCGCTCAAGGGCTGTCCAGCTTCCTACATCATCCCATCCAAAAATACATGGAATTACATATATGTTATTGACCTTTTCCATAATACCATAATCTATTGAAATATCGGGCATTTTAGGAAATTCAGATTTGATAACTTCATTGCGAGTATTTGAGATAAATGCATGTTTCATCGTTTCTAGTAGATCATGCATATCCGGCATAAGTTTTTGGATATGATTACGAATCACACTGACTTTCCAGACAAATATACCACTATTCCAGTAGAAATTACCTGCCTCAATGTACTTTTTCGCTGTATATTCGTTAGGCTTTTCTACGAATCTGCTAACTTTCTCAACACTTAATTCATTGAGTTCAAAGATGTCCATATTACTTTCGATATACCCATACCCTGTCTCCGGATAAGTTGGATTAATACCCAATGTAACTAGACTGTCATGCTTTTCACAAACTTCTACAGCGGTTCGTACTATTTGTAAAAATCCCTCTTCATTTTTAATGATGTGATCGGAAGGTAAGACAATCATAGAACTATTTGGAAATTTTTCTTCTATAATGATTGATGCTAGTCCTACACACGGAGCCGTATTCCGACCAATAGGTTCGACAATAATATTATCCTGAGGCAAATTTGGAATTTGCGCTTTTATCAACTCTGCATACAAATCATTAGTTACAATAAATATTTGTTCCAAAGGAATGAGTTTTTCCAGTCTCTGAATACTTTGTTGAAGCATAGATTTATTGCCTGATATATTTAAGAATTGTTTAGGTAACTTCGTTCTGCTCTTAGGCCAGAAACGTTCCCCTTTACCTCCAGCCATAACTACAGCAGTAATGGTATTCATATAATCTCCTCCGTGTGGTTTCTCTAGTAAAGTTGTATTTCCTTTAATCTATCTTTTATTAATTGACCTATACGCTGTGGTGAGTATTCAGTTAACATTGTCTCTTGACCGGCCCGTGATATCGATTTGTAATATTCAGAGTCGTTGGATAGTTTACTCATATACTCCGAAGCATGAGATGTATCAGGATCGGCCCAATCTTGATACGCTTTATAAGGTCCATAATCTCTACCCACTTTAACAAGTTTATAATTAACTACACAAGAATTGTAAGGGTTCATAAAGTCAGTGTTCGATGACCAATTCGTCCCTATAACAGCTTTTCCTAAGAACATTGCCTCTGCAAGCCCTAAACCAAATCCCTCAGAGCGGTGAAGAGAGACAAAACAATCTATCACATTCATTAAGCCATTCATTTCTGTCCTACTTAACGTTTCTTTGATGATGAATATGTTCGTATATGTACCTATCATCGCTACCAAATCCTTAATTTCACCCGGGTTGCTACTTGCATTATTTACTTTAAGAACTAGACCAACTGATTCATCCTCCGGAGAATATGCTTCTTGGAACGCACGAATGACCGCTTTCGGGTTTTTACGCTCTTGAAAGCTATGCACGTCGTACATCGACATAAATAAGAATCGATTTGTAGGAAGATTAAAATGAACACGGTCAAAGTGGACTTCTCCCAAATCAACGAAGATACTATGCGGAATCGTTATAACTGGAACCGGCGACTTCACCTTGATAGAGTCTGCAACAAAATTGGATGGAGCCCATACCTCATGAACAAGATTAAACCCAATCTTCCACTCGTCAGGAAAATCAGGAAGTTCCCAATGCCAATATCCTATATTATAGTGGTTGGTAAAGAATGAGTTGCCGAGATGAGCGTTCGCAAAAATCATTTGGTCAGCATTCAGATGAAAGATGTTAACTTTGAATTGGGCTTGATTTACTTCTTTATGAATCCATGTATGATCCTGCATTCTTGCGGGATTATTATACTCATAATTAATAATAGAGAAAGGTACTTCCGTTGCACTTATCGAGCGGGCAGCGATCCTGCAAGATTCACCGATTCCCATCTCAGCCCTACTATAACCAATTAAGTTAATACCTTTGGGATGTGTAGCATTCATATAAAGATCCCTGTTTATGGGTATAATATCTGCAGGATATGCCATCTCCAAAATGTTTGGTTTCAACAATTCCTTCACCCGGAAAGGGATGAAACGGTTTATGTATGGTTTTAATTTGACAATATATGCATATAAAGTCCTGGCTAGTCTAACACGCAACATTTTCATATCCATAAGCCTTCCTGTAGTATATTAAATTATGCAGTTTTATACATTTGTTCAGTAGAACATTACTATTTTATATTAAAACCCTTTTTACTACAATCAGTTTTATGTTAACTATGTTTTACTAGTTTATAGTTAAATGCTTTTTCTATCGAAAGTATGATTGGTTTGTTGTAAAATTTATGCTAGTATTTTTTATACTACACAATACTTATGCCATTAAAGGAGTCTATAATGAAACCGTCTGTTGCCCGAGAAGCCAAATTACCTAACAGTAGAATTGTACCTAACGAAAATTCTTCAATCATCTATTGGTGCTGCATGCTATTCCTTGGACTCTTCCTTTTCATCACCCCATTCTTTGCAGGGCTCTTTAACGGAGATGAAGTGAATTTTGAAAAGCCAATCTACTCTGCTTTAATATGGTCAGCAATCATCATCTTCCTTCTCTCCCTCTACTTCTTCTACAACTGGACCTTCACTGACAAGAAAGATCTAGCTGCTCTGCTCATTTGGCTTATTCCACTTACATATTTAATTAGTCATTTCAACGCAGCTTCGAAGCATTTGTCTATGAATCTAGTCCTGTTAAATGTAATGTACGCCTCCTTCTTTATACTCGGTCTTTATTTTATCCAACGTAAACTTGGTGCGACTTTGTTGCAGTATTTCATATTAGTTTCTGGCTATGTTATAGTTTTTTTCGGATTTTTCACATTCTTTGGCAACCTTTACTACCAAGATTCCGTTATATTAGAGCAGGGTATTCGTTTAACTTCCGTGTTTCAGTATGCTAACGCCTATGCGGCCTTATTAATTGCATTGCTATTCGCGGGTATATACACCATAATTCGTTCTAATTCTTGGTATAGCATAACGCTTCATGGTATTATGCTTGTCCCTGTGTTACTTTCCATTTTGCTCACGCTTTCGCGCGGTGGTATTGTGGTTATGCCTTTTATCATTTTATTAATTCTTCCTTTCCTAACACTTAGTAGGCAGCTACTATTCATCTTACATATGGGTGTAGCTGGAATTTTGTCGTTACTCATTTCTAGCAAAGTTACTGCATTAGGTCTGGAGATTGCGAATATCGTTCTCCCTACCGTCGCAACTACAGGCAAGGCTTCAACCATTTCTGTTTTTAGTTCTCAATCGATAACCGGCTGGGGTTTGCTGCTGCTTATGTCCTTGTTGTCTGGTGGAGCAAGTTTTCTTATCCAACGTTTTGTAGCCCCATGGTTAGAGAGATCATTAACTCGTTTCACGAAATACAAATACGCTCAGGTCATGATGCCTGCGGCTATGGTTCTGTTAGGTAGTCTAGGCATATATCTGCTGTTAGGAAGCAGTACATTTATTAAGCTGTTACCTGAAACCATGCAAGTCAGGATCGAATCGATTAACTTTAATACGCATAGTGTACTCGAACGTAATACGTTCTACCGAGACGCTGTTAAGATCATTAAAGAGAGTCCGATCATTGGTTCAGGCGGCGGCGGTTGGCTGAGTCTTTATCAACAATTTCAGAACAACCCTTACTCTAGTAAGCAAGCGCACAACTTCTTCCTGCAATATTTAATTGAAGTGGGAATCTTCGGATTTATTGTGTTTGTGACATTGGTATTGTGGGTATTTTATACTTATATTGTTAAATATTATAAATCTACCACTGAGCAGAAAGACCTACATTTCATATTTTATATCATTGCTTTAACCTTATTGGTTCACAGTGCGATCGATTTTGAAATGAGTTATGTGTATTTTGATTGCTTGTTCTACTTATGTTTAGGAGCTATGTTCTCTGGTATCCATTTTGAACCCTTTGTAAGCAGAGCCTCTGAATCTATCAACAAAGCAAGATGGGGTTATCCTGTAGCTTTAACGATCCTTGGAATCTTTCTTTTATTTATCTCATTAAGCAAATTAACAGCCAACAGCTCTTACAATGCCGCTTTATTTTATGCCCAGAATCAAAAGCCGTTGAATGAAGTATTTGTACCACTGGATAGTGCGATCAATAAAGAACCAGGTCATCCTATTTATAATGACACGAAGATTGACTTCTTACTTCAAGGATTTGACCAGACCAAAGATATAAATTATGTAAATCAAGCCAAGGAATTAATTGTCAACACCCGCAAATCAGAACCGAACAATCGAATGTTATTAGAGAAGGAATATCGATTGTACGTCTCTCAAGGCGATAACGAGAATGCGTTGAGGATGCTGGAAGAAGGAATTAAGAAATTCCCTTGGGAAATATCCTTCTACGAACGAGCTGCTGGACTACATGCCGATTTATGGCTTATGAACTTTAGCTCTGGACAATCTGCTGATAAGCAACATCTGGATCGTGTACAAGAACTCTATGTTACGGTTGTCGACAAAACGGCATATCTCGACAGTTTGCCTAAAGAACAATTGCGTGGACGTCCATTCAGTGTCACACCGAATTTGAGGTTATCGCTTGCCAAAGTCGCTTTCGCAAATAAAGATTTCAAAAAGACTTCGGAGACGTTACACCCCGCCATTTCGGAGGACTTTAGTAACGAAAACCAGTCGATCTCTCAACTTAACCGTAATATTGCTAGATTCTATATCGCTTCGCTAAACTTACTAGGTAATAAGGACGAAGCTTTATATAATAAATTAATAGCTGCTGACGCGAATGAAGTTAATTCCATCGAACAACTTCTCTCCTCAGTACGCTAAAATTCCCTAAGTTTCAACATTTTACTTTTTCTGTCTATTCATTTCATATGAATTCTGATAGAATAGCTAATGATTACCATAAGAAGGAGGTGAAATGAGACTAATGGTTCATGAAAAAAATGAATTTAACCCAAAACAGAAAAGTTCCACTAGGAGGAAAAACCATACTATGAAATCCGCTTTCTTGAAAAAGACCTCTGGTCTACTAGCACTTATGCTATTGCTTTCCGCATTAGCACCGGTTCTGGCATTTGCCGCAACAGGATTTAAAGACGTAAGCTACGACAACAGCACTCGTACCGTTAAAGGTCAAGTATACTTTGCAGACGGTGAAGTTGGAGTAGGTGAGTCCGTTTATGTTAATGTTTATGACGCTAACGGAGCAGTCCTTGGCAATGTATATGCTAAACAAGTCGGAGAATCCGTCTATGGCAATACATATTACAGCTTTAACCAAGTAATCGCTCCAACGTCAACAACAAAGATCACTTTGAACCCGTTCGTATGGGAAACAGTTAACAAAAGCGTTTACTCCGCTGTATACCATCACATAACTTTATCAAACGGTGGTAATGGTGGCGGTGGTATCTACATTCCAGGTGGAAATGTTAACGGTACTATCAACGTTATCGATTCCGTTAATGGATACGACATCACTAACGCTTTCACAAACAACACAACTGTAACAGTTATCTTCACTGGTGACACCGTTACAATTCCTGTTGACGCACTGAAAGAAGCAGCTAAGAAAGCTGGCGCTACTCTAATCGTTAAGAACGCTACTGGATATTACAAATTGCCACTATCCGTTCTTGATTTTGATGGTCTAGCTAAATCTGCTGGCGAAGCACTTAAATCTCTTAAATTAACTATTAAGAAAAATGCTACAGCTACTCCGGTAGAAGTTGATTTCTCCATTGATGCTATCGGCGTTACTGGAAAAACTGCTGCTCTAACAAGCTTTGGTAAAACTTACGTACAACGCGGTATCTTCACAACTACTGCTGCAGACGCTAAGACTTCTACTGTAGCTCGTAAAGACGGAAGCAAGTGGGCATTCGTTCCTTCCAAGTTTACAACAACTGAAGCTACTTTCTGGAGCACTACGAACAGCATCTATGCTGTTGTTGTAGGCGGCAAGAAGTTCGCTGACCTTGCTAAACATTGGTCTAAAGAAGAAGTTGAATTATTGGCTAGCAAGCTTGTAGTTGAAGGCGTAGCTGCTGATACATTCGCTCCGAACCGTAACATCACTCGTGCTGAATTCGCTGCACTTGCAGTTCGTTCCCTGGGCCTTACAGCTAGCACTTACAGTGTTACTAACAACACTTACAAATTCAGCGATGTTGCTGAAGGCAAATGGTACACTGCTGATGTAGCAGCTGCTGCAGCTGCTGGTATCGTTGTAGGTAATGACAAAGGTAAATTCTTGCCAGACGCTTTAATCACTCGTCAAGAACTAGCAGCAATGGTAGTTCGCGCGATGGCTTACGCTGGTAAAGAATCCAATCTTACTACTGCAGAACAAGCAACTGCTCTTGCTTCTTTCAAAGATGCTAGCAAATTGACTTGGGCTAAAGAAGAAGTTGCCGCAGCTGTTAAAGCTGGTGTAGTTCTTGGATATGCTGGTAAAGTATCTCCTACTGCAAATGCTACACGTGCTGAAGCTGCTTCCATGTTGAAACGTTTCCTTGGAACTGTTGGCTTCATCGACTAATAGCTAAATAAGAAATCCCGGAACTTCGGTTCCGGGATTTTTTTGTGTGTTCAATTTGTTGAACACTTCGTAAGGCGCTTTGTTCCGTGGTCGTATCCATTCATTCCATTATCGGGTATAATTGTAAATAAGATTTAGCAACATAATTCGATTAAGGAGTGGTTCTCCATGTCAATGGTACGCAAACTCCATCCTCATATTGCGAAAGACTTAAGGGAGTTTTTATCTATAAACAATATTTCCACCAAAAAACTTGTCATTGATCTTGAAGCAGAAACAATCGAGGACTTTGATGATTATTCCGTCGATGACATTTTAAGTGTAGCTGGAATTCTGAAGCCCGGGGAAGCACAAGAATTATTAGACCACATTAAGGAGTCACGGGAGGACTAGGGAAAATGACCCACAACCACTCCGGATATTTATTTGATTCGAACATCGTCATTGCCATTCTGGACAATGATCATTCCGTAGTTAACTTAGTACGACAAGCGCAAGAAGAACAACGGCAAATATTCTTTTCGACCATTACGGAATGTGAAGTACTAAGTGGTCTCAAACACAGCTAACTTGGTACTGGTTTCCCGTGATTCCGACATGAACTTTGTTACGAATGAGTATGGAATGACATTGCTAAAAATATAGGGTCAAATAAGAAGAGGCTTCTCACAAGTTCAAATTGAACTGTGAGAAGCCTCTTCTTATTTTTATATGGTCAGACCGTTAATGCATAAGGGCTGAAGCCCTTATTACATCATGCCGCCCATACCGCCCATGCCGCCCATGTCTGGCATGCCGCCGCCTGTGCCCTTCGGCTCTGGCTTGTCAGCGATAACCGCTTCCGTTGTCAGGAACATCGCTGCAACGGATGCAGCGTTCTGCAACGCTGAGCGTGTTACTTTCGCTGGGTCAACGATACCGGCTTGGATCATGTTAACCCACTCGCCAGTTGCAGCGTTAAAGCCGATGCCTGTTTCTTCTTTCTTCAGGCGCTCAACGATAACGGAACCTTCAAGACCAGCATTCGCCGCAATCGTACGAACCGGCTCTTCCAGGGAGCGAAGGATCAGGTTTACGCCTGTTTGCTCATCGCCAGTTGCCGATACAGCTGCTACAGCTGCAAATACGTTCACAAGCGCTGTACCGCCGCCTGCTACGATACCTTCTTCAACCGCTGCGCGAGTCGCGTTCAAAGCATCTTCGATGCGAAGCTTACGCTCTTTCAGCTCAGTTTCCGTTGCTGCGCCGACTTTGATTACCGCTACGCCGCCGGACAATTTCGCCAGACGCTCTTGCAGTTTCTCTTTATCGAACTCGGAAGTAGTCTCTTCCAATTGAGTACGGATTTGGTTCACGCGAGCGGAGATGTCAGCCGGTTGGCCGTTTCCGTCAACGATGATTGTGTTTTCTTTAGTTACGCGGATTTGACGAGCGCGTCCCAGTTGATCTACAGTCGTGGATTTCAGATCCAATCCAAGCTCTTCTGTAATCACTTGGCCGCCAGTCAAAGCAGCGATATCTTGCAACATAGCTTTACGACGGTCACCGAAGCCCGGAGCTTTAACCGCTACGCAAGTGAATGTTCCGCGAAGTTTGTTTACAACCAATGTAGCTTGAGCTTCGCCTTCAACATCTTCAGCGATGATCAACAATGGACGACCTTGTTGAACGACTTTCTCAAGAACAGGCAGGATTTCCTGGATGTTCGTAAGCTTCTTGTCTGTGATCAAGATGTACGGATCTTCAAGAACAGCTTCCATTTTGTCCGTGTCCGTGATCATGTATGGGGAGATATATCCGCGATCGAATTGCATACCTTCGACCACTTCAAGCTCAGTCAGGAATCCACGGGATTCTTCAACGGTGATAACGCCGTCTTTGCCGACTTTCTCCATCGCTTCAGCGATCAGTTCGCCAACTTCGTCGTCAGCCGCGGAGATTGCCGCAACTTGTGCGATTTCTTGTTTCGTTTCGATTGGCTTAGCGATAGCCTTAAGCTCTTCAACAGCCGCTCTAACCGCTTTGTCGATCCCTTTGCGAAGAACCATAGGGTTTGCGCCCGCAGTAACGTTCTTCAGACCTTCACGAATCATAGCTTGTGCAAGAACGGTTGCTGTTGTTGTTCCGTCGCCGGCAACATCATTCGTCTTCGTAGCTACTTCTTTAACCAGTTGCGCACCCATGTTCTCGAATGCATCTTCCAGCTCGATTTCTTTAGCAATCGTAACACCATCGTTCGTAATAAGCGGGGAACCGAATTTCTTCTCAAGAACGACGTTACGTCCTTTAGGTCCCAATGTTACTTTAACTGCGTTCGCAAGCGCGTCCACACCACGAAGCATAGCGCGGCGTGCGTCTTCGCTGAATTTAATTTCTTTAGCCATGAGTAAAATGCCTCCCTAGTTTAAATTAGTATAGTTTAGCGACCCTGACGATCGCTTATGTGTTTATTGAGATTCTATAAGTAGGTTACAGAGTTGAACCTCTCACGAGAGTTGATATTATGCAAGAACTGCAAGAATATCGCTTTCACGAAGAATCAGAAGCTCGCGGCCTTCGAATTTCACTTCTGTGCCTGCGTATTTGGAGAAAATGATGCGGTCTCCTTCTTTCACTTCCAGAGGAACACGAACGCCGTCTTTCAGCGTGCCGCTGCCTACAGCAACTACTTTGCCTTCTTGTGGCTTTTCTTTAGCTGTTTCTGGCAATACGATTCCGCTTGCAGTCGTTTCCTCCTTAGCAATAGCTTCAATTACTACGCGATCACCTAATGGTTTAATCATGAGAAAATTTGCCTCCTTTGGATTTGGTAAGGATGTGTCGATTTATGTTAGCACTCAATATGCTCAAGTGCTAATAACAATTTTTATAATACGGAATTTCGAGGAAGATTTCAAGTCCTTCTGAATCTTTTTAACAAAAAATTCTCAAACCTTCATCATTGTAACCAATATTTGGGTGTATATTCGATCTCTAGATGAAAAAAACACACCGATCCTTATTATCTTAGGTCGGTGTGCTTTGCGTCTATATGCAATTAGGTGGGATCCGTTCTGCTGTAATCCGCTTCCCACGCCGCGTCCGCCGCCAACTGCTTACGGTAGATCATGCCAGACAGCAATACGCTGAACTCATAGAGCAGCAATAACGGGATGGCCACGAGGATGTCGGAGATGAAATCCGGCGGCGTGACCAGCGTAGCTACGACAATGAGCGCGAAGTAGGCTACTTTACGGATTTTGCGTAGGAGTCGTGGATTGAGAATTCGCAGCTTGGTCAGGAACATCACGATGACCGGCAACTCAAACAGCAGCGCCATCGGCAACACGATGTTAAACATAAACGTAAAGTACTGGCTCACACCGTACGTCTCGACCAAGTTCAAACTGCGTGTAACGGTTGATGTGAAATTAAAGGCCAGCGGAAAGATCACATAGTACGCGAACGCAACGCCTGTAAGAAACAGCAGTACGGCAATCGGAATATACCGAAGTGTGGCCATCCGCTCCTCCGGACGTAAACCCGGACTGACAAACGACCAGATCTGATACAGAATCATAGGCAGCGCCAGAATTAATGCGATTATAAACGCGAACTTCATATATATGCTGATCCCGTCCCACAGGGAAAATGCGTGCCACGACATCGACGCCGCCGGCTCTGTGGATTTAAGGTACTCTATAATCGGCTGTGCCGCAAAAAATCCAACCACCATGCCCAGCACGAGGATGATCAGGATCCAGATGATTCTTTTGCGCAACTCACCCAAATGTTCAACTAAGGACATATCGTCCATCGGTTCCATTCCCATACACCTACACCTTCTCCCGGACATAACAATCCCCTCCCGTTGGCGGAAGGGGCAACTCTTACATTCAATTATTCAGGCAACCGGCGGTTGTCGTCTTTACGTTCGGCATCGAGCCTCCCGGCATCTCCGGGTGTAATATCCTGACGGCGCGGCTTATCATCATCGTCAGACATCATATCTTTGGCCCCTTGCTTAAATTCACGCAACGTTCTTCCGAATGCGCGTCCCAGCTCAGGCAACTTATTCGGTCCGAACAACAGTAATGCAATAACTACTAATAGAATAAAACCCGTAGGTCCGATACTGTTTAAACCCATGAATATTCCTCCAGGTAGACGAATTGTCGTGCTATCTTCCCATTGTATCCGATTCTTGTCCCAAAAACATCGGTTTCCGGAAATTGTAACGAAAACTTAACAACCCTGCATACCGCCATACCCCATCGCCACTATATCTTCGCGCAAAATAACTTCACCCGCACAAACTCTCGGCAACAGCACATCAAAGGAAGTATAAGGATCATGCATCACACAACCCGGTAAACCCATAATCGGAATGCCGTCCAAATAAGCCATCATCAGCATCGATCCGGGCAGCATCGGGGTGCCGTAACTGACAATCTCCGCCCCGGAAGCTTTAATCGCGCCCGGTGTCCGATCGTCCGGGTCGACTGACATGCCTCCCGTCACCAGAATGAGCTCACAACCGGCATCCTTGAAGTAATGAATTTCCTCCACAATGCGTTTCATATCATCCGATACAAGCCGCTGCTCGATCACCTCGGAGCCGAAAGCGGCTACTTTGTTCCGGACGACAGGGCCGAATTTGTCCTGAATCCGCCCTTTGAACACTTCGCTGCCGGTTGTGATTAACCCGACCTTTAATGAACGAAAAGGCTTCACGGACACCAACGCCTGCCCCCCGCCGCCATACTCCGCAGCCAACCTTTCCACGGTTGCGATTTTGCTTTCCTCCACGATCAACGGGATCACGCGTGTTCCGACTAACGCTTGCCCAGGTTGCACAACCGTATCCGACTTCACCGTCGCCATCGCAATTTCACCAAGACGATTCACTTCATCTATGAAAGGCTTGTGAATGTAGGCCAACCCGTGAATTTCAGACTTTAACGTCACTTTTCCCTCATGGGGACTTGACAACACAATGTGATTTCCGCATACAGCCCTAGCCATGCGCCCCGCCGCTTCATCCTCGTGCAGATAGCCTTGCTGCAATTCCATAATGTAAATATGTTCTTTGCCGATGTTCAGTAAGCTTGGGATATCCTGCTCGGTAATGACATGGCCCTTATGAAACAAACGGCCCTTAAATTGCCCAGGAATAATCTGGGTCAAATCATGGGCCAGCACCATCCCGACCGCATCCTCCACTTTAACTTCGCGAAGCATGGAATCAGGATTCATACGTATGTTCTCCGATACGTCCCGTCAGAATTTGCAAGGCATGCGGCAATTGATCCATAATCGCATCCAAATTCTCAGCTACGCCCTTAGGACTGCCCGGCAAATTAATAATCAGCGTCTGTCCGCGCAATCCGCAAATTCCCCGCGAAAGCATCGCCCGGCGTGTTTTCTCCATCGAGGCGATCCGCATCGCTTCGGCGATTCCCGGCACTAACCGTTCCACGACCTTGAGCGTGGCTTCCGGCGTAACATCACGCGGACTTAGCCCGGTTCCGCCTGTGGTCAGGATCAGATCCGCTTGGTAGTACTCCGCCATTTCAATCAACGCCGCGCTGATATCATTCACCTCGTCCGGAACGATCCGGTATTCCACGATTTCTCCCTGAAGTTCTTCTTCCACCAGCTCGCGAATAACCTGAGCGCTTGTATCTTCCCGTTCTCCCCGTGACCCCTTGTCACTGGCAGTCAATATTGCAACTCTCCAATTCATGCTCTATCCCTCCCCTGATTAATTTAGGTTACAGAAGTGTAATCGCTCTTACCCCCGGTTTTGGAAATAAGCAGCGTAGGTCCGATAATCATATCCTTTTGCACAGCCTTGCACATATCGTATACGGTCAAAGCCGTTGCAGAGACAGCGGTTAAAGCCTCCATCTCCACCCCGGTTTTTCCGGTTGTTCTCACTGTTGCTTCTATATATAACTCATGATGACCATTATCGCTAAATTCAATATTAATTCCTGTCAGAGGCAACGGATGACACATGGGAATCCAATTCGCCGTGTTCTTGGCCGCCATAATACCCGCCACTTGTGAAACCGCCAGCACATCGCCTTTGGCTAAACCGCCTTTACGGATCAGAACCAATGTATCGGGGTGCATGGTAACTGTTGTTCTTGCGCATGCTTCCCGCTTGGTGATCTCTTTGTCCGAAACGTCGACCATATGCGCGCGTCCCTGTTCATTGAAATGCGTGAAACCGCCTGAATCGCTCACAGAACCGCCTCCGTTTAATTGTGAGAACTTCCTGTAATTTTCGTGACTTTGTCCACATTGTTTCATGCTCAGGAAAGCTTGTCAACTGAAGTTAATAAATTATTAAGTTTTGGAAATACAATCCAGAGTACCCTGCTCCGTAACCAGCTGTTGAACGTCGAAATCATGCGGTTCCATGGGGATCTGATCAACCAGCTGACATTGAAACGCGATGCCTATGCGGACTGGCGAATTTGTACTCCCAACAACCTTTTGCAGAAAACGGTCATAATATCCTCCGCCCATCCCAAGCCTTCCCCCATTACGGTCAAAAGCAGACCCAGGAACGATCAGCGCAACGGCCTCCTCCCAAGCTTCATAAAGCTCCAAGCCCTCTCTCGGCTCCAAAATACCATATGCACCCTGAACGAGGTCATCCGATTTATTAATGATATAAAACATCATGGAGCGCTTCGCCATATCCACTTTGGGTACGGCAATGTTGCCGCCGCGCTTCCGCCACCAATCCATTAAAGGAGTAACGTCGATTTCAGTTCCAAACGGAATGTAGGTTAACAGGGTCGAGCCTGATTTGAAATAAGAGGTTAGCAAGTGTTGCGCATGTATACAGGCGGCTTTGGATTTCTCTGCATGTTCCTGTGAGGTGAGCTCTGCACGTTGGCGGATGACTTCGGCTCTTAACAGCTTTTTCATATCCTTTAGATCCGTCATAGTTCCAAATCCATTCTTTGAAAGATGATTATAGTTATATTTTAACATGTTTTGGGGCGAAATCAGAATGTGTTTCCGGGGGGATGCTGTCGCAACCTGCTGAAAATTCATGTAAACTAGAGGAAGCAAGATTTTCGGGAGGGTTTCACATGTTGCTTCAAGCCAACAGCATACGCAAAAATTACGGAGTAAAAACAGTCTTATCAAATATATCGCTTCAAGTTTTGGAGAAAGAACGAATTGGTCTGGTAGGCGTCAACGGGGCGGGCAAATCCACTTTGCTGAAAATACTGGCCGGTGAGATGAGCCATGACGGCGGGGAGATCTTCAAATCCAAGGAAACGAAAATCGGCTATCTAGCCCAGAACAGCGGGTTACAGTCCGACCGTACGATCTGGAATGAGATGTTGCATGTGTTCGCGCCTATTTTGGCTGTGGAGAAGGAGATTCGGGAGTTGGAAGCTCGGATGTCGGAGCCGGAGGTGCTGGCGAATGAGCGGGAGTATGCGGATGTCATGCAACGCTATGCGGCCAAGTCGGAGTGGTTTCGGGAACAAGGCGGCTACGAGATTCAGGCGCGCATTCGCGGCGTCCTTCACGGCATGGGATTCGGCGACTTCCCTGCGGAGACGTTAATACATACATTAAGCGGCGGGCAAAAAACGCGTTTGGCCTTAGCGCGCATCCTCCTTCAATCCCCGGACCTGCTGATGCTCGATGAGCCAACCAACTATCTTGATATTCCTACATTAACTTGGCTGGAAGGGTATCTGCGTTCTTATCCGGGCGCGATTCTGGTTGTGTCGCATGACCGCTACTTCCTGGATGCATTAGTTGGCACCATCTACGAGATTGAGCGTCATCAATCGAAGCGTTATACCGGTAACTATTCTCGTTTTATGGAACTGAAGGCTCAGGAATATGAGATTCAGATGAAATTGTTTGAGAAACAGCAAGATGAGATTTCGAAGCTCGAGGATTTTGTGCAAAAGAATATTGTGCGGGCCTCTACAACGAAACGGGCTCAAAGTCGGCGCAAGGCACTTGAGAAAATGGATCGCCTCGACAAGCCTATGGGGGATTTAAAGAAAGCCAGCTTCTCCTTTGAGGTGGAGCAAACGACAGGAAAAGACGTGCTGTTCGTGCAGGATGTGTCGGTTTCTTTTGACGGTGAGGTGAAACTGTTCGATCATGTGACTTTCGACCTGAAACGCGGGGATACGGCGGCGCTGATCGGTCCGAACGGTATCGGTAAATCTACGCTGCTTAAGACTTTGGTCGGGCAGCGGGAGCCCTTCTCGGGAAGTTATCGTTGGGGTTCGAACGTGAAAATCGGATATTACGATCAGGAACAAACGGGTCTGAACCCGCAGAACACGGTGCTGGAAGAGCTTTGGAGCAACTATTCGCATTTGGAGGAATCCCGGATTCGTACGGTGTTGGGCAATTTTCTATTTAGCGGCGAGGATGTGTTGAAGCGCATTTCGGCGTTGAGCGGCGGGGAGAAGGCACGGGTTTCTTTGGCCAAGCTGATGTTGTTGAAGGCTAACGTGCTGATTCTCGATGAGCCTACGAATCATTTGGACCTATATAGCAAGGAAGTGTTGGAGGCTTCGTTGATGGATTTCGACGGCACTCTGCTTTTTATATCGCATGATCGATACTTCCTGAACAAGATGGCTGAGAGAATTGTTGAATTGACTCCGGGCGGCGCTAATCATTTCCTGGGAAATTATGATGAATATTTAGAGAAGCTGCAAGAAATTGAGGAGTTAAAAGCCGAAGAACAGCAAAAAACGGCGAAAGATAAGCCATCCCGGCCATCAGACGCTGTCGAAAAAGCAGTAAGCTATGAATCGGAGAAGCAAGCCAAACGGGATGAACGCAACCGGCAACGAAAGTTGGAGCAGTTGGAAGCGGAAATTGCCCGATTGGAGTCGGATATTACCGAGAAGGAAGTCGAAATGGCGAATCCCGTTGTATTTAACGATTATGTGCTCTTACAGGAAATTACCACCAAAATCGAGCAATCGAAACAGGCTTTGGAAAATATTTATGCGGAGTGGGAAAGTTTGATGGAGTGATGGAGTGAATGAGGTGCGAGTGAGGAGCGTGTGCGGAGTGCTGGGCGTGTGCGGAGCGTGTGCGGAGCAGCATTTAGAGAATTTTAGCCAAGAGCCGCAAGCAGGTGTTTTGTTGGTGCTGCTGGCAATGCTGGATATCCTGAATATGCTGATCGTGCTGGTTGTGCTGGTTGTGCTGGTCTGCATTCACACTTTAAGGAACCTGTTTTCGCTCGTCTTACACTCATTTACCTTATTTTTGACAACTAATTAATAATTTCGGAAAACAAAGAAACGAACTTCCTTCATGTGCTTTCTAGGCATCACATGAGAGAAATTCGTTTCTTTATTTTTGTATTATCACCGAAATTCTCGGGGAATAGCGTAAATGTGCTGCATTTGAGAGAAAGTGATTTCCTTATGTATGAAATGGCAGACAGAATGCTCCACTTTAGCTAGATCCGAGCGGCTATAATGTGCATTTGTACACTATCGCGGTAAAACTCAATTGGTCAAGGTAGGATAAGGCCATTTATTCATTATGGCTCCACTGTTAGCTAGATCTGCTCGGCTACAATGCGCTGCGGTTATGTACATTATCGCGATTGGGGAGCGTCCTGCAGGCGCAGCAGCAACATCGGGACGGCCACGTACACGATGAGCGTCGCGGCGGCGACAATGCCCGAGTCATTCAGGACGAGCACGGCAATGGCGCCGACGGTATTCGCGCTAAACCCGTGCATCACATACGGGTAGCGCGCCTGCCACTCGCGGAACACCCCGCGAGGGCGAAACACAATCACCGCCATGACCACCAAGGAGGTGATCAGCACTTTGCTCCAGGCGGAGACGTTGATCAAATGCCAGTTCATCTGAAGCTTGCGCAAGATGATGTGGCCGATTTGATCAAGTCGACCCTCCTGGAGCAGCTGCAGCGCGCGCCCGATGTGGCTCTGCTGTGCTGTTGCCGCGGGCGGCAGCAGCACAGCGTTGAGGAGCCACAACAGGGCTAGCGCTGCAGCGCCCGAGGCTGCTGCGACCAGCAGCAGCCTCGGCACGGAAATGGGCCGCAGGCCATTTCCGGGGAGCATGCGCAGCGCGGCGGCGCCGAAGGCGATGGCGGCGGCAATGGCGCCGCCCGCGTCCGCCCCGAGCGCCGGCGCGGCGAGAAAGGCGACCGCGAGCAGGAACGCGGCCGCTACACCCAGCTTGTACGCGCGAATTGTACCGCGCGACACGCCGAACACCGCGCTGCGCGGAACGAGCTTGCCGCGCAGCGCATCCGTGGTGGTGCTCACCGTACGCACTATATACTCCGCTTCTTCCTCCTCCACCGTCGCAGAGTGAATTTGCGAACGCGTGATGTGCAACGTTCCTGCATCCCCGTGCCCCGCTTCTCCATTGCCCTTTTCCGTTCCCGCATCACCATGCCCCGCTCCCGTATCTGCCCGTCCAGCTCCCGCATCCCCCAGCTCCGCCTGAGGACTCTTCTTCTTCCGCCATTGAAGCTGCTGCAGAAGCAATGATGCCGCTAGCACGACCGCTCCGATAAACACACCTTCAAATTCATTGCCGATGCCGTAATAGCGCGCGCCTACCATGGGATCATAGCCAAGCACGGATCGCTCCATTGCGCTGGATCCCGTAAAAGCATCCGCGACCACAAACAGAACAATCCCTAAGCTTAACACGGTTAATGAAAACTCATGTCTTCGGTAACTCAGGAAATAACCCGTTGCCAAACTTCCTAGTATAAAGATGGAAACCAGGCCGGCAATGGACCAATGAGACAACCATCCCATAGCCAACAGCAGAATCGGCGCGGCCAAGATAGATAACAAACACATTCGAATCCAGAACAAACCTCTCCGCCATCTGAGCAAAACAGCCATTAAACTCAACAGAAGAACGATGACCTCATACGTCACCAACGAATAGAGCAGACTTGGGCGTAGCTTATATACGGTCTGCATTTCCTGCAGCTCACGTTGCAACCAGGCAGCCCCGCCGGTCATTTTTTCCGCGGTCATCGGCATGCCCTTCATCTGCTGAGGGATCGGGATATCCCATGCCTGCAGCACCGTAGGGGCAATGTCCACATTGGCTACGAGTCCTGGCTGCTTCGTCGTCCCTGAGCTTAACATCGACTGTTGATGGAAGCCTATAGGACCTTTCACAATTCCCTTAACATTTCCCCCCTGCCAAACCAACACCGGAGCAAGTAAAGATTTCTCCGCTACAGCATCGGTATTGACGGACGGCGAGAATAGAATAAGACGATCCTTCTCTCCCAGCTGTTTGGATAATTGAGCAATAAAATCATCCATTTGGCCAAGAATAGTCTTCTTGGACTCTGTCCACTTTTGTGCCGAATAGAATCCTTGCGACACATACAGCCGATCCAGATCCCCCAGCTCAAACATGACCGCAGCCGAACCAGCAGGCAACGCCGACCATTCCTGCAGCATCGCTTGATAATTTGTTGTATTCGGCAAGGAGCTTGTCTCATCTCTGATCAGCATCGTTCCGCCCATATTTCCATAAGGGATAACACCTTGTTGATCCATCATCATATAGGCCGCTTGGCGCTTAATGACTAATTGATTGGGACGGTCCGAAGGAAGCGCATCCCGATTTCCAAACAGATAGACAGGAATCTTATTCTTATGTAAAGTTTCGCCTAATAAGCCTGCTTCGGCGTCATGAAGTCTTTTCTTATTCTCAGCTTGCAAATGTGCAATCTCCGGAACCACAATCGCGCTGTTCGCAGGAATGGGACCGACTTGAATTTCATAAAGCTTCTGGGGTGTGATGACATAGCCGGGTGCTTCAACCGAAGGTGCCGCCGCGGGAGCGCCAGCGCCAATCGTCAGATAACTGTTCGACTCACCTTTGAGCGGAGTACGTATATTTAGAGCCCCTAAAGCTCCTCGAGAAGCCAGCTCATTAACTTGGGTAAGACTGGCAAAATCATCGAAAGATAAGTCCGGAATGGCAACCAGCACGACTTTGCTTGCTTTAGCAGAATTGTCGGCTAAGCCGGTGGCCTGGATTGGCAATAAAGTTATTAACATCATCAATAGTACACCCATGAACATAAAACTTGTCCGTCTACGCCGCGGTCTGCACAACACCACAAATGCCCCCTTTTTAATGACTTACATCCTATGGAATGCCCACAGTCTCTCCTGATTAAGAAAGCGCTATACAACGTATACACATATCCACAAGGTTATGCACAGTATGAACAGGCTAATTTTATTGATTTGTAAAGCTTTTCGAATCTATCCACCGTTTTATCCACATTATCCACAATTTTCATTGAAAAAGATATCCTCTATTTTGCACACATCACAAATCCTGTTGATTCAAAGATTTAATAATGTTATCCACAATTGTCCACAGGCACTGTTAACAAAATGTCCACAGCACGACGGCACGGAGAGATATTGTATCATATCCGCACAAAAGCAGCCACCCGTTTGTACGGAATGACTGCTTTCTTTATTCAATCGCTTTTAATGAATCGCGTGCGTTTCTATGACCTCCCAGATCTGTCCCGAAGTTCAACAAGTACCGTTGTTATTTTGACGGCGCTGTTACTCCAATACGAGGTAAACCGAAACGAATATGTGCCGTCCGCCAAACCGTCCATCGATTGTTGCCATAACTCGCCGGTCCAGTTGCCTGAAGGTGTGGACGTAAGCTCGACGGAATGCCCTGTGGATTCAAAGCGAACATGGACTCTCGTCGGTTTGGTAGAGGAACCTCCTGTATCCGTGAGTTGTGAACGAAGCCTGAATTTCTCTCCCGCCCAAAACACATCCCTCCCACGAGGCGCATCCGAACTCCCCGTTTCTTTCAGATTGTACTCTATCCGTTTCTGATCCCAGAGTTCTGTATGAAACACCTCGCCAATGATCGTTAGAGGAAGAACGATAATCGTTTTGCTCACAGGCTCACTGGTCATTCCATAAAGGTCGGTAGCTGTTAATGTTACATGGTAAGGTCCGATTCGATCAATCGTTTCCGCATAAGATAAGGCGCCGTTCTGGGTAGCAAAAGATTTCGTTAACCCCCCAGGTCCGGTAATTTGCCACTGATAGGTCATAGCATCGCCGTCGGGGTCTGTTGATAAGTTCGCGAGGTTAATGACGTCTCCTTCATAGGTTGGCGTCGGGCTCCACTCGAAATCGGCCACAGGCGCCCGGTTAATGATCATCCAAGTGGTTTGGGACCAAGGAGACCAGGTGTGCAAGTTATCTTGAACTCTAACGCGGACTTGAAGCTTCTGCCCACGCGGCAAGTCTTGATCCAGGTTCCACCATTGGGTGCCCGCACCCGATTGTTGCCAGAGAGGGCCTGTGTCCCTCAGGACATGATTAGCTTCGTTAAGGATCTGGATATGAAAGCCTTGGAACACCGTGCCGGCGTCTGGGTCCGTTTGATTCCATTTGAGCGTAGGACGAGTGGAAATCATCGGTGTAGGTGATCCCTGTGTTCCGGATGGAACGATCATGACCGCGTTGGGCTCCCTGTTGATCAGCATCCACTGGGTTGTCGAATACGCGGACCAATGATCCTGATTATCCCTTACTCGCACCCGAACCCTCAGCTTTTCGTTGGCAGGCAAATCACGGTTAACAGCCCAGTTCGCCCAGGTATTACTCGTCCATTGACCGCTTTCTCCTGTGTCCAGCAGCATTTGGGTATTTTGTTCGTTTGAAATAAGGATCTGATAACCTGTAAACACATTACCTGCATCAGGATCCGACTGTGCCCATGTTATGTTGGGTCTCAACGTCGAATAGAGGGTCGGAGCGGACTGAGTGCCGTTAGGGTTTGTTAAAGCTGCCGCAGGCGGAAACATATTGCCTGGCCCCGTAACGGTGGCATTCAAATATTCAACATTCCAATCGGACCATGCGCCGTATTCGTCTTGAACCGCCATTCCCACCTCATATGTGCCTGTCTCTTGCGGTGAGGTTAGCTTTTCGTAGAACGTGGCTCCGCTTGGAGATACATAATAATATTTGGCCTGCAAAATACCCCGATTCGAACCATAAGGAATACCTGTCGGCTCTGTGGAATAATGCCCTGGGCTCAGCCATCGATCCGGGTCATAGCTGCTGTCATGCCATCGAACAGAATAATTCGGGTTTAGAGATAGCGTGAACAGGGAAATAGGTTTGCGGTGTATGATGACATTGTTGGCGTATACATTCGACTTTTGCCTGTAGCTGTTAAACATCATATCTCCATACCGATGCTCCGGGTGAGGGTCATCCTTGGTGGAATATGAGATCCGGTACAGTCCCACTTTATCTAAAATGGGGTTGGATGTATTAAAAGTTCGATTGTGCAATGAAGATGCCCCGGATTTTCCGTCACCCGCATCCAGAAATTTTTGGGAAAGCTGCTCGTACTTCCACTCATTGAGCGCAGGGATGGCCGGGTCATTTTCCGTATCCATCATGAAGGCTGAGTACTCTAACTCCTCCCCCACAATTCCGTAATTGTTCACTTTGCTGCTGCCGTTAAGCTGGGACAAATCCGCATAGGTTACCGCTTTAAACTCCGCTTTCCCGATCTCGGTAAAGGGCCCGAAGGTGCCGTTCTTATAGGAGCTTTCTTGTGTAGTAATGAGCGGCACCCCGTTAATGTAAACTTTGATTTGGTCTCCCATTCGCATGATTTTGAACGTATGATAGGTGCTTTTGGCCAATGGGTAAGGGATCTCCCGAAGTATAGTCTTCTGTCCGTTCGTAATCCGTACAAGGCGGGTATGATTCGGGTTGCTTTCCACTCGGAGCATGTTTTGATGGTTCAGGATCCCAAAGGACATCCCCGCCGCAAGGTCATGTTGAAACTTGTTCATACGTAACGTGTAAGAGATTTGGTAGCTGTCTCCGAGCGCATAGTTGGCTGGCGTGGTTGGTATGAGCTGATTTAACGTAAACCGGTTGGATGTAGTTTCTTTCGTGCTGTCAATGATAACCGTATTTACATAGTCGCTGTCTGTACTGAAATTATGGCTGTTTATGTTGACCAGTATTGTTCCGTCCGGTAAAAATGTCGGAAAAGAGTAATAGTGGGAATATCCCTCGCTTACATTCGGTCGGTATCCGCTTAACTCAGCGATTATACTGGTTGCTCCCGTCAAAATATTCACTTTCATCAGCCTGGACTCCAGTGTATAAATCAGAAACCCGTCATTCGTAATAATACTGGAATGTGTATTTGCATGACCGGGTGTAGTCCAGCGAATGGTCCCGTTAGAATCTACCGCGCTCATAGCATTGATGGTGCCATTGTAATAACTGTAAATAAAGATGTTTTCGTATCGACCGGTGTAGCTTGTCCATCCGTTCGAGGCTAACAATTCTTGCTCGGATTGATATTGATAGAGAGAGAAGCTGCTGTGATTGGAGTTGACTACACCGATTGCTTTTTCATCCGCGCTCATATAGGGCTCGCCATACCAATAAAAGCGGTGGTTGAGCGTTCGTTTCAGAGCTCTGGTTGCACCGTCATAGACATTCAATCTCCACTGCGCATCCGCACCGTAAATGTAGTCCCCGTTCGGCAACAAGCTCATTCCATAGGAGGATGTGTTGTTATCCTGATAGGTTGACCACGGGCCGCCGTTCAATGGACGATCCCAGCTGTAGGAATTCACCGTTCCGTCCGTACCGATCCAACGGTCTTCGTAACCGAGATCAACGGGTGTTTTGATAAAATCACTATAGTTAACCATAGTTACAACAGGGGGATTGGTTAATGTAATAAAATCATGAATGTTGTAACCCTTCACCCGATCCACATAATAGCTTTCATAGCCCCAGCCTTGCTCGCGGACGTATATGATTTTATTCTCATAATCGATTCGATGCGGTCCGTCAAACATCACATTGTGTAAATTTCCGGTTCTGGCGGGATCGGGGTAGGATGGTTTGTATTTTTTGATATACACGTAAGCGGCTGTGGATCCTCCATAGTCATATTGCTTCCAGGATAGGTAATAGCCGTCTTCCAAATAGTAGGTTCTGCCGTTTTCGCGGTCACCGGTGCTGAAGGGTTGGTCCATCAGCGTAATCGTAGGGTTTGTTGGCGCATCTATGGTCGGCTTTTGGAAGGGAACGGCAGCAAGGACGCCTGTGTGGGGATTTCGCATCCACGCCTTGGATTTATTGGCATGAAGGTAATCGTTGCTCGTCCACGCGCCGCTCATGAAATCAATGACCGTAACGGGTTTATTGTTGATCGCAAACGGTTCTGTAGTAGTAGACGAAACCGTAAATGAAACAAAAGGACTGTCGTTGACCACTTCAAAATCATAGCAACCTCTGGCGTCCTTCCCCCAATCTTCACGGACATAAACACAAAACTGGTATTTACCCACGCGGGTTGGGTTGAAGGTGAAGGTTTTCTGCGGTGTCATCGTTATAGGTTGTTGCCCGTCGTCCGCAAACGTACCGTTATGATTGGCATCGTATTTATAGGTGACTGAATTGGTAACAATGTTATCTCCGTCGGGGCTATAGGATGTATTTCGAAATAGTACATTGGAGTTACGAACTGCCTTATCTGTGTATTCTAGCTTGGGGGTTGGCGGGATATCCGGTTTAACGGTCAGTGTATGGGTATCTGGTGCCAGCGACTGTAGTCCGATTTCGTCAAACACGTCAAGTGAAAGAATTTCGGTTCCTATGTCGGGATACATGGTTCTGAGATTCGTCCATTGATCGCGGCTGTGATCGATTTGCCTGCCCATATGACTGAAGCTCGCGTTAGCGTCGAAAGGAGGGGAAACCGGTCGGCCTTCGACCACTTCGGTAGGTCCTGTGATGACGGGGATTGGATTTTCGGGTACAACTTCAATCACGGTTGAAAGAATCGCTGTTGCGCCGAATTCGTCACGGATGGTTGCCTTTACGCGGTGAGTGCCTACTTTATCCATGAGCACGTTGAGATAGCCAATGTCAGTATAATTATTGGCGTATTTCATATCAATTTCTTTGGTCCAAGCATCGCTTTCTGAAAAATCAAAGCCCACGAGGTAGATATCATCTCCATCTGGGTCATGCGGTGTGGGTACGCGCGGATCTTGGATAAGGATTAAGTCTAAACGTGTTCCTTCCAATACAGTTGTTAACGGTTTCGTTCGATCTGAAGAGCGGACAAATCCAATCTGGCCTTGAGGTGGATTGTTATTTTGCGGGCCTGTTATTTCGAGTGTTTTGGGACCGATAATGATTTCTCCACAATTACTGTGGATGGTTAAAGAGATTTGATGGCTGCCGACGCCCATTACATAGGGATAATTCGATTCGGTGTAGCTGCTGTCTTGGGTTTTGGAGTAAACAAACGGGGAAGTGTATGTTGTACCGTCACGAGTGATTTTGAACGTGTGTCGTGAGTATGAACAGGACCCGCTATTCGTGATATCCTTCGGGTGTAGTGTGAAGCTGTCTCTGTACTTAATGTTTGGTCCGGGTAGAATGTCGAAGTCTCCTGTGATTCCTCCGCCACCAGCTGCAGCGCTGAATGTATCTTGTCTTTCGTTGTTAGTTTCGCTGGCTTCAGTTATTGATCCTGCTGGATCGACAATCGTTTGATAGGTACGAGTAGCTCCTGAGGTGGGGAAGGAATCTTGGAAGGTAAAAGTTTTCTTCTGCCCCCCTGTAAACCCTCCGGAAATGGTGGTGTTCTTAACCAATCTCCCTGTTTGGTCGAATACTTTCACGGCAACGGGAGTTGAACTGGGAATGGCTTGTGTGCCAATGTTCTGAACCTCTACTGTGAATGTAATGGTCGATCCGATCGGGATAGAGGGTTTGTCTGGGGTGACGGAAGTTGGGGTTAAGTCTGGTTGGTTGGGTGGTGCTATAACAGTTAGGGTGTATGAATCCACCAACGTGTATCCATCTTTGATCCAAGTTGCTTTTATTGTTGTCGTTCCTTGGGAAATCGTTGTGATTTTTCCTGAGTCACTGATTGTTGCAACACCTTTGTTTGTCGAGTCCCAAGTTGTTTCTGTTGCTTGAGTTACATTAACGGGACCCGACCAAACATTGGAATCAAAGTTTTTTACTTTAATATTGGCTGATGCATTTGAGGTTTGCCCAAGGGATATAGATGAAGAGCCGGCTACATCGACTTCTTTGGATTCTTCTATGTAACCTGTCCATTCATACTCAAAGATAAGCGGGTATTCCACACGGAACTTTGGACCGTTTGGACCGTTTCCATAGCTACTGTGAAAACCATGGCTATAACTTACTCCACTGCGAGTAACAATGTGCACCGTAACTCCATCTGGATCGGTATGTGAATCTACGATATCCAGATAATTAATGGTTCCAATTTTCTTCGGGTGACCATTCATCTTAAGATCTTTTATAACGGATTTAGCGTATGCTTTACCCGAAACTAATAGCTGGTCAGGAAAATAATTGTTCATATTTAGTATAGCAGGCACATTAGTATCCTCTGGAAGAGGAATACCTTTAGCGTTGGTGTTGGCGGTAACCACGTCAGATGCTGTGCCGACCTTTTCTGCAACCCATTTTAAGTCGTCTTGTTGATACCAATATACAACCCCGTCTGTTGTATCGGTGCCTTGTATATCCTTGATTTTTGTTTGTTTCTTTGCAGGGTAATCAGGATATAATTTATAGCTTGCGTTTGCTTCTGAATTTAATGGAACCCAGAACATATTTTGCGACAATGTTAATACAGTTAGGAAAATTATATATAATTTTGATTTTATCAAATTAAAATTAAACCTCGCTTAATTGTATATGGATATATATCCATCATCTGTCTTTATTACATAGTTCTTTTCACTTTCAGCATTCTTCGAAAAATTTGAGCTAACCCAAAACGTTACCGGCTTTCCTTTATAGAAAAATTTAGACCAATCTCCCTGCGGGAGGCCTTGTATTCCGAATACATCGTATGAAAATCTAGAGATATGCAAGCCGCTCACGATCCCATCTCCACTTGCACCTTGCAAGTATTTAGCTAATGTAAAATTATTAATAGATGGCGTGATTGTGATTTGCATATAACCAAAATAATGAGGGCCTTTATGAACATCAGAACTTTCATTAATAAAAAGCTTCCCATAAACACCTTTTACTTCTTTATTAGAATCCGCGTCCACTAATAACATTCGATGTATATCTATCTTCC